>JBBQCA010000081.1:0-12909 GCA_038318315.1 Burkholderiales bacterium | reverse complement strand
GTCGCTGGTCGCGATCCTCGATGCCGACAAGGAAGGCTTCCTGCGCGCCGAGCGTTCGTTGATCCAGACCATCGGCCGCGCGGCTCGCAACATCAATGGAACCGCGATCCTCTATGGCGACTCGATCACCGAGTCGATGCGCCGGGCGATCGACGAGACCAATCGACGTCGCACCAAGCAGACCGCGTTCAACGTCGCGAACGGGATCGAGCCGCGCAGCGTCATCAAGCATGTGCGCGACATGATCGACGGCGTGTACGACGTCAAGACCGCGCGCACCGACCTGAAAGCGGCGCAGGAAAAAGCGCGTTATGGCGAGATGGGCGAGAAGGATCTCGCGCGTGAAATCAAGCGCCTTGAAAAGGCGATGCTGGACCACGCACGCAACCTGGAGTTCGAGCAGGCAGCACAAACGAGGGACCAGCTGGCGGTACTCAAGCAGCAGGTTTTCGGTGCGTCGGGCGCGGACAACGTGTTGCTGATGGAAAGCGGAGACAGGGCGGCATGAGAGGTCCATGTCGCGGTTGAAAATCGGTTCGGCGGACGCATCGTGCCAATGGCGACGCTGCTGCGAACCATCTCGACGAGTGTCGAATTGCACTGGATAGGGTGAGCGAACATGTTGAAGTACGAAGCGTTCAAGATTCTGATTGTCTGCATGGGCAACATCTGCCGTTCGCCCACGGCCGAAGCCGTGTTTCGCGCGAAGGTCCGCGAGGCCGGACTCGAGAAGCACGTCAAGGTCGATTCGGCCGGCACGCATGGCTTCCACGCGGGCGAAGGGCCTGATGCGCGGGCCACGCGCGCCGCCAAGAAGCGCGGCTATGAGATGTCCAACCTGATCGCGCGCCAGGTCACGAAGGAAGACTTCGTCCACTACGACCTGATTCTCGCGATGGACTGGGACAACCACGCGCTGCTCCAGCAGATCGCGCCGGGCCAGTTCCATCACAAGATCAAGTTGCTGATGAGCTTCGCGACCGAACACGAGTCCGCCGTCGTACCCGATCCGTACTACGGCGGGGCCGACGGGTTCGAGGTGGTTCTCGATTACGTCGAGGACGCGTGCATCAACCTGGTCGATTTCGTGCGCCGCCGCATGGCGCAGAAGGCCGCTGCTTAAAGGTTGGCGGACCGGCGGGGAAGCCTGCCGGTCGCAAGTGCGGGGCGGCGGTCCGAATAGTTGACTAAATTGGTCGGGAATAGTATTCTTCGTGTTCTCGAGGAGAGCGGGCAGCCCCGCTTTCCCGGAGCCAATTCCCATGAGACTGACCACCAAAGGACGTTTTGCCGTGACCGCGATGATCGATCTCGCGTTGCGCGAACACGCCGGTCCGGTCGCGCTTGCGGGCATCAGCGGCCGTCAGAGCATCTCGCTTTCCTACCTCGAGCAACTGTTCGGCAAGCTGCGGCGTAACGCGCTGGTTGAAAGCGTGCGAGGTCCGGGCGGCGGCTACACGCTCGGCCGCGCGGCGATGGACATCACGGTGGCCGACATCATCCATGCCGTCGATGAACCGCTAGACGCGACGCAATGCAAGGGCAAGGAAAACTGTCTCGAGGATCGGCGCTGCTTGACGCACGACCTGTGGGCGAACCTCAACACGCGCCTGGTCGAGTATCTCGACAGCGTGTCGCTGAACGATCTGATTACCGAACAAAGAGCGCGGCTGCATCGATGCGAGAGTGCCCCGCAGGTGCATGTATTGCGCGATCGCCGTAGCGCGGGCGAATGCCCCGACGCGCGCCTGAGCTAGCCAATCAGCCAACGCGAATCAATGGAAACCATCATGCAGTCACGTCTTCCGATCTACATGGATTATTCGGCAACAACGCCGGTCGATCCGCGCGTTGCCGAGAAGATGATCCCGTATCTCACGACGCAATTCGGCAACCCCGCATCGCGCAGCCATCCGTTCGGCTGGGACGCGGAGCAGGCCGTCGAGAACGCGCGTGCGGAAGTGGCGAAGCTGGTCAACTGCGATCCGCGCGAAATCATCTGGACCTCGGGCGCGACCGAAGGCGACAACCTCGCGATCAAGGGCGCCGCGCACTTCTATAAGGAGAAGGGCAAGCACATCATCACGGTCAAGACCGAACACAAGGCCGTGCTCGACACCTGCCGCGAACTGGAGCGCGAAGGCTTCGAGGTTACGTACCTGCAGCCGCAACCCAACGGCCTGATCACGCTCAATCAACTGCGCGACGCGATGCGCGACGACACCGTGCTGGTATCGGTGATGCTGGTCAACAACGAGATCGGCGTCGTCCAGGACATCCCTGCGATCGGTGCACTCTGCAAGGAACGCGGCATTCTCTTTCACAGCGACGCCGCGCAGGCGACCGGCAAGGTTGCGATCGATCTGTCGTCGTGGAACGTCGACCTGATGACCTTCACCGCGCACAAGACCTACGGACCCAAGGGCATCGGTGCGCTTTACGTTCGTCGCAAGCCGCGCGTGCGCCTCGAAGCGCAGATGCACGGCGGTGGTCACGAGCGCGGCTTGCGTTCGGGCACGCTGGCGACGCATCAGATCGTCGGCATGGGCGAGGCCTATCGTCTGGCGCGTCTGGAAATGAATACCGAGAACGAGCGTGTGCGCATGTTGCACGATCGTTTGTGGAACGGACTGCGCGATATCGAAGAGGTCTATGTGAACGGCGACGAAGAGCATCGCGTGCCGCACAACCTCAACGTCAGCTTCAACTTCGTCGAAGGCGAGTCCCTGATCATGGGCATCAAGGAGCTCGCGGTGTCGTCGGGTTCGGCGTGCACGTCGGCGAGCCTCGAGCCCAGCTATGTGTTGCGGGCGCTGGGTCGCAGCGATGAGCTCGCGCATTCGTCGATCCGCTTCACGATCGGACGTTTCACCACCGAAGACGACGTCGACTTCGCGATCGGTCTTCTGAAGTCGCGCATCGCCAAGCTGCGCGATTTGTCGCCGCTGTGGGAAATGTTCAAGGACGGGGTCGATATGGAATCGATCACGTGGGCAGCGCACTGAACAAGCAGTAACCGGAGAGCATCATGGCTTACAGCAACAAGGTTCTCGATCACTACGAAAATCCGCGCAACGTCGGCTCTTTCGAAAAGGGCGATGACGCGGTCGGTACCGGCATGGTCGGCGCGCCGGCTTGCGGCGACGTGATGAAGTTGCAGATCCGCGTGGGTGAGGACGGCCGCATCCAGGATGCGAAGTTCAAGACCTATGGCTGCGGCTCGGCCATCGCGTCGTCGTCGCTCGTGACCGAGTGGGTCAAGGGCAAGACGCTCGACGAAGCGATGAGCATTCGCAACACGCACATCGCCGAGGAACTCGCATTGCCGCCGGTGAAGATCCACTGCTCGATCCTCGCGGAAGACGCGATCAAGGCGGCGGTGCAGGACTATCGCACCAAGCACACCGACGCTGTGGCCCATGCCGTGGCCGAGGTCGCGGCTGAAGTTACGGAAACGCAGGCGGCATGAGCATGGCCGCGACTACCGATCTCGCAGGCATCACGCTGACCGAGAAGGCGGCGCGGCACGTGTCGCGCTACATCGAGCGGCGCGGCAAGGGCGAAGGCCTGCGCGTGGGCGTGCGCACGACCGGCTGCTCGGGGCTCGCGTAAAAACTCGAATACGTCGATGAGCCGGTGCCGGAAGATCGCGTGTTCGAGAGTCATGGCGTGAAGGTCTATGTCGATCCCAAGAGCCTGCCCTACATCGATGGAACCGAACTCGACTTCGCGCGTGAGGGATTGAACGAAGGCTTCAAGTTCAGGAATCCCAACGTCAAGGACGAGTGCGGTTGCGGAGAGAGCTTCCGCATTTGACAACCGCGTCACGCTGCGCGCGATGAACCAAGGCGGCCCGGCCGCCTTGTTTCTTATGGACATCAAAGACAATCACTTCGCGCTGTTCGGATTGCCCGAACGCTACGCGCTCGACAGCGAGGCGCTCGATCGCGCTTATCGCGAGTTGCAGAGCCGCGTGCATCCGGATCGCTTCGCCGCGTCGGGCGCTGCCGAGCAGCGCGTTGCATTGCAATGGGCGACGCAGGCCAACGAGGCCTATCGCGTGCTTCGTGACCCTTTGAAGCGCGCGATCTATCTGTGCGGCCTGAAGGGCCACGATCCGGCGAACGAGAACAACACCAACATGCCGCAAGCGTTTCTGATCGAACAACTCGAATGGCGCGAGGCACTCGACGATGCGCGAACGAGCGATGACCGCGCGGCACTCGCTGCGCTCGATCGCGAACTTGCATCGACGCGCGACAGATTGTCCGCAGAAATCGAGACCGCGCTCGATCGCGACGATGCTGCAAGCATTGATGCCGACGCCGCCGCGGCGCATGCCTCCGACCTCGTACGGCAGTGGATGTTCGTCGAGCGTTTCGGCGAAGACGTCGCGTCGGCAAGCGATCGTCTCGGCTCCGCGGTGAACTGATGGCTCTCCTGCAAATCTCCGAGCCGGGCATGGCGCCCGCGCCGCATCAGCGGCGCCTCGCGGTGGGCATCGATCTGGGCACAACCAACTCGCTGGTGGCCGCGGTTCGCAACGGTGTCGCTGAAGTCCTGCCTGATGAAGAGGGCCGAATGCTGCTGCCGTCGGCAGTGCACTACCGCCAGGACGGCACGGCGCGCATCGGTCACGAGGCGCTCGCCGATCGTGCCGCCGACCCGCGCAACACGATCGTGTCGGTCAAGCGCCTGATGGGTCGTGGACGCGACCAGATCGACGCGGCCGCCGCGTGCGAGATGCGTTACGACCTGGTCGATGCTTCTATGCACGAAGGCAGCGGCAATCTCGTGCGGCTTTCTACGGTTGCCGGCATCAAGACGCCGGTCGAAGTCTCAGCCGAAATTCTGGCGACCTTGCGGCAGCGCGCCGAAGACACGCTCGGTGACGACCTCGTCGGCGCGGTCGTCACGGTCCCGGCTTACTTCGACGATTCGCAACGCCAGGCGACCAAGGATGCCGCGCAACTCGCGGGCATCAATGTCCTGCGTTTGTTGAACGAGCCCACCGCGGCGGCGGTCGCGTACGGACTCGACCACGGCATCGAAGGCGTCTATGCGGTCTACGACCTCGGCGGCGGGACCTTCGACCTGTCGATCCTCAAGCTCACGCAAGGCGTGTTCGAAGTGCTCGCGACCGGCGGCGACACTGCGCTCGGCGGCGACGATTTCGACGCGCGCCTCGCCCAGCTCGCGCTCAAGGCCGCGGGTGTCGATGCCGCGCAGTTGTCCGATGCCGAGCACGCGCGCCTGGCAGCGCACGCGCGCGCGGCGAAGGAACAATTGAGCGATGCACTGATCGTCGATCTCGCCTTCGAGGCCGATGGCGTGCATCGTCACGCGGCGATCTCGCGCGATGCCTTCGCTGCCGCGACGCGGGACCTCGTCGAGCGCACGCTCGCATCGGCCACGCGCAGCCTGCGCGATGCGCGGCTGACGGTCGATGACGTACGTGGCGTCGTGATGGTCGGCGGCGCGACACGCATGCCGCAGGTTCGCGCCGCGGTCGAAACCTATTTCAAGAAGCCGCCGCTGATCGACCTCGATCCCGATCGGGTCGTCGCATTGGGCGCCGCGATGCAGGCCAACGCGCTGGCGGGCAATCGCTCTGCATCGGGCACTGCGGGCAGCGACGAGTGGCTGTTGCTCGACGTGATTCCACTATCGCTCGGCGTCGAGACGATGGGCGGCCTGGTCGAGAAGATCATCGCGCGCAATTCAACTATTCCGGTTGCGCGCGCGCAGGAGTTCACGACCTTCAAGGACGGCCAGACCGCGATGGCGATCCACGTCGTGCAGGGCGAACGCGAGCTCGTGACCGACAACCGCTCGCTTGCGCGCTTCGAATTGCGCGGCATCCCGGCGATGGTGGCGGGCGCCGCGCGCATCCGCGTCACCTATCAGGTCGATGCCGACGGCCTGTTGTCGGTGACGGCACGCGAGACGACCTCGAACGTCGAGGCGCACATCGTCGTCAAGCCGTCATATGGTCTGGGCGACGAGGAAGTCGCGCGCATGTTGAAGGACAGTTTCGGCGCGGCCGACAGCGACATGCGCGCGCGCGCATTGCGCGAGCAGCAGGTCGAGGCGCAGCGCATCGTCGATGCCACCGAGTCCGCGCTCGCGGCCGATGCATCGCTGCTCGACGCTCCGGAGATCGCGCGCATCCGTTGCCTGGTCGACGCCGTCCGCAAGGTCGGAGCAGGCGACGATCACGTCGCGATCAAGGATGCGATCGACGCGCTCGCACGCGGCACCGAGGAGTTCGCCGCGTTGCGCATGGATGCCGGCGTCAGGCGCGCGCTCACCGGCAAGCGTCTCGACGAGCTCGCCTAGTCCGAGCCCGCAACCCCATGCCGAAGATCACGGTCCTGCCGCATCACGATATCTGTCCGAACGGCGCCGAGTTCGAAGCCGAGGTCGGCAAGAGCCTGTGCCGCAACCTGCTCGAACACCACGTGCCTATCGAGCACGCGTGCGAGATGTCGGCGGCCTGCACGACCTGCCACGTGATCGTCAAGCAGGGCTTCGACAAGCTCGAGCCCTCGGACGACAACGAGGACGACCTGCTCGATCAGGCGTGGGGCCTGACGCCGCGCTCGCGGCTGTCGTGCCAGGCGATCATGACCGAGGACGACCTGGTGCTGGAGATACCGAAGTATTCGATCAACCATGCGAAAGAAGTGGGCTGAACGCGTCACGCCGAACGCCTTGAGGAGGGCGCCATGAAGTGGATCGACATCGAAGACATCGCGATCGCCTTGCACGAATCTCATGCGGAGGTCGATCCGCATACCGTGCGCTTCACCGACCTGCATCGCTGGGTGACCGAGCTCGAAGACTTCGACGACGATCCCGCGCGCTCGGGCGAGAAGATCCTCGAAGCGATTCAGGCGGCGTGGATCGACGAGATCTCGTAGCTTGATCGGGTAGATCGCCATGCGCGGGTTGTTCAGTCGATCGGCGAAGTCCGGCCTCGATCCGGCGCCGTGGATTGCAGACGAGGATTGGTCGCGTCTTCTCGATCGCCATCGCTTCCTGCATCGCCTCGATGCCGACCGGCGCAACCGGCTGCGGAATTCCTGCGGCAGCTTTCTCGCATCGAAAGCCGTCAATGCCGCGGGCGGCCTCACGCTTTCCGACGAGATGGTCGCGAGCATCGCGGTCCAGGCCTGCCTGCCGGTGCTCGAACTCGGTATCGACGCCTACCCGAGCTTCCACGAAGTGATCGTCTATCCGAGCGACTTCATCGTCGATCGCGAGATTGTCGACGAGAACGGCGTGGTTCACGCGTGGACCGAGGCGATCGCCGGCGAGTCGTGGGAGGGCGGCCCGATCGTGCTCGCGTGGGACGCGGCGTCGGGCGAGCGTGAAGGCCACGCGCATCGGCCGTCGCCGTTCGCGTTCAACGTCGTGATCCACGAGTTCGCGCACAAGCTCGACATGGCCAACGGTGCGGTCGACGGCATCCCGGCGTTCTCGAAAAGCCTGCATGCGGGCTTGCGCGTCGCGCATTGGCGCGACGTGCTCGCGGCCACTCTCGACGACTTCGCCGCGCGCGTCGATGCTGCCGAAGCCGCGATCCCGCGACATCTCGATCCCGACTCGGCGCGCGCCGATCGCTACTACGCGGCGTTGCCGCTCGACACCTACGCCGCCACCGACGAAGCCGAGTTCTTCTCGGTCTCGAGCGAAGCCTTCTTCGTGACGCCCGAGCGTCTTTCCGATGCGTACCCGGATTGGTATGGGTTGCTTGCGGCCTACTACCGACAGGACCCGTTACGCGATCAGACGATCTGCGCGGCGACGATCTGAATCTCCACCAGGCAGTCCGACCGCGCCAGCCTGGCCTCGACGGTTGCGCGCGGCGGCGTCGCACCCGGTTCGACCCAGCCGTCCCACGCGCGATTCATGTCGGCATAGTTCTTCATGTTCGACAGATAGACCGTGGCCGAAAGGATGTGGCGCTTGTCGCTCTTGGCTTCGCCGAGCAAACGTTCCACATGACCGAGCACCTCCTGCGTTTGTCCGAACGCGTCCGCCTTGGTGTGTTCGGCGATCTGACCGGCGAGGTAAACGGTGCCGTTGTGAACGGCAACTTCGGAGAGGCGCGGCCCGACGTGCAGGCGCGTGACATGAGATTCATCGGGCATGATCAAAGTCCTCTGAGAAAAAAATCCTTTGCGATCGCGATCTGATCGGCATGCATGAACGTGGGTGCATGACCGACGTCGGCGATGGTCACGAGTTCCGCCTTCGGTCCGCGCGTGGCCATCTGATCATGCGTGTCGCGCGACAGCAGGTCCGATCGCTCGCCGCGCACCGCCAGCACCGGGCAACGAATCGTGTCGTAGAGGTGCCACAGCGATGTATCGCCCTGCGCCCCGGTTCCCTGCGCGGCCTTGAACGGCACCGCGAGCTGCGGGTCGTAGTGACGCACCCACGCATCGCCGTCCCGGCGCATCACGACCTCGGTCAGGAAGCGCCACTCGGCATCGGTGTGTTCTCCGAATGGCGCGGTGATCTCGCGGATGTAGCGCTCCGCTGCTTCGATACTGTCGAAGCGCGGGGTCTCGCCCACGTAGGCGCCGATGCGCGCGATCGCCGCGGCGCCGAGCAGCGGGCCCGCATCGTTGAGGATCATGCGCTGGATCGGCGTGTCGGGCAGCGACGCGAGCACCATGCCGATCAGGCCGCCCATCGACGTGCCGAACCAATGCACCGTCGTCGCATCGAGACGCGCGAGCAGCGTGACCATGTCCGCCACATAAGTCGGCATCTGGTAAAGCATCGGGTCGCGCAACCAGCCGCTGCGTCCGCGGCCGACGACGTCGGGGCACACCACGCGATAGTCGGTCGCCAGCGCCTGCGCCAGAGCGTCGAAGTCGTTCGACACGCGTGTGAGCCCGTGCACGCAGATCAGCGCGCGATCGTTGGCCGGATCGCCCCACTCGCGATAAGCCATGTGGTGCAGGCCGGCCGGCGTGATGCATTGCACGTCGCGAAGACGAACGGAGGGCTGTGAGTTTGCGGACATCGACGGGCTTTCGTGGGGAAGGCGTGGACTCGCGCGGATTCGCGTAGGCCCTCATCTTAGCGGTTCGATCGGTCCCTCTGCCCTCGAACGGGGCGGGATGTCGCTGAGACGGAAACCTGCGGTAGGACGCCCCCTGAATTTCGTGCGCGATCGGCTGCTTCCGCGCCGCGCGGGGCTACGCTTACCCGGATCCGCATGCCACGGGTTCGAACCCTCCCATGATGAAAACTTTCGATGTCGATTGCCGGCTGGTCTATGAACTCGCCGGACCTTCCGAATTCTTTTTCCAGATCGAAGCGGCGCGCATTCCCGAGCACACGATTTTGTCGGAGTCCTTCAGCGTCCTGCCGCTGACCGGCATCCCGCGGGAATATCTGCCGCCGCATTCGCATAACCGCTCGATGCGCGTGAGCGCCGACGCGGGCACGATGACGATCGATTATCGCGCGCGCGTCGTGCGGCGCTTCGAAGAGCCCGATCGCAACGCGCGCGAACTGAGCATCGCGGAACTCCCCGACGAAGTGATGCGCTATTTGCTGCCCACCCGCTACTGCGAGTCCGACACCCTGTCGGGCATGGTGCAGCGGACCTTCGGGCATTTGCCCCAAGGCTATGCGCGCGTCGAGGCGATCGTGGCGTGGATACGCGAGCACATCTTCTATCAGATCGGCCAGACCGGCGTGACCACCACCGCGCGCGACGTGCTCGCCAATCGAGTGGGCGTGTGCCGCGACTTCGCGCACGTCGCGATCACGATGTGCCGCGCGCTCAACATCCCCGCGCGCTTCGTGGTGGGCTATGTCGAATTCGAAGAACCGCCGCCCGACTTCCACGCGATCTTCGAAGCCTTCCTCGGGGGCAACTGGATCCTGTTCGATCCGACCGGCTTAGCTCCGGTCGAGGACGTGGTGCGCATCGCATCGGGCGCCGATGCCAATGATGTCGCGTTCGCGATCATCTACGGGCCGGCCCGCATGACCGACATCCAGCCCAACATCACCGAGGTCCGGGAAGCCGCCGTCGAAGAGCCCGCGCAAGTCAAGCCCGCCCTGAAGAGTGTCCCTCTCGCGGCCTGAAGCGCGGCGACCGCTGCGACTATTTATTCAGACTGCGGCTGATTGACCTGATCCTCGGCCAGGGTCTGGATCGGGTCGCGCGGCACGGCCGCCAGCTTGGGCTCTATGTCGCGCGGCGGTTGGGCGCGGACCGGTTCGGCGCGCGGCAACGTCGGCACCCCGCTGGCCATCGTCGGATTGCTCATGCTCATGCGCGTGGGCACGGTCGATGCGCCGCCCATTGCGCCGGCCTCGTCCCACGTGGGGTCGGGAATCTCTCCGAAGATCTGCTTGAGGCGCTCGCCCCACGTGTCGTGGATCATGCGGAAATATTGATTGTTCGCATCGATCATCGCGAAGCGCGTCACCGCGAGGCTGTCGGCTTCGTAGCACATCAGATCGAGCGGCAACCCGACGGAGAGGTTCGAGCGCATCGTCGAGTCCATCGACACCAGCGCGCATTTCGCGCCTTCGTCGAGCGTCGCCTTGGGCGTGATCATGCGATCGAGCACCGGCTTGCCGTATTTCGCTTCGCCGATCTGGAAGTACGGGCTCTCGGGCAGCGCCTCGATGAAATTGCCGGCCGAGTAGACCAGGAACAGCCGACAGGGCTCGCCCTTGATCTGTCCGCCGACGATGATGCTCATCGTGAATTCGATGCCGGCATCTTCGAGGGCCGCCGCGTCGCGCGCGCGCACCCTGCGCACCGCATCGCCGACGATGCGCGCGACCTCGAACATGCTCTTCGCGTTCCAGATGCTGGTGCCGTCGGCATCGCGCGTTTCGGAAACGATCTGCCGTACCGCCTGGCCGGTGGCGAGATTGCCGGACGTCATCAACACGATCACGCGTTCGCCCGGTCGCTCGAACACCGTCAACTTGCGAAACGTGCTGACGTGGTCGACGCCGGCGTTGGTGCGCGAGTCCGCGAGAAAGACGAGACCTTCGTCGAGTCGCATCGCGACGCAGTAAGTCATGGTGTGGGGCCGGGGAAAAGTTGAAAAGCCTGGGCGGATTCTAGCGCGCGGCGCGTCCGCACGAAGACCGATGCCGACACGAAATTGAGTTGCCCATGCACCCCGTCTCCCCTGCGCGACACCACTGATTGATTGCTGTATCGTCGCGGCCATCATTTTCATGAGACGCGCATTTCGACGCGCGTAGCACATCGTCATGAACCTTTCCTACGTTACGCAAGCCCACGACAGTCCCTGGGCGACCTATCTTTCGCAAGTCGATCGCGTGGCTCCCTATCTCGGTCATCTGGCCCGCTGGACCGAAACCCTGAAGCGGCCCAAGCGCGCATTGATCGTCGACATCCCGATCGAGCTCGACAACGGCACGGTCTCGCATTACGAGGGCTTTCGCGTGCAGCACAACCTGTCGCGCGGGCCTGGCAAGGGCGGGGTGCGATTCCACCCCGACGTGACGCTCGAGGAAGTGATGGCCTTGTCGGCGTGGATGACGGTCAAGTGCGCGGCGGTGAATCTGCCCTATGGGGGCGCCAAGGGCGGCGTCCGGGTCGAGCCGAAGGATCTTTCGCTCAAGGAGCTCGAGCGCCTCACGCGTCGCTACACCAGCGAGATCGGCCTCGTCATCGGCCCGCACTCGGACATCCCCGCGCCCGACGTCAACACCAACCCGCAGATCATGGCGTGGATGATGGACACGTACTCGATGAACATCGGCGCGACCGCCACCGGGGTCGTCACCGGCAAGCCGATCGAACTCGGCGGCTCGCTCGGGCGCGTCAAGGCCACCGGTCGCGGCGTGTTCGTGGTCGGCCGCGAAGCTGCGCGCCGCATCGAGGTGCCGATCGACGGGGCGCGCGTGGCGGTGCAGGGCTTCGGCAACGTGGGTTCGGCGGCTGCGGAATTGTTCGTGGGCAGCGGCGCAAAGATCGTCGCGGTGCAGGATCACACCGGCACGGTCTACAACCCGACCGGACTGGACATCGCGACCCTGCTTGCCGAAGTGCATGCCAATGGCGGCGTCGGCGGCTTCAAGGGCGGCGACAAGATCGCCAACGAAGACTTCTGGGACGTCGAAAGCGAATTCCTGATCCCGGCCGCGCTTGAAAGCCAGCTCACGCGCGAGCGCGCCGAGCGCGTCAAGACCCGCATGATCATCGAAGGTGCGAACGGACCGACCACGCCCGACGCCGACCTGGCCCTCGGCGAGCGCGGCATCCTCGTCGTACCCGACGTGATCGCCAACGCGGGCGGCGTGACGGTCTCGTATTTCGAGTGGGTGCAGGACTTCAGCTCCTTCTTCTGGACCGAAGACGAGATCAACGTGCGGCTCGACAAGATCATGGTCGATGCGTTCAAGCGCATCTGGGAAATGGGCGACCAGCACAGGATTCCCTTGCGCACCGCCGCTTTCGTGGTCGCGTGCACGAGGGTCTTGCAGGCGCGTGAAAAGCGTGGACTGTATCCGTGATCGAGACGCGCGCGATCATGCTGCTGCAGTGAGCCTGCAAGCCCCCGGGCGGCTCGTCATTGCCACGCGCGAGAGCCGGTTGGCGATGTGGCAGGCCGAGCACGTGCGCTCGGCGTTGCTGCGCCTCTATCCCACTTGCGAAGTCGTCATCGACGGCATGACGACGCAAGGCGACCGCATTCTCGACCAGAGCCTGTCCAAGGCCGGCGGAAAAGGGCTGTTCGTCAAGGAGCTCGAGTCCGCGCTGCTCGAAGGGCGCGCGGACCTCGCGGTGCATTCGTTGAAGGACGTGCCGATGACGCTGGCCGACGGCCTCGTGCTCGCGGCGATACTGGTGCGCGAGGACGCGCGCGACGCCTTCGTCTCGAATCG
>JBBQCA010000080.1:0-12972 GCA_038318315.1 Burkholderiales bacterium | reverse complement strand
TGCTCGCCCGAGATCACGCCGTCGAGATCGCGCGCGATCTGCATGATCCGCGCCACGGCCGCGTTCGCGGTCGCGAGCATCGCGTAGTCGTCGGAGTTGACCGGGATGTTGGTGTGGACGTTGCCGTCGCCCGCATGCATGTGCAGCGCGACGAACACGCGGCCGCGCAGCACGCGCTTGTGCACGGCTTCGGCGCCGACGAGCACCGGCGCGAATGCGGCGCCGTTGTAGAGCTGGCGCAGCGGAGCGCGAACTTCGCGCTTCCACGAGACGCGGATGCTGCGATCCTGCAGAAGGTCGAACACGGGGCGTGAGCCATCCCCGCCCCAGCCCTCCCCTTGCTGTGGAGGCAGCACGCCGTGGCCATGCAACGCGGCGCGCGCATCGTCGAGCGACACGTTCATGTGCTCGCGCAGATAGAGCCAGCGCGCGCGCACAACCGCGATCAACGCGCGCGCCTGCTCGACGCGATTGCCCATCAGCTCGTCGCGGCTCAGGCCATCGACCTCCGCATCGTCGGTCTTGCCGAGCGCGATCGTGCCGAGGTCGTGCGCGAAGTAGCGATCGAGCGCGTCGAGCAGCTCGAGCTTGTTGTCTATCGACAGCTCGATGTTGATGCGCTCGATCGCATCGGTGTACTCGCCCATGCGCGCGAGCGGGATGACCACGTCCTCGTTGATCTTGAACGCGTTGGTGTGGCGCGCGATCGCGGCCGTGCGCGCGCGGTCGAGCCAGAATTTCTTGCGCGCCTCGGGCGAGACCGCGACGAAGCCTTCGCCGCTGCGTCCATTGGCCATGCGCACGACCTCGGACGCGGCGCGCGCGACGACATCGGCATCGTCGCCGACGATGTCGCCGAAGAGCGCCATCTTCGGGAAGCTCGACGCGAATGTCGCTGCGGACGACGACGCGTCGGCACCGCGCTTGGACTTGGTCGCATACCCGACAGCACGCAGATAGCGCTCGTCCAGATGCTCGAGACCCGCGAGGATCGCGCGGCCCGCGCGTGCCTCGGCGTCCATGAAGTTCTTGATCTCGACGATGGACGGAATCGACTCCCGCGCCTGCCCGAAGAATTCCAGGCAGACGGTGCGCGTGTGCGCGGGCATCTTGTGCAGGATCCAGCGCGCCGACGTGATCAGACCGTCGCAGCCTTCCTTCTGCACGCCCGGCAATCCGGCGAGGAACTTGTCGGTGACGTCCTTGCCGAGACCTTCCTTGCGAAAGCGCTTGCCCTCGATCACCAGCGTCTCGGTCGAGATCGGCGTCCTGCCATCGGGCTCGAACTTGCGGATCGCGAAGGTCGCGACCGGCGCATCGTGAATCTTGCCGAGGTTGTGATCGAGCCGTTCGATCTCGAGCCAGTTGCCGTCGCAGTCGACCATCTTCCACGACGCGAGGTTGTCGAGCGCGGTGCCCCACAGCACGGCCTTCTTGCCGCCCGCATTCATCGAGACGTTGCCGCCTATGCACGAGGCTTCGGCCGACGTCGGATCGACCGCGAACACGAAGCCGGCGGCCTCGGCCGCATCGGCTACGCGCTTGGTGACCACGCCCGCGCCCGACCAGATCGTCGCGACCGGCGTCGTGTGTCCCGGCAGCACGCGCATCTCGACCTCGCGCAAGGCTTCGAGCTTCTCGGTATTGATCACGGCTGCGCGCGGTGTCAGCGGAATCGCGCCGCCCGTATAGCCCGTGCCGCCGCCGCGCGGAATGATGGTCAGGCCGAGCTCGATGCAGGTCGCGACGATCGCCGCCATCTCCTCTTCGGTATCGGGCGTGAGCACCACGAACGGATACTCGACGCGCCAGTCGGTCGCATCGGTGACGTGGGAAACGCGCGAGAGGCCGTCGAACTTGATGTTGTCCTTCGCGGTGACGCGCGCGAGCTTCTTCGCGGCGAGCTTGCGCAGGTCCCAAGTGTTGCGGAAGTCTTCTTCGAAGGCGCTCACGGCCTCGCGCGCCGCGTCGAGCAGATTGCCGACCTTGGCATCGCGATCGGCCTGCGCTTCCGCATCGGACTCGGCGCCGGTAGTCCTGCGGCGCTTGTCGACCTCGTTCAGTCGGTGGTGCAGCGCCTCGATCAACGCGGCGCGGCGCTTGGGATTGTCGAGCAGGTCGTCCTGCAGATAGGGATTGCGTTGCACGACCCAGATGTCGCCGAGCACTTCATAGAGCATGCGCGCCGAACGGCCGGTACGCCGCTCGGTGCGCAACTCGTTGAGGTCGTCCCAGGCCGATGCGCCCAGCAGCCGCATCACGATCTCGCGATCGGAGAACGAGGTGTAGTTGTAGGGAATCTCGCGCAGGCGCGGGGGCGCTTCGGCGATTGGAGTCGATGTGGGCATGCGGGGAAACAGGGGGGCGTTCATGAGAGTTGCGTGGACCGCGCATCAAAGGGCTTTCGCCCAATAGTACGGAAAGAAGGGAACGCGTGCCGGCCCCCGGCCCGGACGCGGCTCTACGCGCACGTCGCACTTGGGCTACGCGCTCAGAACATCCAGACCAGCCCCGCGGTCATCGTGATGTAGCGCAGGCACTTGCCGATCGCCATCCAGAAGACGCAGCGCCAGAACGGCAGATGCAGCCAGCCGGCCACCGCGCACAGCGGATCGCCGATGCCGGGCAGCCACGACAGCACGCAACCAACCGGACCGAAGCGTTCCATCCATGTGACGGCGCGTTGATGCCACTTGCTCGGCGCGTCCGTCGCAGCTACGCCGTTCGCGATCGTCGGATGAATCGGCAAGCCGTGCTCGTCCAGATGCAGCTTGCGCTCGAGCATCCATTCGGCGCCGCGTCCCATCCAGTAATCGACGATGCCGCCCAGCACGTTGCCGACCGTGGCCACCGCGATGACTTCCCAGAACAGATCGGGCCGCAGCTTGACCATGCCGTACACCACCGGCTCGGAGCCCAGCGGCACCAGCGTCGCCGACACGAAGCTGACGACGAATACGCTCGAGAGCCCGTACTCCGGCAGCGAAAGCCACGCGAGGACCGCCTCCATCCAGGAATCGAGCATCGGCGGATTGTAGCGATCGCGACGTGCGATCGCGCTGTACGATCGGATAGAGTCGCGTGCTGCCGCGCTGTCATCGCAAGCACCGACCGACCCATCCATGGCCAACGACTACCTGAAACGCATCCTCAACGCCCGCGTCTACGACGTCGCGCGCGAGACCGAGCTCGAAGTTGCTCCGGTCTTGTCGAAACGCATCGGCAACACCGTGCTCCTCAAGCGCGAAGACAACCAGCCGGTGTTCAGCTTCAAGCTGCGCGGCGCATACAACAAGATGGCGCACCTGTCGCCTGCGGAACTCAAGCGCGGCGTGATCGCCGCATCGGCCGGTAATCACGCGCAGGGGGTGGCGCTGTCCGCACAGCGCCTCGGATGTCGCGCGGTGATCGTGATGCCGGTGACCACCCCGCGCATGAAGATCGAGGCGGTCAAGGCGCGCGGCGCCGAAGTCGTGCTCGCGGGTGAAAGCTACTCGGACGCGTATGCGCATGCGCTCACGCTGCAGGAGAAGGAGAAGCTGACCTTCGTGCATCCCTTCGACGACCCCGACGTGATCGCCGGACAGGGCACGATCGGCATGGAGATCCTGCGCCAGCATCAGTCTCTGCACAGCGACCGGCCGATCCACGCGATCTTCGTCGCGATCGGGGGCGGCGGCCTCATCTCCGGCGTGGCCGCGTACGTGAAGGCGGTGCGCCCCGAGATCCGCATCATCGGCGTGCAGACCACCGACTCGGACGCGATGGCGCAATCGATCGCCGCGAAGCGCCGCGTGACGCTCGCGAACGTGGGCCTGTTCTCCGACGGCACCGCGGTCAAGCAGGTCGGTGTCGAGACCTTCCGGCTCGTGAAGAAATACGTCGACGAGATCATCACCGTCGACACCGATGCGCTGTGCGCGGCGATCAAGGATGTGTTCGTCGAGACGCGCTCTATCCTCGAGCCCGCGGGCGCGCTGTCGATCGCGGGCCTGAAGACCTACGCCGCGCGCGAGAAGCTCAAGGGCGAAACGCTGGTCGCGATCGCATGCGGCGCGAACATGAACTTCGATCGCCTGCGCTTCGTGGCCGAGCGCGCCGAGGTCGGCGAGGAGCGCGAGGCGGTCTTCGCGGTGACCATCCCCGAAGAGCGCGGCAGCTTTCGCCGCTTCTGCGCGTTGATCGGCGCGCACGACGTGACCGAGTTCAACTATCGCATCGCCGACGCGAAGGTCGCGCACGTGTTCGTCGGCGTCGCGGTCAGCGCGCGCGGCGAGAGCGCGACGCTGGCCGCGAATTTCGAGAAGCACGGATTCAGGACGCTCGACCTCACGCACGACGAGCTCGCGAAGACGCATCTGCGCCACATGATCGGCGGCCGCTCGTCGCTCGCCCACGACGAGCAGATCTATCGCTTCGTGTTCCCCGAACGACCCGGCGCGCTGATGCGCTTCCTCTCGTCGATGAGCCCGAACTGGAACATCAGCCTGTTCCATTATCGCAATCAGGGGTCCGATTACGGCCGCATCCTGGTCGGGCTGCAGGTGCCGTCATCGGAACGCAAGGCCTTCAGGGATTTTCTGAAGACACTCGGCTATCCGTACGAGAACGAGACCGACAATCCAGCCTATCGCCTGTTCCTGAGTTAGTTGGCGCCTCGGACCCCGCCGACGTGAAGCGCGCAGCGCCTGCCCGATCGGGCGGGTGCGCACTGCCAGGTCGGCCGAGGTGCCATGCGCCTGCCCGGCGCAGGATGGGGCTTCCTCCATCGGCATCGGTGTCTCCCATGAATACGAGTTCCTCATCGCCCAGCTTGCCCGACGCGGTCGAGCGCGTCGCCCGGTCGGTCCTCGGCGTCGTCGGCCGGCGACATCGTGGCGCAGGCATCCTCTGGCGCGAGAATGTCGTCGTCGCGAGCGCCTCGATCGCGTGGCGGTCTTCACGCGTGTCGCTGGTGCTTCCCGACGGCGAACAGGTGCAAGGCGAAGTGCGCGGCGCCGACGGCGGCACCGACATCGCGGCGATCTTTTTCGAGAGTGGCGCGGCATCGAGCGGAACGCGGACCGCAATGCCGGTGATCGATCGTGCCGAAACCGCGACCCCACGCGTGGGCGATGTCGTGTTCGCGGTCGGACGCGACCCGTCGGTCGCGGTGCAGGCCAGCTTCGGTCACATCGGATCGGTTGCCGGGCCATGGCGCACCTGGCGGGGCGGCAACATCGACGCGCTGATCCGTCTCGATGGAGGCCTGTATGCGGGCTTTCAAGGAGCGCCGGTGGCCCATGCGACGGGAGCCGTGCTCGGCATCGCGAGCAGTGCGTTCTCGCGCGGCCATGCGGTCGTGATCCCGGTCGCCACCATCGACGCCACGCTCGACCAGTTGATGGCGCACGGTCGTGTGCAGCATGGATTCATCGGCCTCGCATTGCAGCCGGCGCGAACGCAGTTCGAAGGCAACGGCATCGACGGCCTGCTGGTGAGCTCGGTGGCCGAGGGCGGGCCGGCCGCGCAGGCGGGGCTGCAGGTCGGCGACGTCATCGTCGAGTTCGCGGACCAACCCGCGACCCGGCTCGAGGCCATCCGCGATGCGCTCCAGGTCGGCGCGCGCATCGGCGTCGTGGTCCTGCGCGGCGGGCAGAAGCGCAGTCTCGTGATCGAGGTCGCGCCCCGCCCGAGTCCATGCTGGAATCCAAGCGGCGGTCGAGGCGCGTGCGCCACGTCGTGATCGTCGGCGGCGCACCGCTCTTCGTCCAGGGCGCGATGGTCGCGCTCGCCGGCGTCGAGGACTGGGACGTTCGCGAGGGCGGCGTCGCGCACGACGCGGATGCCTGGGTGATGGGCGGCGAGGAGATCGCGATTCGCGGCGCGACGGGGGCGAGTGCGCAGCTTTCCGCGAACGCGACCGCCGATCGTCTGCGCGCGGCCGTGCGCGCGGTGCTGGCGGGCCTGTCGGTCCGCGAAGCGCCGTGGCCGGCCGACGTCCAGGAGCACGAGCCGCTGACGCCGCGCGAGCTGGAAGTGTTCGAGCTGATCGCGAAGGGCTTGTCGAATCGCGACATCGGCAGCGCGCTCGGCATCTCGGCGCACACCGCCAAATATCACGTCGGCCAGATCTTGGCCAAGGTCGGCGCGGCGACGCGCGCCGAGGCGGTCAGCGCGGGCTTGCGCGCGGGCCTGATCGGGCTTTGAATCGACGCGACGGTGACTACACTGTCATGGCCGCAGGGATGCTTGGTCGAGCAGATAAAGCCTTGAACACGACCGAGCGCGTCCGTCCGCCTACGCGCGAACAACTGCTCTACTGGCTGCACGAAGCGTCCGAGATCGAGCATCACCTGATGTGCTGCTATCTCTATGCCGCGCTCAGCCTCAAGCGCGAGGAGCCGCGCTAGACCGCCGAACAGCGCGACGCCTGACGCGCTGGCGCGACGCGATCATGTCGGTGGTGTTCGAGGAGATGACTCACCTCGCGCTGGTGGGCAATCTCGCGAGCGCTCTTCATCGACCACGTGTGGCATCGACCGGAAATGACCTCCTATCGTTACGTTTGACGTAACGCATAACAACGGTTAGATTGCGCCGAAAGGCGATCGCAAGGGTCAATACAGCATCCGGATCGACGACCATTGGCGAATCTGATTTCGAATGGCCGGGAGGCTCACCCAGCCCACTGAATGTCGAGATCGTCGATTATCACTGAGAGGCAAAGTATGGGACGCAGCGCGATTCACCCGGGCGAGCATCTCGCCGAGCAACTCGAAGAACTCAACATGAGCGCGGCCGAACTCGGTCGCCAACTCGGCGTGCCGACCAACCGCATCACCGCGATACTCAATGGGCAGCGCGCGATCACGGGCGATACGGCACTGCGACTAGCGCACTACTTCAGAGGCAGCGCGCAGTTCTGGCTCAATCTGCAAACGCTCTACGACCTGCGAGTCGCCGAAGCCAAGGCGGGAAGCGAGATCAAATCGATGCCGAAGTTGAGCGCTGCGCGCAGGAACGCGCGCGCGCGCCAAGCAGAACCTGCATGACCGGACGCCATCCCTCTACCGACGCGCAACCCGCACCCAAGCCACAACGACCGAGGCAATTGAAGCGCCCTCTAGTTCTCGTCTTGATTGAGGCTCAACGCTTGTCGTGAGTCGGTTTCCCGGCGCTCAGTGCACGCGCCAGAAACGGCAGGCTCACGTCCATGCGGTAGTCGATGTCGCTGTGCGTGTCATCGAACTCCTCGTACACGTGCCCGATCTTCAGCGCCGCGAGCCGCTTCGACAACATGCGCGTGCCGTATTGGATGTGGTACTGGTCGGCCCATCCGCAATCGATGTAGATGCCGCGCAGCGAGCGCAGCGCGGCCGCGTATCGGCCCACCATGTTGATCGGATCGTGCGCGAGCCATTTCTTCCAGCGCGCCTCGATCAGCTCGCCGGTCTCGAGGTCGAAGGGCACGCGAAAGCCGTTTGGCGCCGACGGGTCGGGATCGTAGGTCGCGGCCATGCACAGGTTCATCACCGTGTGTCCGTCGGGGCCTTCGAGTTTTTTCTTCTTCCACAACGCATCGAGAAAGGCCGCGATGCGTCCGTCATCGAGTCCAACGCCGGTCGCCTTCGAACGCGCCACCACATCGATCGCGCCCGCCAGGCGCTTGGGCTTCGCGTACTTCGCAAGCGCGTTCAGCGTGTTCGGCCAGTCGCTGCGATAGACGAAGTCGAAGTACGAATCGCCCGAGTGATCGGCGATCGCACCCCAGTACTTGGCGTACTTCATGCCGTGCACGATCGCGCCGTAGCCGCCCGAGCTCTTGCCGAAGCAGCCGCGATGCTCGCGCGACGCGAGCGTGCGGAACTCTCCATCGACGAACGGGATGATCTCGCGCGTCAGGTAGTCCGCGTAGTTGCCGATCGCCGATGAGTTGACGTATTGATTGCCGCCCATCGCGGTGAAGCAGTCGGGCAGCACGATGATGACCGGCTCCATCTTCTTCTCGTGCACCAGGCGCGCCGCGCGCTCGGGAATGTTCTCGCCGAACGCCTTCCAGTTGGTGTGGCCGGGACCCGCGCCCATGAAGCCCACCATGTCGTAGAGCACCGGGAAGCGCACGTCGGCGAATCGCTTGTCGTCGTATTGCGGCGGCAACCACACGTGGAGCGGGCGCACGTGCGGGTCGCCCAGTGCGTTGTCCTTCAAGACATCGGACGTGTGTTCGAGAACCACCAGGCGGCCGGGTCGGCCCTTCGGACGTTTGATCGGCATGGAATTCTTCCAGTCTTGTTGTCGAATGCGTGCGCGAGATTTTCGCGCGGTGTCACGCGAGCCCCAGTTTCTGCGCGAGCCCGATGCGCTGCAGCTTGCCGGTGGCGCCCTTGGGAATTTCGTCGAGCATCAGGATCTTGCGCGGCACCTTGAAGTCCACCAGGCGTTCGGCGACGAACGCGCGCAATTCCTTCTCGGTGACGGTCGCGCCCTCACGCAACACCACCGCCGCGGCCACGTCTTCGCCGAGCTTGTCGTGCGGCACGGCAAAGGTCACGACCTGCTGGACGGCGGGATGATCCATCAGCACTTCATCGACTTCGCGCGGCGAGATCTTCTCGCCGCCGCGATTGATGATCTCCTTCAGGCGCCCGGTGATCGAGACATAGCCTTCGTCGTCGAGCACGCCCTGGTCGCCGGTGCGAAACCAGCCGTTGGTGAACGCTTCGGCATTGGCCTTGGGATTGCTCTCGTAGCCGATGGTCACGTTCGGGCCGCGGATCACGATCTCGCCAGTCTCGCCCGCCTCGAGCAGATCGCCAGCGGTATTCATGATCGCGATCTCCGGACCGGCGGCGACGCCCACCGTGCCGGGCTTGCGCAGCGCCGGCGGCAGCGGGTTGCTGGCCATCTGATGCGCGGCTTCGGTCATGCCGTAGGACTCGATCAAGGGCGCGCCGAATGCGACTTCGAGATCGCCGATCACCTGCGGCGGCATGGACGACGACGACGATCGCAGAAAGCGCAGCGGATGCGCCGCGATCGTGTCCCTGTTGTTGGCCGCGCGGGCGAGGATGGTCTGATGCATGGTCGGCACGGCGGTGTACCAGGTCGGGCGCGCTTCGGCCATCCATCCGAAGAACTTGAGCGCGTTGAAACCCGGCGTAGCGAAGATGCGACTGCCCGCCGCGAGCGGCGCGAGCAGCCCGGCGATCAATCCGTGGATGTGGAACAGCGGCATGATGTTCAGGCCGCAATCGGCAGGGCTCAGCATCAGCGTGCCGCGCACGTTGCAGGCCGACGCGCAGACGTTGGCGTGCGTCAGCGGCACGATCTTCGGACGCGACGTGGTGCCGGACGTATGCAGGATCAGCGCGATCTCGCCGCTCTCGGCCATGCCTTGCCGCTCCGCCGTGCCGCCCGCTTCGCCAGACAGCGTGAACGTGCCGGCGATTTCGCCGGGCGCGAGCGGCAGCACGCGTACACCGAGCTTTCTTGCGACCTCGACGGCCGCGGAGTCGGTGTTCGTCTCGACGATCAACGCCTTCGCGTTCAGGTCGTTCAGATAGAACTCGAACTCGTCGGCGCGATAGCCGGGGTTCAGCGGACACGCCGACGATCCGGCCGCGACCGCGACGAACGCGCTGGCCATGTCGGGGCCGTTGGGCAGCACGATCGCCACCCGGTCGCCGCGCCCGATGCCCAATCGATTCAGCGTCGCGATAGTGGTCTCGACCTGCGTGCGCAATGCGGCATAGCTGAGCGGCGCGCGGCCGGGGGCGGAGATCGCGATCGCCTCCGCGGCGCCCTGCTTGAGCAGGTCGGCAAGGGTCGTGGGGCGGGACAGGGAATTCATGAAAACCTCGTGGGTAATGACGTGATCGGTGCGATCGGCGCTCTCGCGCGGTTGCCGATGAACGCGGTTGCCGATGATTGCAGGCGGCGATCAAACCGGCTCGACCCGCAGGCGAGCTTTTTGTTCGACCAATGTTTTCGCGAGCAGCGACGCGAGCGCATAGACCTGCACGACGGTCGGCGTGGGCGTCTCGGTCAGTTGGCCGAGCTCGATCACGCTGCGCACCAGTGCGTCGAGTTCGAGCTGCCGCCCGACCTCGACGTCCTGCAGCATCGACGTCTTGTGCTGGCCGATCGCCTGCGCACCGTTGATGCGACGTTCGACGTCGACCTTGAACGCCACGCCGAGCTTGGTGCCCACGGCCTGCGCCTCGAGCATCATGGTCTTCGCGAGCTCTCGCGTCGGACCGTATTCGCAGATCGCCTGCAGGGTCGCATGGGTCAACGCGCTGATCGGATTGAACGAGACGTTGCCCCAAAGCTTCAGCCAGATCTCCGAACGAATGTCCGAGAGGATCGGCGTCTTGAAGCCCGCGGTGCGAAACGCGTCTGCCAGCGCGCGCACGCGCGGCGTGTCGCTGCCGTCGATCTCGCCCAGCGGAAAGCGGTTGCCTTCGACATGCCGCACCACCCCGGGTGCTTCCATCTCGCAGGCCGGAAAGGCGATCGATCCGATCACCGCGTCGGCCGGGATGTTCTTCGAGATGATGCCGCCGGGATCGACGGCCTCGATGATCCTGCCGTCGTATGCGCCGCCGTGCTTGTGGAAATACCACCACGGGATGCCGTTCTGCATCGACACCACGATCGTCTCGGAGCCGAGCAAGGCCGGTAGCTCGGTCGCGACGGGCGCGACCTGATGCGCCTTCATGCCGAGGATCACGACGTCCTGCACGGGCAAGTCGGCGATGCGATCGGTGGCCGTCACACGCTGCGTGACGCGCTCGCCCTTCTCGGTGACGAGCGTCATGCCGTCGGCCTGCACGGCCTTCAGGTTGGGGCCACGGATCACGACACTCACGTCGTGGTTCGCCGCCGCGAACTTCATCGCCAGGAAACCGCCGATGGCGCCGGCGCCGACCACGCAGATCTTCATGCGGACCTCGCGCTTCGATACACGTTCTTGAGCACGCCGACTCCAGTGACTTCGATTTCGATTTCGTTTCCCTCGCGCATCGGCAGCGCGCCGATCGACGTGCCGCAGGCGATCACGTCGCCCGGCTCGAGCGTCATGTCGCGCGCGATCAGACGAACGATTTCGCTCGGGCTGAAGATCATGTCGGCAACCGGATAGTTCTGGCGCTCGCGACCGCCCACGCGCGTGATCACGGATGCGTTCGCGATGTCCGCGTCGGTCGCTATCCACGGCCCGAACACGCCGACGGTATCGAAGCTCTTGGCACGCGTCCACTGCGCGAAGCTCGGATCGCGCGCGATCAGGTCGAAGGCCGTGACGTCGTTCACGCAGGTGTAGCCGAAGATGGCCTGATCGTCGCCGCCGCCCTCATTGCCGTCAGTCCGTCGACCGATCACGATGCCCAGTTCGCCTTCATAGAAAACCTTGCCATCGTAGGAAGGTGGCGGACGGATGTCGTCGCCGTGGCCGGCGTAGCTGCTGGCCGCCTTGATGAAGTACAGCGGCTCGGTCGGAACCGATTGCCCGAGCTTGGTCGCGAGCGCGTGAAAGTTGTTCCAGAGGCCGATCAGTTTCCTGGGTTGGCAGGGAGGCAGCAGGCGCACCGAATGCAACGCGATGCGCTCGCCCGTGAGATGCCACGCGCCGAACATTTCGCCGTCGCAGATCGCGATGACCGGGTCGTCGGGTAGCGCCGCGATCGCGCCGTCGATCCGACCGAAACCGACGGCACCCTCGCGTTCGAACCGCAGCCATCGCGCCATGAGCCGCTCGCCGTGTTGGTGATGAAGAACGCGATGGGCTAGGGTTGAAGACCGAGCTTTGCGATCAACTTGCGGCGCATCGGCTTGAGGACCCAGAGCGCCAGCACGGCGGCTACCAGGTTCAGTGCCGCGGCGATGTAGAACACCGCATGCCAACTGCCGGTCGCGATGGTCACGAGACTCGACAGCGGGACCAGCAGCGCGGCCGTTCCCTTGGCCGTGTAGAGCAGCCCCGCGTTGGTGGCGGCGAATTTGGAACCGTAGGTGTCTCCGCAAGTGGACGGGAACAGGCTGTAGATCTCGCCCCACGCGAAGAACACCAGCCCGGTCAGCACCACGAACAGGATCGGGCTGCTGCCGTACAGGCTCAGAAGGATGATGCCCAGGCCCTCGATCGCGAAAGCGATGAACATGGTGTTCTCGCGACCGATGTGATCGGATACCCAGCCGAAGAACGGGCGCGTCACGCCGTTGAGCACGCGATCGATCGACAGCGCGAACGTCAACGCCGGCAAGGTCAGGCCGAGCAGCGACACGTCGACGTCGGCGACCTTGAAGTCCTTCGCGATCAACGCCAGTTGCGCGGTCGCCATCAAGCCGCCGGCGGCCATCATCACGAACATCAGGTACATGACCCAGAACACCGGCGTGGCGATCATCTCCTGCCACGTGAATTCGCGCCGCGATTGCACGACTTGCGCGACCTTCGCCGCCATCGACATCTCGCCCGTTCGGGGCGCATAGAGCGCGAACGACACCAGCATCACGACCAGGCCCTGGCCGATGCCGAAGTACAGGAAGGCGCTCTCGTAGCCGTTGGCCTTGATGATGGCCTGGATCGGCACGATCGTGAGCGCGGACCCCATGCCGAATCCCGCAGCCGTCAGTCCCGCAGCCAGGCCGCGACGATCGGGAAACCACTTGAGCGCGTTGCCCACGCAGGTGCCGTAGATGGCGCCGGCTCCGATGCCGCCGATCGCCGCGGCGACGTAGAGCATGAAGAGCGAGCTGACATAAGCGTTCATGACCCACGCGATGCCGACCAGCAAGCCGCCGCCGAGCACAACGGGCCGCGGCCCGAAGCGATCGACAAGATAGCCTTCGATCGGAACCAGCCAGGTCTCGGTGACGACGAAGATCGTGAAGGCGACCTGGATCGCCGCGCGGCCCCAATGATATTTCTGGTCGATCGGATTGACGAAGAGCGTCCATCCGTATTGCAGGTTGGCGATCATCGCCATG
>JBBQCA010000079.1:0-13050 GCA_038318315.1 Burkholderiales bacterium | reverse complement strand
TACGGAAACGAGGGATTGAAGATCACCGCGATCCAGCTCGTCGCATGAAATTCCCCGGCGATGATTTCGTAACCGGCCGGCGTCTGCATCCACGAGTCGAGCGCGAGGATCCAGAACGCCGAAAGCGTGGTGCCTGCCGCGACCAGAAAGGTCGAGAGGAAATGGACCGTCTCGCTCACCCGCCCGTGGCCGAACAGCATGATGCCGAGAAAGCCCGCTTCGAGAAAGAACGCGGTCAGCACCTCGTAGCCGAGCAGCGGTCCCGCGATGTTGCCGGCCTTCTCCAGGAAGCCCGGCCAGTTGGTGCCGAACTGAAAGCTCATCGTGATGCCCGACACCACGCCGAGCGCGAAGGTGATCGCAAACACCTTGGTGAAGAAGCGATACGCGTCGAGCCACCCCTGCGCGTGCGTGCGGTCGCCGCCCTTGCCATTGCCACTGCGCGTCACCAACCAGCGCCAGCGAAAGAACAGGAGACTCCACGCGAGTCCGATGCTGATCGTCGGAAACAGAATGTGGAACGTCATGTTGGCCGCGAACTGCATGCGGGCGAGGATGATCGGATCCATGGACGCTACTTTTCTACGATGGGCGGGTTGTGAGACGGTCTGATCAAGGCAATGCGTGAGCGGCCGGAAGACGGCCCGATCGAGCACCTCGATAAGACGTCGGGCTGGCTCGCTCGTTCCGCGGATGGATGATCTCGGCCGGACGCGCCGGCGTACGATCATGTCCGCGCGGAGGCGCGCGGTATAGTCCTTTGCGGGTTGCAATCCTTTGAGGAGATCGCATGGTACTGCGCACGATACTTTCGGCGATTGCCTTCGTTTTCGCCGTGCATTCGCCGCCAGCGATCGCGCAGCTCTCGGGGGCGGGGCTCAGGGAGATGCTCGGCGACGCATCCGACAGCGCACTCGACAAACTATCGAAGCCAGGCGCGTTCTCAGCGGACGATGCGATCCGCATCGCACTGCCCGGAACCGGCAAGGGCGTGGGCGACCTGATGGACATGGCCAGCAAGGCCGGCCTGACCGGTGACATCAATGGCGCGCTCAACCGCGCCGCAGAACAGGCGGCCGGCCAGGCCAAGCCGATCTTCCGGTCCGCGATCAACAAGGCGTCGTTCAGCGACGCCGTGAACATCGCGCGCGGCGGCAACACCGGTGCGACCGACTACCTGAAGAAGAGCACCGCCGCCGAAATCAAGGCGAAGCTGCTGCCGCTGGTGAAGGCCGCGCTGGAAAAATCCGGCGTCATGAAGCAGGCGTCGCAGCTCTCGGCGCTCGGCATGAATGAATCCAGGCTGACCGAATACGTCACGGGCAAGACCTCAGACGGCATCTTCACCTATGTCGGCAGGGAAGAGACTCGCATGCGGAAGGACCCGATCGGCACCGGCTCGACGCTTCTGAAGGGTCTGAAGTTCTGAAGCAAACGACCCCGCATATGCGCCGGGAAGCAACAAATCAATTTGCGAACCACCTTTTTCTTGCGCCAGATCAAGAAAGATCGTCTGAATGCGCCTAGCATCACGAAACGGCCAGTGGGTAGGGGCACGGGGCGGGAATTGTTGCGGCGGGCACCAGCAACGGCGCCGTGCCGGATAAGAACAAAAGGTAGGGAGTGATGAGGCACCTCAGGATCTTCACGCTCGCACTGGGTTTGCTCTGCATATCGCAGACAGCGCATGCCGTCGACTCCGATGCCGCGCAGGCACTCGCACGACAGAACAACTGCTTCAAGTGCCATAGCGTCGAAAAGACGAAGGACGGTCCTCCCTACAAGGACATCGCCGCCAAGTACAAGGGAAAGGCGGATGCGCAGACTCGCCTCGTTACGCACCTGACGACCGGCGAGAAGGCCAAGTTTCCGGATGGTCACGAGGAAGAGCACAAGGTCATCAAGGCCAAGGACCCGGCTGAAGTAAAGAACCTCGTCGACTGGGTCCTGGCGCAGTAGCGCAGAACGACAGCCAACAGAATCGTCATGAGCAGCGAATCGCCCGGGTTCATCCGCCGCACGTGGCGCGCGCTGAGCAGGCCTCAGCGCCAGGTATTCGATGCTCGGGCTGCTGGTCGCCGGCTTTGCGGGCGGCATCATCTTCTGGCGCGGATTACACACGGGCATCGAGGCGACCAACGCGCTCGAGTTCTGCATCTCCTGTCACGAGATGCGGGACAACGTCTACAAGGAATACAAGGAGACAATCCACTTCAGCAACCGCACGGGCGTGCGCGCGATCTGTTCGGATTGCCACGTCCCTCACGAGTGGGGTCCGAAGATGTTGCGCAAGGCCAAGGCGAGCTTCGAGGTCTGGGGAACGCTGACTGGCTCGATCGACACGCCGCAAAAGTTCGAGGCCAAGCGCATGGAGCTCGGCACGCACGAGTGGGGCCGGATGAAGGCGTCGGGTTCCCAGGAATGTCGGAACTGCCACAGCTTCGACGCGATGAGCGGCGAGGCGCAGAAGCAGAGTGTCTACAAGAAGCACGTGGGCGCGCAGGCGGCGGGCAAGACCTGCATCGACTGCCATAAGGGAATCGCGCACCGCCTGCCGAAGGAATACAAGGACGAGGACGAATAAGTCGGCATGCAGGCTTGTGGTCGGCGCGATAACAGATCCGGGAGCAGGAGAAAAAATGAATCTCTTACGACAGCTGGTGATGTTTTGCGCATTCATCGGTGCTATGGCAGGAGGGGTTTCCGCGCTGGCCGCCGATAGCGAAACTCCGGCCGCGGCGAAAGAAGCGGCCAAAGACCTCGTCCTGAAGGGCGATGCCAAATGTACCCGCTGCCACGACGAAAGCGATAACCCCGCCCTGCTCGCCATCGGCAAGACCAGGCACGGCGCCACCGCCGACGGTCGCGCGCCCACTTGCACCAGTTGCCACGGCGATAGCGACAAGCACGTGGCCAATGCCGGAGGCGCGCAGGATCGTCCGCACCCTGACCGCTATTTCGCCAAGAAGTCGACCACGCCGGTCGAAGAGCGCAACTCCGCCTGCCTGACCTGCCACGAGAAAGATTCGAAGCGCTCGCACTGGATGGGCAGTACACACCAGAGCCGCGACGTGGCTTGCACCTCATGCCACCAGATACACACCGCGCACGACGACGTGCGCGACAAGCGCACCGAGCCGGACGTGTGCTTCAGCTGCCATAAGGAACAGCGCACCCAGATCGGCAAGCCCTCGCATCACCCGATCCCGGAAGGGAAGATGGGATGCTCCGATTGCCACAATCCGCATGGTTCGGTCGGACCGAAACTCATGAAGCGCGATAGCGTGAACGAAACCTGCTACACGTGCCACATGGAGAAGCGCGGGCCGTTCGTTCACGCCCACGAGCCTGTCTCCGAAGATTGTTCGAATTGCCATAACCCGCATGGCACCACTGCAGAAAATCTGCTGAAGGCGCGTCCGCCTTTCTTGTGCCACCAGTGCCACACGCCGCACGGCGGACAAATCGCGCAGTTGGTCGGTCAGGGTCAGTCCCCTGCGCTTCGCAGCGGGGTCACGAGCGGGAAGTCGGGAATCAACTACACCATGGCTCGGGGTTGCGTGAACTGCCATACGCAGGTTCACGGGACCAACAACCCCAGCACCGCCAATCCGACCCCGCAGTTCAACTTCCGGTGAACTACGGAGACTGCAATGCGCACACTTGATCGGCAATCCGGCTTCAGCAAGCAAATCGTTGGCCTCGCCCTGGTCTCGGGTTTCAGTCTCGCGCACGCAGCAGACGAGCCGAATATCGCGGAGCTGACCAAGCCGGACACTGCAGCGGTCGGCGTCGGGGCGGGCGCCTTGAGCGGCGATAGCAGGAGCCGCTCGCTGTTCGGTCAATACAACGGCTTGCGCAAGAATGACGCCTATCTCCTGCTGGACCTGGATTACTTGAGCCGAGACGACGCGACGGGCACGTGGACCGTCCTCCAGGGCCGTGACTTGGGTCTCGATACCCGCGAGGTGCGTTTCCTTCAACAGCGACAAGGAGATTGGAAATATTACGGCGAATATAGCGGCTTGGTCCGCTATTACCCACGCACCATCAACACGAGCCTTCAAGGTGCCGGAACGAC
Organism: Burkholderiales bacterium; assembly: GCA_038318315.1. Classification (GTDB taxonomy): domain Bacteria; phylum Pseudomonadota; class Gammaproteobacteria; order Burkholderiales; family Burkholderiaceae_D; genus CAHJXF01. The sequence continues at coordinate 8,969 of JBBQCA010000079.1, read as the reverse complement.
GACGCCCACCGTCACACTCTTGTCGACCATCGGGGCCGGCTCGAACCTGGATTTGAAAACCGAACGCAAGAGCGTGGGCCTCGGTGGAGAAAAATGGATTACGCCCAACCTCATGTTCGAGGCCACATTCAAAAATGAAGACAAGGACGGGGCGCGCATATTCGGAAAAGGCTTTAACTGCCCATCCGGTGCAGCACCGACACCTGTGTGTACGGCGTTGGCTGCCGGTGCCAATCAATTTGCACTGCTGCTATTGCCCGAGCCCGTCAATTCAACGACGCGTCAGTTCGAAGGCAAACTGACTTACCTCGGCGAGAAACTGGCCTTGACCGTCGGCTATTACGGATCGATTTACAAGAACGACAACGGTGCGCTGAATTCAACGGTAGTCGGCAACCTGAACAATCCGCTCGGCAACCCCCTGGGCCAGAATGGAAGCGTGCCGCTGACTCCAGGTCTTCGGGGCATCCTGCAATTGCCGATGGCGCTGCCTCCCGACAATCAGGCGCACCAGGTTTACGTCTCGGGCAACTACGCCTTCACGCCGGCGACACGCGCGACCTTCAAGGTCGCCTACACCCACGCCACGCAAAACGACGACTTCGCCAGCAACGGATTGACAGGCGCGCCTGCCGGCGTGCGCAACTATGGAGGGGTCGTCAATACCACCTTGGCCCAACTTGGGCTGACAGCGCGCCCGATGTCAAAACTCTCGGTCAACGCCAATCTGCGCTATGAGGACAGAAGCGACAAGTCGCCGCTCGCCCTCTATAACATCGAGGGGGCGGACCGATTTACCAATGGCACTTACTCGTTGAAGAAAACTGCCGCCAAACTGGAAGGCACTTATCAGTTGGCAGCGGATTTTCGGGGAACGCTGGGTGTCGATTACGAAGCGCTCGACCGCGGCCAATTCTCAAGCCCCGAATGTATTGATCTGGGGGACGGTAGTTGTCGGGGCGACAGTATCGCGGGCCTTTCGGGGTTACGTGCGAAAACGAAAGAGAAGAGTTATCGCGCCGAGTTGCGGCGTGCCATGTCGGAAAATTTGAGTGGGTCGATCAGCTATGTCCACAGCGACCGGGATGGATCGTCTTGGCTGAGGCCAAACGCCCTCCCCGCAACCGGCACGACGGCCGTGTCGGACGCGGCCATCTTTAATCGCACCGCGATCTTTCCCATGATTTTCATGGATCGCAAGCGCGACAAGGTGAAGTTGTCGGCGGACTGGTCTCCGATCGACCGCCTGTCACTGCAGTTCATGGCAGAAAGTGGGAAGGACAGGTACAGCGCGCCGACCACCAAGGGATTGCAGGATACTGGGATGAGGCTCTATGGCGTCGACATGTCGTACGCCGTGTCCGACGCATGGAAGGTGAGCGCCTATTTCACCAATAGCGTGCAGACCATTCATGTCGCCCACTCGACGGGATACATTGCCGATCTGCAGGATCGCAACAACATCGCTGGTATCGGCGTTGTCGGCAAGCCGACAAGCCGAATTGAAATTGGCGCCGATCTTCAGTACATCAACGATAGAAATATCTATGCGCAATCGGCGGATCAGCTAGCCAGCGCTGCCAACATCGCCTTCCTGGCTCAGTCGGGAGGTTTGCCGGACGTCACCTATCGCGACTTGAAGTTGAAACTCTTCGGCAAGTACGCCCTGCAGAAGAACGCGGATATCCGTGTTGATCTCGTGCACGCGCGCACGAGATTGAACGAATTTACCTGGGGCTACAACGGTGTCCCGTTTGCCTATTCCGACAACACGACGGTCACCCTGGATCCGAATCAGAAGGTGACATTCGTCAGCGTCCGCTACATTTACAGGTTTCGCTAAGCCGGGATACGCTTTCTTTACGCAGGCCAGTGGCCTGTCGAAGGTCCTATTCGAATCGAGCGATGCGACCGACGCGAGACGAGTAGGAAGCCGTTTGTTATTGGCCCCGATGGCTTATTCCCAGTGGCCCGCGCACTGCACGTGCGCAGCTCGCAAGAGCGTCAGGCGCCTTGCGATCAGGACTGGGAAAGCCGGTCTTCCCCGCGGGGGGGCATCCAGCGTTGCAGATAGGGAGCGGTCGATCCCGTGCGCGCCTTGGCGCGCGCGAGTTCGGCGCGCGCGATCGTACGCAGGTGGACTTCGTCCGGTCCGTCGAACAGCCGCATCGCACGGCCCCAGCTCCACGACTGCGCGAGTGGCGTGTCGGGCGTCAGGCCCATCGCACCGAATACCTGCATCGCACGGTCGAGCACGCGCGTCTGGAGACGGGCCGCGACAACCTTGATCGCTGCGACGTCGACGCGTGCCGCGACGTTGCCCTCGGTATCCATGCGCCACGCCGCGTGGAGCACGAGCAATCGCGCCTGGTCGATCTCGATGCGGCTGCGCGCGATCCAGTCCTGCACGTTCGCGAAGTCTCCCAGCGCGCGGCCGAAGGTGCGCCGTTCGAGCGCGCGAGCAGTCATCAATTCAAGCGCGAGCTCGCATTGGCCGATCGCCCGCATGCAGTGGTGCACGCGCCCAGGACCGAGCCGTGCCTGAGCGAGAGCGAAACCTGCGCCTTCTTCGCCGAGGCGGTTCGCGACCGGGACGCGCACATCACGGAACAGCAGTTCGCAGTGACCCTCGATAGCTTGATGCTGCATCACCGGCACATTGCGCACGATACTCAGGCCGGGCGTTTCCATCGGAACCAGCAGGATCGTGTGCCGGTCGTGGGGGCGTGCGTCCGGCTGCTCATTGCTGCATCCCATGACCAATGCGAGCCGGCAGTTCGGATGCGCCGCGCCCGTGATGAACCACTTGCGGCCATTGACGACGTAATTTTCGCCCTCGCGCTCGATGCGCGTCGCGATGTTGGTCGGGTCGGACGAAGCCACGTCGGGCTCGCTCATCCCAAAGCACGAACGGATGTCGCCCGCCAGCAGCGGCTTCAGCCAACGTTGGCTCTGTTCCTCTGTGGCGAATCGGTGCAGCAATTCGATGTTGCCGGTATCGGGTGCGCTGCAGTTGAAGACTTCGGACGACCAGGCCACGCGGCCCATGATCTCGGCCAATGGCGCGTACTCGAGGTTGGTCAGCCGCGTGCCGGGCTCGTGCGCGCGCAACTCGGGAAGGAACAGATTCCACAGGCCGAGCGATCGCGCCTGCTGCTTCAGCGGCTCGATCACGTCGAGCGGATAAATGCCGGCCGCTTCGTAGCGTTGCCACTGTGAGTTCGCACGTAGCACGAGGTCTTCGAGGAACTGTCGCAGCTGCGTTTGAAGCTGTGCGACGCGGGGTGAATGGGCGAAGTCCATGGTCTCTGTGTGCGCATCAGATCCGGCCACGCCGTGCGCGGCATACGGTGCATCCAGTTTGAGCGTTGCAGCGGATCGCACGTTGAGCGCGGACAAGGTTCCGCGCTCGTCCCGCCCGCGGACCGACGCCTCGGCGGTACAACGACCAGGCGGATCAGTGCAGCTTGACGTGCGGCTCGGTCCTTCGCGTGATCATGCGCGCGAGCGTGTCGAGCGCGACCTTCCAGAAGCCGTGCAGGGCGAGCTCGTGCATCTTGTACAGCGAGAGATACATCATTCGCGCGAACCAGCCGTCGATCCAGAAGGTGCCGCGCGACAGGCTGGCCATCAGGCTACCCACCGTGGAATATTCACCGAGCGAGACGAGCGATCCGAAATCGCGATAGCGCCATTCCGTCAGCGGCCGTGCATCCAGCTTGCGGCGAATCTGCCGCACCATGTGCGACGCCTGCTGGTGCGCTGCCTGTGCGCGCGGCGGCACGTTGTGACCCGCGTGGCCGGTCCAAGGACAAGCCGCGCAGTCGCCTATCGCGAAGATGTCGGCGTCGCGCGTGGTCTGGAGCGTGGTGCGTACGACGAGTTGGTGGATGCGATTGGTCTCGAGTCCGTCGAAATGCTCGAGCACCTCGGGCGCTTTGACCCCGGCCGCCCAGACCACGAGTTCGGCGGGAATCACATCGCCGTTCTCGAGCCGCACACCCTGCGGCAGCACCTCGGAAACGCGCGCGGACGTGCGGACCTGAACGTTCAGGCCGGCGAGGAGGCGGCCGGCGGACTTCGACAGGCGTTCGGGCAAGGCAGGTAGGATGCGATCGGCGGCTTCGATGACGATCAGGCGAATGTCGTTCTGCGCGTCGATGCGATCGAGTCCGAAGGAGACGAGGACGCGCGTGGTGTTGCGAAGTTCGGCGGCGAGCTCGACGCCGGTCGCGCCGGCCCCGATGATCGCCACGTGCAGTTGGCCCGACTGCAGCGGTCCGGCCTGCGTGTGGGCGCGGATGCAGGCGTTGATCAGGCGCCGATGAAAGCGCTCGGCCTCCTTGGCGTTCTCGAGCGAGATCGCGTATTCGGCCGCGCCGGGCGTGCCGAAGTCGTTGGTCCGGCTCCCGATCGCGACTACCAGCGTGTCGTAGGGAATCGCCCGCGCGCCCGCGACCACTTCCTCGCCCTCGTCGACGAAGGGCGCGACGTGCACCAGGCGAGCGGTGCGATCGATGTGCGTCGCCTCGCCGATGCGATAGCGGAAGTGATGCCAGTGCGACTGGGCCAGGTAGTCGGTCTGATAGGCGCCGACGTCCATGCTCCCGGCGGCGATCTCGTGCAGGTGCGGCTTCCAGAAATGAGCGCGGGTTTTCTCTATCAGCGTGATGTGCGCACGTCTTTTCCTGCCGAGCGTGTCGCCCAGACGCGTCGCGAGTTCGAGACCGCCCGCGCCGCCGCCGATGATGACGATGCGATGCAGGCCGGCTTCGCTTTGTTCGAGCGTGGCACTGCGGTGAGGCGCGACAAGCGCAGACATGGCCGGATCGCTCAACGTCGAAGCGAGGCCGCGACGACCGTTGCGAGCGCGCGACGCGTCACGCGGCGGGCTTCGCGATGGGTCTCGCATCCATCGCGTCGAGGACTTGTTCGGGCTCGTCGGCCTCGGATTCGGTTTCGCGATTGAGTACGCGCGTCATGCGCGCGCTGTCGAGTTCACCGCACCACTTGCCCACCACCACGGTTGCGACGCCGTTGCCCACCAGGTTGGTCAGTGCGCGCGCGTCCGACATGAAGCGATCGATGCCGAGGATCAGTGCGAGTCCCGCGACCGGCACATGGCCCACCGCCGACAGCGTCGCCGCCAGCACGATGAAGCCGCTGCCGGTCACGCCGGCCGCGCCTTTCGACGTCAGTACCAGTACGCCCAGCAGCGTGAGCTCCTGCGTGAACGTCATCGGCGTGTTGGTCGCCTGCGCGACGAACACCGCGGCCATCGTCAGGTAGATCGAGGTGCCGTCGAGGTTGAACGAGTAGCCGGTCGGGATCACGAGACCCACGGTGGACTTCTGCACGCCCAGGTTCTCGAGCTTGACCATCATGCGCGGCAACACCGACTCCGACGACGACGTACCGAGCACGATCAGCAATTCTTCCTTGATGTAGCGGATGAACTTGAAGATCGAGAAGCCGTGATAGCGCGCGATCAGGCCGAGCACGACGATGACGAACAGGAGGCAGGTGAGATAGAAGGTACCCATCAACTTGCCGAGCGACAGCAGCGATCCGATTCCGTACTTGCCGATGGTGAATGCCATCGCGCCGAATGCGCCGATCGGTGCCACCTTCATGATGTAGCCGACGATCGTGAACAGCACGTGCGAGGTCTTCTCGATCACGTCGAACACCAGGGTGCCGCGCCCGCCGAAGCGGTGCAGCGCGAAACCGAACATCACCGCGATCAGCAGGACCTGCAGGATCTCACCCTTCGCGAACGCGTCCACCAGGGTGTTCGGGATGATGTTGAGCACGAACTCGGTGGTCGTCTGCATCGCGCCCGGCTTGGTGTAGGCCGCGAGGCTCTTGGTGTCGAGGCTCGCGGGATCGATGTTCATCCCCACGCCGGGCTGCACGAAGTTGATGATCAACAGACCGATCAGCAAGGCGATCGAGCTGACGACCTCGAAATACAGGAGCGCATAGCCGCCGGTCTTGCCGACTTTCTTCATGTCTTCCATTCCCGCGATGCCGACGACCACGGAACAGAAGATGATCGGCGCGATGATCATCTTGATCAGCTTGATGAAGCCGTCGCCCAGCGGCTTCATCGCCTCGCCCGTCTGCGGATAGAAATAGCCGAGCAGAATGCCGATCGCGATCGCGACGATCACTTGCAGGTAGAGCGATTTGTAGAACGGCCGCTTGCCGGTTGCAACCTGATCCATTCGAGTCTCCTGTTTGCGAATGCGCGTGCGATGCGTGGCAGATCCGACGTTCGACTAGCGCTGTCAAGACGCGCGCATGCTCAGATGCCCGCGTACCACTCGTATCCCTGATCCTCCCAGTAGCCGCCCTTGCCGCCGGCGATCTTCTCGAAGCTATCGACCAGTTCGATACGCATGACGTACTTGGCCATCTTGTAGCCCAGCTGGCGCTCGACCCTTACGCGCAGCGGCGCGCCATTGGCGATCGGCAGCGTCTTGTCGTTGAGCTCGTAGGCGAGGATGGTCTGCGGATGAAAGGCGTCCTCGAGATCGATGCTCTCGTAGTAGAAGCTGCTGCCGTCCATCTCCATCGGATCGGCGCAATGGAAGACCACGTAGCGCGCTTCGGACTTGGGTCGCACCGTCTCGAGCAGCGCACCCAGACGTGCGCCTTTCCACTTGCCGATGGCGCTCCAGCCTTCCACGCAATCGTGGCGTGTGATCTGGGTGCGGCTGGGCAGCGCGCGCACCTGCGCGAGCGAGAGGCTGGCAGCCTGCTCGACCAGTCCGGTCACCTGCAATCGGTATTCCCCGAAGCCGCTGTTCGCAAGCGCTTCATATTGCGGACTGCGCGGCATCGCCGTTCCGTTGCTGCGAAATTGCGGCGACAGATCGGCCTCGCCGAATTCTTCGGCCATCGATTTGCGCGGAAGCACGAGGCGCTGCACCGCGTGGCTGACGGATTCGCCGGCGCCGAGGATCTTCGGACCCCACGACGATTGCGTCACGCGATCGCAGCCTGCCAGCAGCGCCGCGCCGGCGCCTCCGACGGCACGCGTGAGCCACTGCCGCCGCGTCAGGCTCGCCTTCTGCTCTGGCGACTGCCCTTGCGTCAACCGATCGGGTCGGCTCATGGATTTTCCTTCGCGCTCGCATCCGGCGTGCCGACTCGATCAGCGACTCTGTAACGCCCGGTGAGCATCGATCGCAAATTGTTCCAGAGGCCGCTGATGATGACTTCGAACACGTGCACCAGCACGAAGGCGACGATCAGCCATGCAGCGACGAAGTGTATGGTCCGCGCCGATTGCCGGCCGCCGAAGAGATCGACCCAACCGGTGATCGCGGTATCGAGGCCGGGCGACATGCCCAGCCCCATCAGGATCGTCAGCGGCAGCAGCACGAAGATCACCAGCAGATAGGTGATCTTCTGCAGCACGTTGTAATGCTTGGCCGCCTCGCCGGTGGGGTGCTTGAACTTGAGATGGTCGACGATCGACTGTCCGATCGTGCGCAATTCAGGCTTGCGAGGCGTGAGGTCGCGCGACAGGTGGCGGCTTGCGATCGAATAGCCGATATAGCAGAGGCCGTTGATGACCAGGACCCACGCGAAGAAGAAGTGCCAACGACGCGCCATCGACAACCATTGAACGCTGGGAATCGTGAGCCAGGATGGGAAGCCACGCGCGACCAGGTCGCCTTCGCTGTTCTCGGAAGCGCCGAGAAATCCGGTGGTATCGAATGCGTGCCCGAAAATTCGCGTGACGCCGGCCGCCGTGTCCCCGTCGGCATCGTCTTCGCTTCGCATTTCCACGATCGCCGGCTTGCCGTTATATGACGACTTGCCCCAATAAAGCGCGGGGTGCGCGTTGAAGATGTTGAGCCCGCTCATGAGCAGGATCGTCAGCGCGATCACGTTGATCCAGTGCATGATGCGCACCGGCCACGTGTGGCGGTAGTAGAGGTAGCCGCGGGGAGATTCGTCGGGCACTGCTGTGTTGGACTGCGCATGCTCCATGCTTGACTCCTATCGACCACGCACCGGCGAGCCGCCTTCTTGAAGAATAGCGCGCGAAGCGGACACCGTCACGCAACCGATCACACCGTAGCCGCCAACGGCTTGCGAGCGACGATCACGAATTGGCGTCCGAGCAACCGCCACGCCGGGCGGAGCATCAGGTAGGCGCGAACCAGCCAGGGCGCTTGCGGCAGGCGACTCGCTGTCGAGAACGGAATGAAGCGGCCGATCGACTCCTTGACTTCGTACCCGGCCTTCATGAACGCCTCGCAGCACGATTTGTCCGTGAGCGGCAGCACATGGTCGTAATAGTCCCAATACTCGCCCGGCGCGTAACGCAGGTTCGGTTGCATGGCCACGTACAAGCCCCCCGGCTTGAGCACACGCAGCGATTCGGCGAGAACGGCGTCGAGGATCTCCTTGGACGGCAAGTGTTCGAAAAAATTGCTGCTGAAACAGACATCGACGCTGGCCGAAGGAATGGTCGAAAGATCGGTTGCACTGACCAGATGGAATTCGACGTCGCTCGGCAGGAATTGACGCGCATCGGGATTGAGATCGACAGCGATCTTTCGCGCCGCATGAATATGACGACTGAACTCACCGTACCCGCAGGCAATATCGAGGATCGTATCGCCGGAAGCGACATATCTTTTGAAAAAAATGTTCGCATAACACTCGCCATATCTTGTCCTTCTTTTCTCTGTCGGCGTCCGAAAAGCGCGCGCGATAAAGCCTGGCCAAATCATCCATTGAATATCCTCACCTGATCCGCCCTTCAGGTAATTGATAACGCTCGGAGAAAATCTCGCGGCGAACGCGCATCATGTCACGCATCGTCAACCATATATTTCTCATGGTAGTGGACGACCCGCTCCCGAACGAACGCGGAAACGTCTGGATGCCGACTTCGCCCACGGGATAACCGCGAAGCATCGTCTTGATCGCAAGCTCCGCGCCGATAA
>JBBQCA010000078.1:0-13175 GCA_038318315.1 Burkholderiales bacterium | reverse complement strand
CGATCGATTTGCTGTTCGACCTGCGCCAGGAACCCCTTGAGACGCTGTACCGTGGGGGCCGCTAACTCGTCATGGACTTTTTTCAAATAGGCGACTGTGGCCACGACCGGGCGCTTCGCATTCTCCTTCTGCGCGGGGTCGAAGCCATGTGCCCAACGCTGCGCGATGATGCCGAGGGTTGAGCTATCGTCCTCGAGTGAATAGCTGCGCACGCTCATTTCGATCAGGTCCGTATTCGCCAATGGTTTGATCTTGAGACTATTCCGGTAGAGGCTGGATTTTGGATCGGCTTCCTCCAGACTGAGGCCCAAGTTGGTCAGCACCACGTCCTCGAACGACTTGAGCTTCATGCGCTCGACCGCTCGCGCCACGGGTTCGATGAGCTGCCCGGCTTGACCTGCCTGGCCGACCTGGCCAACTGCACCGACCCAGATAACCGCCGTCGCCTGCCATTGAGGCTTCATGGCGGTTACCGCAATCACGGCGAGGATGATCGCAAGCAACGGCGTCCCGAGGACCCACCATTTTCCTCGGGCCACGATCTTCCAGAGCTCGGGGAGGCTGATTGCGTCGAGAAAAGCGGGAGGCTGCTCGTTTCGCATGATGCTTTAGGGTGCCCTATTGAAATTGGAGGTCGCGTGCGGAGCTGGCTTTTGGGGGTGTGGAGATGCATACCCGCAAAAAACGGATGCCGCCGCTAGGATTCCATGGCGAGTTCCAGCGATTCGCGCCATGGAGGCAATGCAATGCCCCAGTCATTCAACAGCCGCGACGAGGAAAGTCTGGAATTGAGTGGGCGCACAGCCGCTGATGAATATTCGGATGTCTTGATGCGGACGATTCGCGCTGTCTTTGATGCGGCCAAGCTTTGAGCGATGGTCTCCGCAAAATCGGCCCAGGAGCAACACCCGCCATTGACGAGGTGATAGGTGCCTTGACGTTCCCCGAGTTCGACATGAGGGGCGCGTCCCGACCATGCCTTGGCGATCACGGCTGCGGTAGCCGCGGCGATGGCGCGCGACCAGGTGGGTGCGCCGATCTGGTCGGCGACGACCCGAACCTCTTCGCGTTCCTGCAACAGGCGCTTCATCGTCGAATAGAAGTTCTTGCCGCGCGAGCCGTAAACCCAGCTCGTGCGCAAGATCAGATGCTGTGCTCCGCTTTCCTGAATGGCCTGTTCGCCGGCAAGCTTGGTCGCGCCGTAGTGATTGAGCGGATCGGGACGGTCGCTTGTTTCATACGGCCGCGATCCTTGTCCGTTGAAAACATAGTCGGTGGAATAGTGGATCAAAGTGGCGCCTGACTTCTTGCATACCGTGGCCAACTCGCGTGGACCGTCGGCGTTGACGCGTCGCGACGTTTCGCGGTCTGTCTCGGCGGCATCGACTGCGGTATACGCAGCGGCGTTGATGACGATATCCGGCCGGAGTTCGGCGATGCAGCGCGCCGCTTCGGCCGGGTCATCCAGGTCGCATTGCTGCCGCGTGAGCGCGACTACTTCGCCTATGCCTTGCAGGCTGCGAACCACCTCCCAGCCGACCTGACCGGTTGAGCCGATGACTGCGATGCGGGTCAAGCGTAAACCTCCGCATCGCTGAAACGCGCGCCTTGTTCATCTTTCGATGACACCACCGGATTGCCGGTGATGGGCCACACAATGTCGAGTTCGGGATCGTTCCATCGGATTGTTCGCTCATCGCCCGCGAACCAATAGTCAGTCGTCTTGTAGAGAAATTCGGCCGATTCGGACAGCACGGCGAATGCGTGTCCGAACTTTTCTGGAACCCAGAGCTGGCGCCTGTTTTCTGCTGAGAGATTGACGCCGACCCACTTGCCGAAGTTCGATGAACTGCGCCTGAGATCGACGGCCACATCAAAGACTTCCCCGGCAACGACGCGAACCAGTTTGCCTTGCGGATGATCGAGCTGATAGTGGATGCCACGCAATACACCACGCTTTGATTGCGAGTGATTGTCTTGCACAAAACTTGTTTGACGCCCGATCATCGTCGCGAACTGTTGCGTATTAAAGCTCTCGAAAAAATATCCACGCGTATCGCTGAATACTTCCGGTTCGAATATCAATACTTCCGGAAGAGAAGTTGCAACTGCTTTCATGCCGAAACTCCGGATATACCTTGCGGCGCCGGATGCGCCCGCAGCATCTCCATCAGGTAATTTCCGTAGTCGTTTTTCAAAAGCGGCTTGGCAAGCAGCTCGATTTGCTGTGCATTCACATAGCCCATGTGATAAGCGATTTCTTCAGGACACGCGACCTTCAACCCTTGGCGGATCTCGATCGTGTGAATGAATTGCGCGGCTTCCAGAAGCGACTCATGGGTGCCGGTGTCGAGCCACGCGAAGCCGCGTCCGAGTGTTTCGACTTCGAGCGACCCGAGCTCGAGGTAACGTCGGTTGAGATCGGTGATTTCGAGTTCTCCCCGAGGCGACGGGGCGAGAGATTCTGCGAATTCGACGACGCGTTCGTCGTAGAAATACAGCCCTGTGACTGCGAAATTCGACTTCGGATTCGTCGGCTTTTCCTCGAGCGTCAGCGCCTTGCCTTGCCCGTCGAACTCGACGACGCCGTAGCGCCCAGGGTCCCGCACGTGATAGGCGAACACGGTCGCGCCGCTCCTTGCCGCATTGGCGCGTTGCAATTGCACCCCCAAGTCGTGCCCATAGAAAATGTTGTCGCCCAGAATCAGCGCCGACGGGTGATCGCCGACAAAGCTCTTTCCCACGATGAAGGCCTGCGCGAGCCCGTCCGGCGACGGCTGCACAGCGTATTCGAGCTGCAGGCCCCACTGCGAACCGTCGCCGAGCAATTCACGGAATCGCGGCGTGTCCTGCGGGGTCGAGATGACCAGGATCTCGCGGATTCCCGCGAGCATCAGAACGCTCAGCGGGTAGTAGATCATCGGTTTGTCATAGACCGGCAGCAGTTGCTTGGATACCGAACGCGTAATCGGATAGAGCCGCGTTCCGGAACCTCCGGCGAGAATGATTCCCTTGCGTTGAACAGCGCTCATTCAACGACCTCGGCGCCGTATTGCGCGGAAATCCAGTCGCGATAGCTGCCATTCTTGACACGTGCAATCCATTCGGAGTTTTCGAGATACCAGCGAAGCGTCTTTTCCAGGCCCGTCTCGAATGTTTCTTCAGGACGCCAGCCCAGTTCGCGTTCGATCTTGCTCGCATCGATCGCATAACGGCGATCGTGCCCCGGCCTGTCTTTTACATATTGAACCTGGTCGATATAGCGGCCCGATGATTTCGGTCGCATGGCATCGAGATGCGAACAAAGAGTCTCGATCACTTCGAGATTCGTTTTTTCATTCCAACCACCAATGTTGTAGACCTCGCCCGGTTCGCCATCGGCCAAGACCCGTCGAATGGCGGTGCAATGATCTCCGACATAAAGCCAGTCCCGGACATTCTTGCCATCGCCATATACCGGCAAGGATTTTCCTTCGATGGCATTCGAAATCATCAGGGGAATCAGTTTCTCCGGGAATTGATACGGGCCGTAATTGTTCGAGCAATTCGTGGTCAGGACCGGCAATCCGTAGGTATGGTGATAAGCGCGCACCAGATGATCCGATCCGGCTTTTGAAGCGGAATAGGGACTGTTGGGCGCGTAAGCCGTCGATTCCGAAAAAGGCGCGTCGCCGTCTTCCAGCGACCCATAGACCTCGTCGGTAGAGACGTGCAGGAAACGGAAATGGTCGCGCTCGCCGGGCGCAAGCGTGGCCCAATAAGCCCGCGCCGTTTCCAGCAGCGTGAAGGTGCCGACCATATTGGTTTCGATGAATGCGGCCGGTCCGGCGATCGAGCGGTCGACGTGGCTTTCGGCGGCGAAGTGGACGATTGCGGTCGGTCGATGCGCTTCGAGCAAGGCCGCCATGGCGCCCTTGTCGCAGATGTCTGCGCGAACCAGGACGTGATTCGAATTGCCGACTTCCCGCGCCAGATTCTCGGCGTTGCCCGCGTAGGTGAACTTGTCGACGTTGACCACCGGGCCCTTCGCGGAGGCCAACCAGTCGAGTACGAAGTTGGAACCGATGAAGCCCGCGCCACCTGTGACGAGGAGTTTTGACTCAATCATGTTGGTCTTCCGTCGGGCGCGGTAGGGCGCCGTGCTGACCCGGGGTGGGTTTGGGGGGCGAAGCAATCGCGGGATTCCGCCTCTCCGCAATTCGACGCATGCGGGAGGTCCATCGAGGGCGCTGATAGACTGTGCCCGCATTCTATCAAACGTCGCTCGCGGTTTCCGTATTGCAACAATTGGGCACAAACTCGCATCGAATGATCGAACCATCCATCTTCAAAGCCTATGACATCCGCGGCATCGTCGGCCGGTCCCTGACTGCCGAAGTGGTGCGCGAAGTTGGCCGCGCCGTTGCATCGGAGGCCAAGGCACTGGGCCAGAAAGCCTTCGTGATCGGCCGCGACGGCCGCCTTTCCGGACCGGATTTCGCCAAGGCGCTCGCCGAAGGCATCCAATCGGCAGGGCTCGACGTGATCGACCTCGGCATGGTCGCTACGCCGATGGTCTATTTCGCCGCCGTCGAACTCGGTACGCAGTGCGGCGTGATGGTGACCGGCAGCCACAACCCGCCCGAGTACAACGGCCTCAAGATGGTGGTCGCGGGCGACGCCATCTACGGCGAACGCATTCAGGCCCTCCACCAGCGCATCGTCGAGAACCGCTTCGAAAGCGGCTCGGGCGCGTACTCCACGCACGACAGCAGCGAGGCCTATTACGCGCGCATCGTGGGCGACGTGAAGATGACGTCGCCGCTCAAGATCGCGGTCGATTGCGGCAACGGCGTTGCGGGCGCATTCGCGCCCACGCTGTTTCGAAAGATGGGATGCGAGGTCGTCGAATTGTTCTGCGAGGTCGATGGCACGTTCCCGAATCACCATCCGGACCCGGCCCATCCCGAGAATCTCGAAGACCTCATCCGTCACCTGGCGAACAGCGATACCGAAATCGGGCTCGCGTTCGACGGCGACGGCGATCGCCTGGGCGTGGTGACCAAGGACGGACAGATCATCTATCCCGATCGCCAGTTGATGCTGTTCGCAGCAGACGTGCTCACGCGCCATCCCGGCGGCGAAATCATTTACGACGTGAAGTGCACGCGCAATATCGCGCCCTGGGTCGAGGAGCGTGGCGGTCGCGCGCTGATGTGGAAGACCGGGCACTCGCTCATCAAGGCGAAGCTGAAGGAAACCGGCGCGCCGCTCGGAGGAGAGATGAGCGGGCACATCTTCTTCAAGGATCGCTGGTACGGTTTCGACGACGGCATGTATGCAGGCGCGCGGCTGATCGAGATCCTCACGAAGGCCAAGGCCGGCGGCGGGAATCCATCGGATCTGCTCAACGCGTTGCCGAACTCGATCTCCACACCCGAACTGCAATGGAAGTTGGCCGAAGGCGAAAACTTCACGCTGATCGATCGGCTGCAGAAGGAGGCGAAGTTCGAAGGCGCGGAGTCGGTCTCGATGATCGATGGCTTGCGCGTGGAGTACGCCGACGGCTTCGGCCTCGCGCGTTCGTCGAACACCACGCCGGTGATCGTGCTCAGGTTCGAGTCCGATACCGATCAAGGCCTGGCGCGCATCCAGAAGGATTTTCGGCGCGTGCTCGAGAGCGTCAAGCCGGGGGCATCGTTGCCGTTCTGAGTCTGCGAATGGTAGGGCCGCGGGCGCGTCAGTACCCGTAGTAACTCTTGAACCACGTCGCGAACCGGGCAAGGCCTTCTTCCAGCGTCGTCGACGGCGCGAAGCCCACGGCTGCGTGCAGCCGCGTCGTATCCGCATACGTGTCCTTCACATCCCCGTCCTGCATCGGCCGCATGATTTTCTCGGTGGACTTGCCGAGCATGCGTTCGAGCGTCTCGATGTAGGTCATCAGATTCACGGATCGATGATTGCCGATGTTGAACACTCGCCAGGGCGCGTTGCTGGTCGCGGCGTCGGGTGAGTGCGGATCGAAGGCGGGGTCGGGTGCGGCAGGTTGATCGAGCACGCGGATCGTTCCTTCGACGATGTCGTCGACGTACGTGAAGTCGCGCGTCATGTCGCCGTGGTTGAAGACCTCGATGGCGCGGCCTTCCATGATGGCGCGCGCGAACAGCATCGGGCTCATGTCGGGGCGGCCCCACGGTCCATAGACCGTGAAGTAGCGCAGCCCGGTGGTCGGCAATCCGAACAGATGGCTGTAGCTGTGCGCCATCAATTCGTTGGCCTTCTTGGTCGCCGCGTAGAAGCTCACCGGATGATCGACGGCATCGGTTTCGGCAAACGGCAGCTTGCGATTGCCGCCGTACACCGACGACGTGCTCGCATAGACGAGGTGCTTCACGCCGTTGTGCCGGCACGCTTCGATGAGGTTGGCAAAGCCGATCAGATTGCTGTGCGTGTAGGCCGCGGGATTGACGAGCGAGTAGCGCACGCCGGCCTGCGCCGCGAGGTGGAGGACCGCATCGAAGCGCTCGTGTTCGAAGACATGCGCGATCGCGTCGTTGACACCGACATCGATCTGCTCGAAGCGAAAGCCCGGCTTGCCTTGCAACTGAAGGAGTCGATCCTTCTTCAATCGCACATCGTAGTAGTCGTTGAGACTGTCGATGCCGACCACGCGATCGCCGCGCGCGAGCAGCTTCTGCGATGCGAAGAAACCGATGAATCCCGCACAGCCGGTGACGAGCACGTTCAACGCGGTTCTCCGGCGTGGCGGCTGTCGCTCACGTCCACGCCATGGGGGCGCGGCGCGGACTCGGGCCCGACCTGCGCCGCGGCCTGCGCATCGATCTGCATCGCGCGCAACTTCGCATACTTCGCGAAGCTGTTGAAGCAACCGATCGCGATATGCACCAGGCCCGGCAGCCCGTCGAGAAATCCGAGCCGCACGAAATAGAATTTGATGAAGCGCAGCGCGGGCGACAACAGCAGGTGCCATGCGGTCGCACGCGCGCCGACGCGATACAGCGCCTCGGCCTGCAGGCTGGTATAGCGGTTCTGCTTGTCGAGATAACTCGCCAGGCTCTCGGCCGAGTGATGCATCAACACCGCCCGCTCGGGCAGGCGCCCGACCGCCCCGTCGCTGACGACCTTCTCGTGCACCACGTCGTCGCTCCATTGGGCGTGACGGCGATCGAACAATCGCAGGCTCCAATCGGGAAAGCCTTCGCCGTGGCGCAGATAACGCCCCATGAAACGATTCGAGCGCGGCATGCGATACGCGGTGTGTTCCGGGCTCGCGCATGCGGCGGCGATCGCCTCGGCGAGCGCCGGGGACACCTCTTCATCGGCGTCGATGCAGAGCACCCAATCGTGTCGCGCCTGCGAGACGGCGAATCGCTTCTGCGGCCCGAAGCCGCGCCACGCTTCTTCGATCACGCGCGCGCCGTGCTGTCGCGCCACGTCGCGCGTCGCATCGTCGCTGCCCGAATCGACCACCACGATTTCATCGGCGAACGCCAACGAGCGGAGGCAGGGCGCGAGTTGTTCGCCGGTGTTGTAGGTGATCAGCACGGCCGACAGGGGAAGCGGGGCGTCGGACATGGGGAACGGCCGTGCGTGGTGAATGAATCGCGGGAGCGCGGTGGTGCTGAAACGACTGACACGGCGCGGCGTGGGCGCGGTGGAACGAAGCCCGACATCGGTCGCCGGTAGAATTCTCCAACGCATTTCGCCAAGCGGCTCGAATTGTGTCATACAACATCTGCCGAAAGGGAACGGCGCGCGCTCCACCCGGACCGCAGCGATCGCGCAGCGATCGATACCGAACCCGCAACCAGAATGCCGATGACGCGCGTCCTCATCATCAAGACCAGTTCGATGGGCGATATCGTGCACAACCTGCCGGTCATCGCCGACATTCGGCGCCAGCGTCCCGCGTTCGTGATCGACTGGGTGGTCGAAGAGGCTTACGTGGATCTGGTGCGCATGACGCGCGGCGTGACGCGCGTCATCCCGATTGCCTTGCGTCGATGGCGGCGGCAACGCGGCGATGCCGGCGCACGTGCGGAGCGTCGCGCATTCCTCGCGCAGTTGCGCGCCGAGCGATACGACGTGGTGCTCGATACTCAGGGCCTGTTGAAGAGTGCCTTGATTGCGCGACGCGCCCGACTGAATCCGCACGGGGTGCGGGTCGGGTTCTCGTTCGCGCTGGCGCGTGAACGCGTGGCGCGCCTGTTCTACGACCATGGATACGGCGTCGATGCGCGCCTGCATGCGATCGAGCGCATGCGCGCGCTCGCGGCCGAGACCTTCGGCTACGCGGGTCAGAACCTCGGCCTGCCACGATTCGAGCTCGACGTGCCGCTCGCCCATTTCGATTGGCTGCGGCGTGCCGACGCAAATGGGGATACGAAAGACCAGGCATCCGTGAACGGGGATGCGCGGCTCGCGATGCCCTATGCGGTCCTGCTGCATGCAACCGCGCGACCGGAAAAGGCGTGGCCGGCCGAACGATGGGTCGCGCTGATCGACCTGCTGTGCGCCGCCGGTATCGCGCCGGTGTTGCCGTCGGGCAGCGCGGCCGAACGCGCCTCGGCCGAAGTTCTCGCGCATCAGGCCGAAGCGCTGATGGAACGCGACTCGGTGCGAGCCATCGTCGCGCCTGCGCTATCCCTGGTCGAAGCGGCAGCCTTGCTCGCGGGTGCGCGCGTCGTGGTGGGCGTCGATACCGGCCTGCTGCATCTTGCCGCCGCGCTCGATGCACCGACCGTGGGCTTGTTCGGCGCCACGCCGCGCTGGCGCTATGCGCCGTACTGGTCGCCGCATGCGATCAACCTGGGCAGTTACGGCGAGCTCGGCGCGCAGCCCGCGGTCTCGGCGGTAGCCGAGGCGCTCGAGCGCCTGAAGGTGCTCGAGGCGGGCACGAGTGCCGCGATGATCGAGAAGGAAGCAGCGGTCTTCCATATCGCACGGCCGCGCGGCCGACGCGCACGGTGAGTGGGTGCGTCGGCAGGCGGGCGAAACTTCACGCGGCCGGACGCATGAAGTGCGCATGAGTCCGCGCGCAAGCTTCGCGTGGTCGTTACGTGTACGCGTCTCGAGGCTCGCGTATACGGCGCTCTGGATCGTCGCGACACCGGCGATCGTCACCTACCTTGTGTGGCGCGCGCGAAGGCAGCCCGCGTATCGAAGCGGCTGGGGCGAGCGCTTTCTGGGGCGCTATCCGAATCGTCCGCCTGCACCGTGCATCTGGATCCACGCGGTGTCGGTCGGCGAGACGCGCGCCGCCGCGCCTCTGGTCGAGGCCCTGCGCGCGCGCTATCCCGATCGGCCTCTGCTCGTCACGCACATGACGCCGACCGGGCGCGATACCGCGATCGCGCTGTTCGGCGAGGGCGTGGCGCATGCATTCCTCGCCTACGACTACCCGCTCGCGGTAACGCGATTCTTTTGCCACTGGCGGCCCGTCATAGGCATCGTGATGGAGACCGAAATCTGGCCCAACCTGATGGCCGCGGCGCGCGATGCCGTTGTGCCGATGCTGCTGGCCAATGGACGCCTGTCGGAGAAGTCGTTGCGCGCGGCGATGCGTTGGCCTGCGTTGATGTGTCCCGCCGCGCGAGGCTTTGCGCACATCCTCGCGCAAGGCGACGACGACGCGACGCGCTTCGCATGGTTGACCGGCGAAGCCAATGGGAACCGCATCGTTCGCGCAGGCAACTTGAAGTTCGACATCGAAGTGCCGGCAGCGCAACGCGAGCTCGCGTCGCGCTTTCGCGATCGCGTCGCTTGCGATCGCTCGAATGCGAAGCGAACCATCCTGTTGTTCGCGAGCACGCGCGAAGGCGAAGAAGAAGCGATCTTCGACGCGTGGATGCGACGCGCTTCGCGCGCGGCCGATCGCGCCTCGGCTTCGTCACCGTTGCTGGTCGTCGTCCCGCGCCATCCGCAACGATTCGATGAAGTCGCCGCGCTGGCGAAGGCGCGCGGCTTCAGCACGCAGCGACGCAGCGACGAGCGACCGATCGTTGCCGATACCGGGGCATGGATCGGCGACTCGATGGGCGAGCTGTTCGCGTACTACCTGCTCGCGGATGTCGCGTACGTCGGCGGCAGTCTCGTCCCGCTCGGCGGACAGAACCTGATCGAAGCCGCGGCGGCGGGATGCCCGATCCTGATCGGGCCGCATACCTTCAATTTCTCCGAGACCAGCGATGAAGCGGTGCGTGCCGGCGCCGCCATGCGCGTCGCAAATTTCGATGCGCTGATCGAGGCTTCCGTCGCACTTGCCTCCGACGATGCGCGCCGTCATCGCATGGCCGATGCGGGCATTGCCTTCGCCGCCGCGCATCGGGGCGCGACTCAGCGGACGATGCAGATCATCGGCGAGGCTATCAATGGGTCGATGGGTGATTCGCCGTGGCGTCCTTGAGGGCGCCCTTCGCGAATTTCAAGATCTTGTAATCGCGCTTCCCCTTCCTATCTTGGGAGCATGCGGCACTCGCCGCGACCTACCAATCGAAGGAGTATCTCCATGGTTCTGACTCTCAATCGCGCCAGCCGCGTGCTTCCGCGCTCGCAGATGTTCAATGGCAATACGCTGTTCAACGACGTGTTCGACGGCTTCTTCGTGAACGCGCGCAACACGCTCGCGAGCGACGTTCCGGCCACCACGCTCGCGGCACGCTTCGACGTGATCGAGAAGGACGATCGCTTCGAAGCGCGCGTCGAAATCCCCGGCGTCAGCAAGCAAGACATCGATGTGCAGATCGATGGGGCGGTGGTGCGGATCAGCGCCTCCGCGAAGACCGAAGCGAAGTCGGCTGAACAGAGCGAAGGCGAGCGCGTCCTGCACAGCAATCGCGTGACCCGCTCATGGGCGCGCAACTTCACGCTGCCCGTCGAGGTGGCCGAAGACCGCGCCGAAGCGAGCTACGAGAACGGCGTGTTGACGCTGACCCTGCCGAAGAAGGAAGTGGTGCAGCCGAAGCGCCTGGCGATCAAGTAATCGCGAATTCGCCACTCGGTCGCGTGCAGCAAAAGACGCCGCTCCGGTGGAGCGGCGTTTTCTCATTCCGAAGGCACCGTGATCTTCACGCCGACTTCCTCGGCGAGCTTGGCGAGATGGCGATCGTAGATGTCGTGTTCGGCAAGACTCTGCACGGTCGATAGCACGTAGTCGGCGCACGACCCGTTGCGGCCGCTCGCGCTGCACACGGTGTCCACCAGCAAGGCGCGGTCGACCTCGCCCGCATAGCCGTCGGCGGTGCGATTCATCACGAAACCGATGGCGCGCACGCGCTCGCTCCCGTCGGCGCCGAGCCGCACTTCGAGCCAGCGCGGCAGGTAGGAACCGGTGACGAGTTCGCGCGCCCACAACGCGCGCAGCTCGCGATGCGCGATCGCCGCGGGGATGCGAAAGGCAACGCCATGGACGCTTCCGCCCGGCTCGAGCCCGAGCACCAGGCCGGGCTTTTCGGGTGTGCCGCGATACACCTTGGACCACAGGCAAAGGCTGCGGTGGTAGCCATAGACCAGCCCGCGCGCCTTGGCGTCGAACTCAAACTCGGGCCGCCAGATCAGTGAGCCGTATCCGAATACCCAGACCGAATCGTTGCGATTCCAGGCGGCCAGCGTGTCGAGCAGCGAGGCTTCGCGTTCGTCGTCGGTGAGCGTGTGGAACGGAGCACCGGACGGGGCGACGCTTGCTTCGGCGAAATCGATCTGCGAACTCACGATCACATTGTGCCCAAGGGTTCGATATTGCGTGACGACTGCGTGAACGAGATCGCGTCGCCCTGGTGCCCGCTCGTTCGGGAGGGCCGCGATGCGATGATGCGTCAACTCAATCACCGATCAACGCGATGATGCATGTTCCCGATGACGCGGATTTCGCGATCGACCTCGATCGCCGCTTCGGCGGGATCGCGCGTCTGTATGGCGCCGAAGGCCTGGCGCGCTTGCGCGCGTCGCGCGTCGCGGTAGTCGGCCTGGGCGGAGTCGGTTCGTGGGCCGCCGAAGCCTGCGCGCGCAGCGGCGTCGGTGCGCTGTGCCTGATCGATCTCGATCACGTGGCCGAGTCGAACATCAACCGGCAGGTCCATGCGCTCGATAGCACGCTCGGCGCGGCCAAGGTCGGGGCGATGGCAAGTCGCATTCACGACATCAATCCGCAGTGCGTGGTCGAGGCCGTCGAGGAATTCGTCGAAGCAGACAACGTTGCGACGCTCTTGCCCTCGGGCCGTTTCGATTTCGTGATCGACGCGATCGACCACGTCCGCGCGAAGACCGCGCTGATCGCGCATTGCCATGCGCAGGCGACGCCGTTGGTCACGATCGGCGGGGCTGGCGGTCGCACCGACGTGAGCCGGATCCGGGTCGCGGATCTCGCGCATACCGAGCACGAGGCGATGCTCGCCAAAGTGCGCAAGGCACTGCGGACCCACCACGATTTTCCTCGCAACCTCAAGCGAAGGTTTGGCGTGACCGCCGTATATTCGGATCAGCGCGCGGATCAACGCGCAGACCCCGGAGTCGTGGACGACGAGGGTTTCGAGCCGCAATCCCGTACCGGCATGACGGGGCTCAATTGCGCGGGTTTCGGCTCGTCGGTC
Source organism: Burkholderiales bacterium (assembly GCA_038318315.1). Classification (GTDB taxonomy): domain Bacteria; phylum Pseudomonadota; class Gammaproteobacteria; order Burkholderiales; family Burkholderiaceae_D; genus CAHJXF01. The sequence continues at coordinate 588 of JBBQCA010000078.1, read as the reverse complement.
GCTGTGACTGCGACCTTCGGACTTATCGCAGCCGGCCTGCTAATCGATCGGCTCGCGCGCGGCCAGTGACACGTGCGGCAGGAACGGCCTGATCGGATCCCCGGCCAATTCGATGCGCGCGCGGCCATTGTGCTTGGCCGTGTAGAGCAGGCGATCGGCCGCGATCATCAGGGCGTCGATCGTGCCGCCGTGTGCCGGCGCTTCGACGATGCCCGCTGAAAAGCTCAGGCCGGGCGGCAATTCCTCTTCGCCTTCGACCTCGCGCAGATTCGCGCACGCGGCCAGCATGCCCTTCAGACGCTCGTGCGCCACCGCCGCCGTGCTGGTCGGCAGGATCATCGCAAACTCTTCGCCGCCGATGCGACACACGATGTCGCCCTCGCGCAATCCCTCGCGCACCAGTTTCCCCAACGCGACCAGGACGCGGTCGCCGACCACATGGCCGTGGACGTCGTTGAGGCGTTTGAAGTGATCCAGGTCGATCATCGCCAGGCATATCGGCACGGCTTGCAGAAGGCTGGCCTGCAGCAGGCGCGGCCCGCGCTCGTAGAGATAGCGGCGATTGTGCAGGCCCGTCAGGGCGTCGCG
>JBBQCA010000077.1:0-13275 GCA_038318315.1 Burkholderiales bacterium | reverse complement strand
ACGCGCTGCCTGCGTGGCGATGCAGGAGGCTGGGAGGCGCTGGTCAACCGCTACCAGCGATTGGTGTACACCATCGTCTTGCGCATCGGACTGGACGAGCACGCGGCGGCCGATGTCTTTCAGACGGTGTTCGCGCGGCTCATCAAGCACCTTCCCGGGCTGCGCGAACCCCATCGCCTCCAAGCCTGGATCGTCACTACTGCCAAGCGCGAGGCGCTGCGTCAAAGGACGCGTGGCCAGCGTACGATTTCGATGAGCGCGGCCGGCGACGACAATGATGATCAATCGCCCGAGTGGGATTTGCCCGACGAGACCGCGCTGCCCGAAGAAGCCCTGGCCGAACTGCAGATGCACGACAGCGTGCGCCGCGGCCTCGATCGGCTCGACCAACGCTGTCGCGAGTTGCTCGTGCTGCTGTTCAAAGATGACGACGAGAAGATCGCGTACGACGAGGTCGCGCGGCGACTTGGAATACCGGTCGGCAGCATCGGTCCGACGCGTTCCCGCTGCCTGGGAAAATTGCGCAGCCTGGTGGAATAAACAGGGAGGTCGGGCGGAGCGATGTATTTCCGCGCAATCATAAGGCTCTGTCGCACATTCCATCGAATAAACTCACAGCCATGAAAACGCTCGAGCAGATGACCGACTACCAGTTGGCGAACGTGGTGCGACAGGCCGTCGCACTGCCGGAAGCGCCGGCCCATGTGATCCGCTCTGCAGTGGCGCTCTGGCCGTCGGCGCAACCGTCGCGTCTGGAGGCTGCCGCTGAAGCGGCCGGCCGTGCACTGAACATCGTGCGGGCCGTTCTCAGCTTCGACAGTTGGAACATCGCGCCGATGGCTCTGGGGGTTCGCTCCCTTCCATCGAATGCGCGACACCTGCTGTTCAGCGCAAAAGGACGCGACATCGACTTGCGCATCACGCCGTCGACTTCGGATTTCGTGATGGCCGGCCAGATTCTCGGCCCGGACGAATCGGGCACGATCGAATTGCGGGCGGACTCTGGCGATGAAGCGCAGGCTCGTCTCGGCCAGGTCGCTGCGCTCGATGATCTGGGAGAGTTTCGTCTGGAAGGAATCCCGCGCGGTCGCTATGTGCTGACCCTGCGAATGTCCGACGAGGTGGTCGAACTCCCGCCGATCGACGTGGGCGACCGGTCAGACTGAACGGACGGACTTTGACGGAAACACAGAGCGCGGCGTCGGCGAGCGAACACGCGATTCTGATGATCGAGAGCGGCGCAGGTACGCCGATCTGTGCGGACGATCGCACGCTGCACGCGCTCGCCTGGGCGCTGAAGGATCTGGGTTACGCGGCGTGGAACAGCGATCCGCCAAGGGTTGCTCGGGTAGCTGACGCCCTGCGCAGACTCGACGAGCACGCGTACATGCCGCCCGTCTCTTCGAGCACGTGTGCGGAAGTGCGAGCGCTTTCAGCCTGGATCACCGGAATCGAGGACCTCACGCGTGGCCGCATGACCGATGCGACGGCTCGATTCGATCAAGCCCACGAGGGTTTTCGCGAGCTCGGTCTTCATCGCGAGGCTGCGCAGACGCAGGTACCGAAGGTCATAACGCTGTCCGTGCTTGGCCGACATGCAGAAGCCGCGGCTTGCGGCGAGCAGACGCAGCGCGAACTGCTGGCACTGGGCGACGCACTGGCGGCCAGCAAGGTGAGCCTGAATCTGGGCAATCTCTATTGCCGCTGCAACGACTACCCGCTCGCGAAAAAACATTATCGTGAGGCGGCCGTCCTGTTCGCGCGCGTGGGCGACAAGGAACGCTCGATCATGGCCGACATCGGCATGGCCGAAGCGCTCGCATCGATGGGAGATTTCGAGGAGTCGCTGCACATCTCCGCGCGCGCACGCATGCGCGCCGCGCAGCACGGCTTTCCGGTACTGGGCGCGCTTGCGCAGGAAGCCATTGCGCTGGTGGCGCTTTCGCGGGGGCACTATCACGAAGCGCTGGCGGAGCTCGAGGGATCGCGTCGCTGCTACGAAGCGTTGGCGATGCCGCAGCATCTGGCCACGGCGGAAAAACAACTGGCCGACGCGTATCTCGAACTACGCCTGCTACCCGAGGCGCTTGCGCTGTTCGATCAGGCGCTGCAACGATTCGACGCCCTCGAGATGCCGGTCGAGCAGGCATGGGCCTTGACGCAGAAAGGAAGGACGCAGGCGCTTCTGGATCGCCCGATCGAGGAAGTGCACCGATCGTTGATGTGGGCCGCTCGGTTGTTCGCCGGCCAGCAGGTCGGCGCCGGCGAGGCCACGGTGCTTCTGGCTCGCGCCGAACTGGCGCTGGCGCGCGGTGAGGGCGTGTCGGCGATCACGCTCGCCCACGCCGCGGCCAGCGGATTCGCGGCCACCGGTCTGGCCGAAGGCGGCGTGCGCGCCGCCGTCGTAGGCGCCTACGCGTCCTTGCTCGCCGGTCGGGCCGACGAATCGCGAGCGCTCTTCGTCCAGGCGCGCACACGTGCCCGCGAACTCCGGATGCTGTCCGCCGAAGTCCGCTGCCTGGCGGGCGAAGGGCTGGCCGCACTGGCGGCAGGCGATGAAGGCGCGGCGCGGGAGTCGCTCGAGAGCGCCATCGAAGCTTTCGAGGATCAGCGCCGCGCACTGCCCAGCGACGACATCCGCAGCGTCTTCCTGACCGATCACCTGCGGCCCTACCAGGAACTTCTGCGCCTCGCGCTCGCAGCTTCCACGCGAGAACCGTCGTCGCATCACGCAGCAGAGGTGCTGCGATGTCTCGAACGATTTCGCGCGCGCGTGCTCGACGAGCGCCTGGGAGAAGCGACCGCGGCTGAGGGCGACGAGCCGGACGACGAAGTTGCCTCGACGCTGCGAGCGCGACTGAACTGGCTCTATCGGCGCATGCAACGGCTCGACGAAGAAGCCGAGCCGGGAGCCGCACTGGTCGACGAAGCCCGTCGTATCGAACTCGAACTGCTCGAACGCGCCCGGCGGCAGCGCTTCGCCGCGCAGGCGGGCCCGTCGGACCGACATCGGTCCGAAGCCTTCGACGTGCAGACCTTGCAAAGTTTGTTGGGCGTCACTGAAGCGCTGGTGGAATACGGCGCGCTCGACAACCAGCTCTTCGCATGTGTCGTCACGCACGACCGCTTGGACATCGTGCATCCGTTGGCCGCGTGGGACGACGTGCTCGATGCAATGAGATCGGCGCGCTTCCAGGTCGAGACACTGCGCCACGGCGCAGGACCGGTCGAGCGACATCTCGATATCCTCACGCAACGGATGCAGGTCCGCATGTCACGCCTGCACGACTTGGTCTGGGTGCCTCTCGCGCACCTGCTCGTGGGTCGATCCGACGTGGTGGTCGTGCCGCACGAGCACATGAGCTCGCTTCCATTCGCGGCGCTTCACGACGGCGAGCGCTTTCTCGCACAGACCCATGCGCTGGCGATGGCGCCCAGCGCCCAGGTCGCGATACGGGGGCTGGTGCGTCAACCGGTTCCGGCGCTTCGCGCGCTCGCCGTCGGCGAATCGAGGCGGCTGCCGCAAGCTGCGGCCGAGGCACAGTTCGTCGCCGGCCTGTTCGACGATGCGATCGCGCTGACCGGCGCAAGCGCGAGCCTCGCTCAACTGCAGCTTCACGCGAGTCAGGCCGATGTGATCCATCTGGCCTGTCACGCACAGTTTCGCGCCGACAATCCGATGTTTTCGGCATTGCACCTGGTCGACGGCGCGCTCACGGCCGATGCCATCGAGCACATGTCCTTGCGCGCGGCGACGGTGGTGCTGAGTGCGTGCGAGACGGGGCTCGCGGAGCACGGCCGCGGAGACGAGATGGTCGGTCTGGTGCGGGCGTTCCTGCTCGCGGGCGCCTCGCGCATCGTGGCCAGCCTGTGGCCTGTGGACGACACGATCACCGCGCGCTTCATGTCGATCTTCTATGGCGCCTTGCGAGCGGGGCAGGCGCCGGCTGAAGCGCTTCGCCATGCGCAGGTGGTGTTGATGGTCGGGCATCCGCACCCTTGTCATTGGGCTGCCTTCGCGCTTCATGGTGGCACGTAGCCTGGCGAATGTTGTGTATTGTCGCGCGGGAATAAACAGGCGTTGTCGTGCGTTTGCCTTGTTAGTCCGGATAATCCGGCCCAAAGATGCGATCGCCTCGTCGGTCGTTTCGTGCGAGCGATGTATTTCCCGGCCGCCTGCCCGTTCTGTAGGAATTCAATTGCGCACTTCGAGGGGAGTTTCAGTCATGTCTAACGTCTGGGCGTTGCCAGCATCGCGTGTGTGCGCCGCGCTCGCCAGTGTCTTTTTCCTGCTCGCGGCCGAACCATCGCAAGCGGCACGTGGCGAAGAATTCGCTTCGGGCGAAATTCTGGTGAAGATGCGCAGCGATGCCGCGCTCAACCCGTTGCTGCTCAAGTACAGCCTCACGATGGTCGATCGCTTCGGGTCGAGACCGATCTTCAGGCTCAAGACCATCGGTGCGGCCAGTGCGGCCAGCGTGCTGGCCGCACTGCAAATCGAACCGGATGTCCTGGTCGCCGAGCCGAACTTCATTCAGCAAAGCCCCGAGGCGCGCCGCAACCAGCCCTGGGCCATCGGCTCCGCGCAGGCTTACGCGACGCAGTGGGCGCCGCAAGCGATGCGACTTGCCGAAGCCCAGCAACGCGCGACCGGCGCGGGCGTGCGTGTGGCGGTGCTCGATACCGGCGTCGATCTCAATCATCCCTTGCTGCTCGGACGCCTGTTGCCGGGCTTCGACTTCGTCGACTTCGACGCCGATCCATCCGAAGTCGGCGGCATCGGCAATCCGGGGTTCGGTCATGGCACGCACGTCGCGGGCTTGATCGCGATGGTCGCGCCTGACGCGAAGATCATGCCGTTCCGCGTTCTCGACGCGGACGGCGTGGGCAATGTCTGGGTCCTGGCCGAAGCGCTGCTGCGCGCGGTCGACCCGGACGGCAATCCCGATACCGACGACGGTGCCCACATCATCAACATGAGCCTGGGCACGCTCAATCGCACACGGCTCTTCGATTCGATCGCGCAACTGGCGAGTTGCACCCCGGCGGACCCCGCGCTCCCCGAAACCGACCTCTCCGATCCGGGATACAACGACGACAAGGCGCGTTGCGGCCGGTTCGGCGGCGTCGTCATCGTTGCCGCATCCGGCAATGATGCGAGCAGCGCGATCAAGCAATATCCCGCAGCCGAAGGCTTCAAGGGATTGCTCGCAGTCGCGGCTACCGGCGCCGACGGGAAGCTGGCGAAGTTCAGCAACTTCGGCTCGTGGATCCAGATCGCCGCGCCTGGCGACCTCATCACCAGCTCCATTCCCGGCGGCGGCTTTGCCACGTGGAGCGGAACGTCGATGGCGTCGCCGCTGGTGGCCGGTACGGCGGCGCTGTTGCATCAGCGCGAACCGGCCCTCAAGCCCGACGAAATCGTGCGCCGGCTGCAGCAATCAGGCGGCAACCTGTGCGGGATCAACCTGCGTCAGCTCGACGCGGCAGCGGCCCTTGGTGCCCCGGCGTCCGTGCAGCGCGTCTGTCGCTGAAGCGGCGGTGATCAAAAAGGCCGACGCATGATGCGTCGGCCTTGGCGTTTCCAGAGCTCGCGTCGAATCTCCGCGCGGCTCTGACTCGATGGCTTCAGGCAACCGACGCCAATGCGCAATCGATGTCGGTACTCGCGATCGAGGCTAGCGAAGCCGAATCGTATCGCTCGCCTCCGCGACGAAAGTGCAGTACGGCCCAGTGCTGGGTCGCGACAAATCGATCCGCCCTCGCGCCTGCGCAGCGCGCCTCGAGCTTCCTCCAGAATTCGGCAGGTTCGAGCCCGGTCGCTTCGATATGCCTTGCCGTGAGGAACGCGCGCGCGAAGCCCATCCCCATCGGTCGGCGCTGACGGAACAGTGAGACGCCCGCAGGGACGATGCGCGGCGTCGCTTCGCCGCCCGACGCGGACCAGCGCTGTGCAAGATCGATGCGCTGCACGTCAGGCGCATCGAGCGCTTCGAAGAGCAGCGACAGCCGTCTTTGCAAGGGGCTTATCTCCTCGGCGAACGGCTGCCTCACCTTCGCGCCCAGGATCGAGTTGTCGCCCAACACCCAACTGAGCGGATGCGCATCGTCCATATCGATCGCGCTGTGTACGACGAAGAAACTGCCGCCCGGCTTGAGGACGCGACACACGCCGCGGCACACGAGCACATCGTCGAGCCAATGCAGCGCCTGCGAGACGGTGATCGCGTCGTACTCCTCATCGCGAAAGACGAGGCGATTGCACGAGTCGTGGATCGTCACGAGCGGAACGCCGAGCTTTTTCGCGCGCGAACGCGCCGCGTTCAGAAAGCCGCGCGACAGTTCCATCATTGAGACTTGATTGGACACAAGTGCCAGCGCGACCGCGAGATCGCCCGGGCCACCGGCGAGATCGAGCACGCGGCTGGTGCCGGTGATGCCGCCGCGCGCGACGAGATGCTCGACGACTTCGCGAGGGAAGGGCCGATGCGTCAGATAGTCGTCGACGATGCGCTTGTCGTAGCGCGAGGTGTCATCGCGCGAGCCGATCAGCACGCCGCATGAACGCATGTCGCGTATCGCCTTCATCAGGCGCTCACGTTCGGCCGTGTCGTCCTCTACACGCGCCAGACGCAGATAGCTCCCGATCGCTTCCTCCACTGTCGCGCCGCGCCGCGCCGCGAACATCGAGAACAAGAGGCGGTAGCGCTCTGTGAGCCAGTACTGGATATAAGGCTCGCTGTCCTTCGCAACGAACGGCCGGCCGTCCATCGCGAAGGTCAACGCGAAGCTCGGCGAGACGCGCAGGCGCTCGCTCGAAACTGAGATTGTGGGCATGGCTGTGGGTGTGATTGCCGGTGTGATTGCGGACGTCAGAACGGGACGGGTCATGAAGGCTCCTGTGAAAACGACAGAGCCGCAATGCGCGGCGCTGATACGTACCGGCGCCGCGCATCGATAGCGCTCACGCGGCTTGATCCCCATGCGATCGATGCATTTGCGTACGGGCATGTATTTAAGTCCGTCGCGTGCGCTCTGTGGTGCGAGACATTCACATCGCCATGCCATGACCACTGCGCTGTCCCACGAACTCGAACGCGACGCATCAAGATGCCCGATGCACGCCGGCATCGCCTCGCGGCGCACGCTGGACGCGGCCGACGAACTCGTGTTGCCGATGAACCGGCGCGTCATCACGCAGTACGCGCAGACCGCGACCGGTGAGCGCGAGCTCAGGCTCTATTACGGCGACAAGGAAATTTCGTTCGACGAGCCCGACCTGTTCGTCTTCGGCGAAACGCTCGGCAAGCAATCACGCTTCGTTGCCGGCGCCGCGATGACGTGGGGCCCGCAGCACGAATGGGCGAGGGTGCGTGATCTGCTCGAGCAGCTCATCGAACAGAACGTGCTTCGGCACGCGGACGAGAACGCGGTCGAAGAACGCACCGCCGGAGACGACGGCGCGCGTCCTTCGCCGTTGCCGCCGGCAATGGCGCAGTCGCCACGAACCTGGCACGACTGCGAGCAGGTCATGCTCGACGTGACGGGGCGTTCGATCGAGGTCGGATATCTCGAGCTGGTCGTTCCGATCTTTCGCGTCGCGCATATGGCGATGGATGCCGAAGGTCGTCAGGTCGGCGAGGCCAACGTCTTCCCGCCGGTGTTGCGGCTGGACGTCCCGACGCGGTGGCGCACCTGCATCTATGGCGGCAGCCGCCATCAGTCCGATCGTCCGATGAACGTGACCGCGTTGAAGAGCATGCGCGCGCACTGGGGCCAGATGATGGCGGCGCTGCTGCACGTTCGCGCGGCATATCTGCGGCGCTTCCCCGCTGCGCGCGATGGATGGACGGTCGGGCATCTCGAACGTCTCTCGATGTCCGTGCTCGCACTGCCGACCTACATGTTGATGCGCACCGAAGGTCGCGTCGCGAACGGCCAACTGCACCCCGCGCTGTCGTCGTTGTTTCGCGTCACCGACGGCGTGCGCATGACCATGCATCAGATGCTGTTCGTGCCGGTCGGCGAACCGACGCTGTCGCCCGATGCGCCGATGACCAGCGCCGAGATCTACGCATACGCCGAACGCAATTACTCCTTTCATTCGGAGCATGGCGTATGCGCCGGCCCGCAAGTGATGATCGAAGAATTTCTCGCCGTGCTGGTCGACGGTCGTATGCCACGAGAGGGCCTGCCGGCGACCCTCGACCCCGACATGCGGGCCGCGTTGGCCCAGATCGAACCCGCGATCGACTACGCGCTGCTCGGCCTGCAGGCCTACGCGGCCGTGTTCTCGCTGTGGCCGCTGATGACGCGCACCTACGAGACCCTGTCGGTCATCGCCAATGCATGGGAGATCGATGATCCGCGTCGCGTAACGGCCTTTCGCGATCGCATCGGCCCGCACGTCGGACGCCTGAAGACCAGCGCCTATCTCGCAACGGAGTCGTGGCGGGTCGATCGCGAGCAGGTGTATGCGGACATGTATGCGCAATGTGCCTTCGGGCTGACCGGCACATTGCCGTCCCGTCCGCTCGATGCGTTGCTCGCCTTCGCGCCGACACCGTCGTCTGTCGCGGCCGAGCATGCATTGCGGGCTGTGCTTGTTCGCCACTTCCAGGACGACGGCAGGGGCGCGGCGTCCCGGCTCGACGATGTGCTTGCGTGCCTGATGCAATTCTTCATGCGGCAGCAGTCGGTCATGCGCGTCGCGTGCGACGTCCAGCGACACATCAACGGTCTGCTCGGTCGCACGCCGCCATCGCGCGCCTTCACCGCGGCCGACATGGATCTGCACATCCGCCTGCAAAGCCAGAGAGAGCGGCTCCTGCCTTACCTGCCCGATGAGTTCGAAGACCTCTTCGGCATCCGCATCGTGCTCGATCGCGATGGCATGCAGATCATCGATACCGACACACTGAGGCGGTCGATGCCGACGCCTCAACCCATTCGTGCGGCATAGGGCCGACCGATCAGCGTGCGAAGAGCACGCCCAGTCAGCGAGGAAATTTTGAAAATCAAAACCAACGTACGTGCAGGATCAGGCGGCCCGAGCGGTGCAGGGCACAACTCGCCTGCCGATCCTCCTGTGGTCCTCAACAACTACACGGTGCCGGGCTTCATCGGAACCCGCTGCGTAGGTATCTGAGCGATACGGTCTCGGCCGCATCGAAATCGATCACAACAACACCAGGACGCCGGCTCGATGCCGGCGCCTCAACTCATTCGGACGGCACGGTGCCGACCGATCAACGTGCGAATAGCACACCCACCTAGCGAGGAAATCATGAAGATCAAGACCAACGTACGTGCAGGTGCCGGCGGCGCAAGCGGTGCAGGACACAACACCCCCGGCGACAACAGCCCGATCACGCCGCCGGTCGTGTATTACCCGCCCGTGGGCCGCTGCGTCGGCATCTAAGCCGCACGGGCGGCATGCAACGAGGGATGGCCGCGGCGGTTCGTGGCCGTCCCTTTTTTCTTGCTGATCCGTTCGAGTACCCACGCCGCATGTCCATCTCGTTCCGCCTTCCTATCGTGCGCTTGCTCGCGACCTCGGTCGTCGTCGCGTGCCTGACCGCATGCGCGTCGTCGACGCCGGCTCCCGATCTGCCGCCTACCCCCGCTTCGTTTCGCGAGACCGATGCACGCGCGGGTGTCGACGCATCGGCAAATCCGTCGATCGCGGCCGAGTCGCATGCGGATTGGTGGATGGTCTTTGCCGATCCTCTGCTGGATCGATTGATCGCAGGCGCTTCGATTCGCAACACCACGATTCAACAGGCCGCCGCTCGCCTCGCGCAGGCGCGTGCCCTAGCGCACGGCGCCGATGCGAATCGCATGCCGCAACTGGGCATCAACGGTGGCGCGTCACGTCAGGGTGGCCCGCTCATCAACGCGGCCGGCAGCAACGGCACGCTGATCAATCTCGCGACGACCTTCTCGTATGAAGTGGACCTGGTCGGTCGCATGTCGAAGGCCGCCGAAGCCGCCGCGCTCGATACGCAGACGCGCGAAGCGATGCTGCGCGGCGCGCGCCTGTTGATGCAGGCCGAGATCGCGCAGACCTATTTTTCATTGCGTGCGCTCGACGACGAGCGCGCGCTGGTGCGCTCCACTGCGGCCTCCTATCGCGAGACGCTCGCGCTGGTCGAGCGACGCCGGCGAGCGGGTTTCGCATCCGACCAGGCGGTCGCGCGCATTCGCGCCGAAGCGAGCGCCACCGATGCCGAGGCAATCGCACTCGATCGCCGCCGCGCCGAGCTCGAGCATGCGCTTGCATTTCTCACCGGCGAGGTCGCGTCGACCTCGAGTATCGAAGTGGGCGAGTGGAACGTCGCGCTGCCTTCGATCCCGCCGGGCATTCCCGGCGCCGTGCTCGCGCGCCGCCCCGACGTGCAGGCCGCCGAGCGCGCCATGCAGGTGGCCCGCATCCGTCTGGGCATCGCGCGGACCGCGTGGTTTCCGACGCTCAGCCTGACGGGCTCGGGTGGGTACGCCTCGTCGGACCTCGGCGAACTGTTGAGATCTTCGGCGCGCAGTTGGGGCATAGCCGGCCTGCTCGCGATGACGCTGTTCGACGGCGGGCGTCGCGAGGCCGGCATCGAGGGCGCGGGCGCCGATCTCGAACTCGCGTATGCGATCTATCGCGAGCAGATCCTCGTCGCGTTCCGCGATGTCGAGGACCAGTTGTCCGCGCTGCGGCTGCTGACCGATCAGGCGGAAGCGCTGCGCATCACCGTCGATGCCGCCGCGCGCGCGGCCGCGCAGTCCGAGTCGCTGTATCGCAACGGGCTGGTCGGGCAACTCGATCTGCTCGACGCGCGCCGCACCGAACTTCGCGATCGTCGCAACGCGATGCAGGTGCGAACGGCGCGAGTCCTGGCGACTGTCGGACTGGTGCGGGCGCTCGGTGGAGGATGGAACGGCGCTGATGCAAGCGACGCAAGTCCGCGCGCCGCAAGGACAGGTGCAACGGCGAGTTAGCGCAGACCCGTTTGCGAGGCACGCGCATCGCCATGCACGCCGTCGCTGCCACGGCGGATCTACATCGACGCCGATGGTCGTGAGCGTACGAATGAAATTGAACCGGGCTTCGTCGACCGACGAGTGCCCTTTGAGGAGTTGCATCGTGGCGTCACCGTTTTCAAGGACCACGCGTTCGCTCGTCGCTGATACCGCGCGCCGATCGCTGATCGCATGGTCGGTCGCGGCCGGCTTCCTGCTCGTGTGGCTCGCGTGGTTTTTTCTGAGCAGCGTGACGGTCTTCGAGGTTTCGCGAAAGGCGCGGCTCGAAGTGCAGCAGGCGTCGCACGTGCTCTCGCCGACCTTGGCCGGCAGGGTGGTGGTGTCGCATCTCGCGATCGGTCGCGCGGTGCGCGCGGGTGACACGTTGGTGGAGCTCGATGCCGCAAGCGAACGTTTGCGGCTCGAAGAAGAAGAGGCGCGCCTGCGCGCGATCCCCGCGCGAATCGCGTCGTTACGCAACGAGATCGCGGCGATGGAGGCGGTCATCGCGGCCGATCAACGCTCGTCGCAGGTCGCGGTGGAGGCCGCACAGGCGCGCGTGCGCGAAGCCGGCGCAACGGTCGAATTCGCGCAGGACAACGAGCGTCGCCTGAGTGCGGAAAGCGGCAGCGGCAGCGTGGCCGAGATCGATGCGCTGCGGGCGAAGGCCGAGACGCGCAAGCAGAGCTCTGCGCGCGATGCGTTGTCGGCGGACACGCGCAAGCTGGACCTCGATACGAAGACACGCGTCCATCAGAACCACGCGCAGATCGAAAGCCTGCAGCGCGCGGTCGCGTCGCTAGCCGGAGAGCTCGGCGGCGCGCGGGCCGCGGCTGCGCGACTGGCGCTCGAGATCGAACGGCATCGCATCAAGGCGCCGGTCGATGGCATCGTCGGCGAGGTCATGCCGCTCGGTGCAGGTGCGTTCGTGACCGAAGGCCAGAAGCTCGCGACCATCGTCCCCGGCGGCGAGCTGATCGTCGTCGCCGACTTCAACCCGGCGTCCGCGCTCGGGCGGATTCATCCGGGACAGGCGGCGCGATTGCGGCTCGACGGTTTTCCATGGGCGCAATACGGCAGCGTGGACGCGGTCGTTGCGCGCGTGTCGAGCGAGATCCGCGACAACGCGCTGCACGTGGAGTTGGTACCCAGCGCGCGTGCCCACGATGCGCTGCCGATGCAGCACGGGCTGACCGGCGTCGTCGAGATCAGCATCGAACGCGCGGCGCCGGCGACGCTGCTGTTGCGCGCGTCGGGGCAGAGGCTCGCCAGTCCGGCAGCGCAGCCGTCGTCGGCGGCGGAGGTGGGCACGTGAATGCGAGCGCACGCAAAAGCGCACGCATCAATGGACGCCGTGCCTTTGCACCGGAAGTGGTTCAGACATCGACGATGGACTGCGGCCCCGCCGCATTGAAGTGCCTGCTCGAAGGCTATCGCGTGCCGGTCAGCTATGGCCGCTTGCGCGAAGCCTGCCAGACCGATGTCGACGGCACGTCGATCGACACGATCGAAGGCGTCGCCAATCAACTCGGGCTGGTCGCCGAGCAGGTGATGATCCCGATCGAGCAGGTCTTTTCCGACGCGCGTCCGGAAGGATCGGACGGGCTGCCCGCCCTGGTCGTGGTGCGCCACGCGGATCTCGCGACGCACTTCGTGGTGGTGTGGCGTCGTTACGGCAACTGGCTGCAGGTGATGGACCCCGCGATCGGGCGCCGCTGGATCAGCGTGTCGCGCTTTTCCGACGAGGTCTATCGCCACGAGATGAGCGTGGTCGCAGGCGAGTGGCGATCGTGGGCCGGATCCGACGAGTTCCAGAGCGCCATGCTGCTGCGCCTGTCGGCACTGGGCATGGACGTGAGCGACGCGCAGTCGCTGATCGACGAAGCCCTCGCGGATTCCGGCTGGTTCCCGATCGGCGCGCTCGATGCGAGCGTCCGTCTGGTTCAGTCGCTCGTTGCCGCCGGTGGAGTCGCGAGCGGCGCCGAGGCCATTCGTCTCGCACGCGCGCTGTTCCAACGAACATGCGACAGCGGCCACGACATCTACGCGCAGGTGCCCTCGGCGTACTGGTCCGCGATTCCGGATGCGAGCAACACCGATCCGTCGCGCGAGATGCTGCGCATGCGCGGCGCCGTGCTGCTGCGCCTGGGCGGACTGCGTGACGTCGCGCTCGCTTCGCATCGCGAAGAGCCGCCGCTTTCGCTGGAGCTTGCCGCGGCCTTGCACGAGCAGGCCCCGCATCCGATCGCCACGGTCGTTCGCCTGTTG
>JBBQCA010000076.1:0-13354 GCA_038318315.1 Burkholderiales bacterium | reverse complement strand
GAGGAACCACTTCGCATAGATCTTGTTGATCTCGCCGCTCTTGAACACGGCGTTGACGGCGTTGTCAGCCAGCTTCTGGAATGCCGGATCGTCCTTGCGCAACATGATGCCGTAGGGCTCGACCGAGAGCGCTTCCGAACTGATCACATAGTCGCCCGGGCTCTTCGACGACGCCACCAGGCTGTAGAGCAGGATGTCGTCCATCGCAGAAGCCGCAGCACGATCGGTCTCGACCATCTGGAAGGCGTTCGAGTGGTCGTTGGCCGGCACGATGTTGATGCCCATGTTCTTGTCGCCGTTCATCTGCGTGACCTGCTTCAGGTTCGACGTGCCCGAGGTGGACACCAGCGTCTTGCCCTTCATGTCGGCGAGCGAAGCGATCTTCGACGACTTCTTCGAGACCAGGCGGTTGGCCGTCACGAAGGTGGTATTGACGTAGGAGACTTGTTGCTGGCGCTCGAGATTGTTGGTGGTCGAGCCGCATTCGAGGTCGATGGTGCCGTTGGCCATCAGCGGAATCCGCGTCGCGGACGTGACCGGCTGCATCACCACGTTGAGGCTGGGCGTCTTGAGTTCGGCCTTGACCGCGTCGACGATCTTCATGCACAGGTCGATCGAATAGCCGACCGGCTTCTGGTTGTCATCCAGGTACGAGAACGGGACCGACGAGTCGCGCACACCGAGCGTGATGGTGCCGGTGTCCTTGATTTTCTTGAGGGTGCCGTCGAGCGCTTGCGCGTGCGCGGCTGTGCCTGCGGCAATAAAGCCGGCGCCGGCGAGACATAGAGCGATGCGGGGAAAATTCATGGGGGTACTCCTGTGGAGGGAACGCTTTTGGCGTGACGCGAAAGTGTAGGCATACGAGGCGGGGCTGTCGAGCGCGGGTTTATACCCACGGTTCCTTGTTCGTCTCATTCCGGACGAAGCCCGCGTGCCATCGGCGCTGCGAAGCCCGCATCGCCAGGACGCGGCCGATGCGTCCCATCAAATCGAGAAAGATCGACAGGAACAGCGGCAACGAAGGCGCCACGAATATCGAGAACATCAGTGCCGGCACGCGCCACATGCACTGGATGGCCTCGGTGCGTACGCAAGCGTCGCCGATGCCACTGCTCCCGCGCAGGTACCTGAGAATCGGGCGCACATGAGAAACCGGCAGCATCACGGCCGCCAGCAGGTACATGGACCAAAGCACCTGCTGGAAGGCTCTGAGCTGTGCTCCATGCTGACCGACGAACGTATTCATGCTAGGGTTTTCCTTGGTGGCCGCCGGGACGCATCCCTCGTGAGGCGAGGTGATAGCAGGTCGCGGGCGATGGGTTCCCGATCCGAAGCGATGGCGCCCCAATCGCATCGCTTACTCAATCGCATTCGCTTTCGCGAAACCGCCACGTCCTGATGGAGACTCGCGTCCGTCGCGCGCGCATGTGACGGGGGGTCGAGCGATCGATTGCATGGCCTGGCGGGTTTGTCCGCCGGATTTCGATTGCGCTTAGGGGCGACTCGTGCCCCGGGAGACGACGCGCGATGACGCTACCGAACGCAGAGGCTTGGAAACAGCTGAGCCCGCTGCTCGACGAAATGCTGGAGTCCGGCGACGAAGCTCGCGCACTGCGGCTGGCCGAACTGCGCGCGCGCGATGCGGCGCTGGCCCGGAAGGTCGAGTCGCTGCTGAGCGCGGCCGGCCGTGCCAAGGCCTCGCATTTTCTGGACGGCAACGCGAACGGCGACGAAGCAGCGACGGCGGACCTCGCCGGCATGCAGATCGGCGCCTATGTGATCGAGGCATCCTTGGGCGATGGCAGCACCGGCAGCGTCTGGCGCGCGCGCCGTGCCGATGGCCGATTCGAGGGTTCGGTCGCCGTCAAGCTGCTACACCTGTCGCTGATCGCCCGTGCCGGCGCGCTGCGCTTCGAACGCGAAGGCCTCATCCTCGCGCGCCTCGTACACCCGAACATCGCACGCCTGCTCGACGCCGGTGTGACGGCGGACGGTCAGCCTTACCTGGTTCTCGAACTAGTCGCGGGCGAACGGATCGACCAGCACTGCAATGCATTGCAGCTCGATGTCGAACAACGGCTGAAGTTGTTCGGCGACGTGCTGGCAGCGGTCGCGCACGCGCACAGCCATCTCGTGATCCATCGCGACATTAAGCCGAACAATATCTTCGTCACGCCCGACGGAACCGTGAAGCTGCTCGACTTCGGGATCGCGAAGCTGATCGGCGACGAAGCCGAGGCGTCTTCCATCACCGTCGATGGTCGAAGCGTCCTGACGCCCGAATATGCCGCGCCCGAACAGCTGCAGGGCGGCCCGGTCACGACCGCCACCGACGTCTACGCCTTGGGCGTGCTTCTGTACCGGCTCCTGACCGGTCGTCACCCAACGGGCGCCGACACCGCCACTGCGAGCTCGGCCGAGCTGATGCGTTCCACGCTTGACAACGACCCGGTGGGCCTGACAAGCGCACTCGACCGCCCCGGTCGAGGCGGCTCCGAAGAGCTGCTCCAGGTGGCCGCAGACCGCGGCACGACGCTGCCTCGACTGCGCCGCCGACTCGAAGGCGATCTGGAAAACATCGTTGCCCGAACCTTGCAGAAGCGCCCGGAAGACCGTTATCAGACCGTGGCTGCGCTGGCCGAGGACCTGCATCGCCACCTGGCGCACGAGCCGGTGAGTGCGCGGCGGGATTCGCTGTCGTACCGTTGTGCAAAGTTCGTGCGCCGTCATCGCGCCATGGTAGCCGCGGGTCTGGCGGTGCTGCTGGCCGTGTCGCTCGGGCTGGTCGGGACCGTCACCGAGGCGCGGCTGGCTGAGGCGCAGGCAGCGCAAGCCCGACACGAACGCGACAAGGCGCTGCTCCAACTCGCCTATACCAAGTCGAGCGGCGAGTTCATCGAGTTCCTGTTGACGGAGAGCCTCGACAAGCCCTTCACGACGGCCGAGCTGCTGGAGCGAGCCGAGCCGGTCCTGGAACGACAGTTCGCCGCCGCACCGGCGCAACGCGCGCATCTGCTGACGCAACTTGCTTCACTGCATCTGACCGGAATGAACCTCAAGAAGGCGGAGGCCCTGCTGCTGCGCGCCCGGGCCGCGGCAAAGGAAGTCCCCGACGTGTCGTTGCAGGTCGGCATCGAATGCTTCGTGGCTTACCTGCATGGCTTTAACGATGCCTTCGGTCCGGCGCAGAAGACCTTCGACGGCGCGTTCGAAACACTGCGTGCGACGCCCGACATCGATCGCGCGTTGGTCGCGCAATGCCTTCAATTTCGCGGCGACGTCGCCGACATGCGAGGCGACACGAAAGCCGCATTTGCCGACATGAAGGCTGCGCTCGCCACCTTGGGCGAACCGAAGACCGAGGATCGCGGCCAAGCCATCGCGATGCGCAACTCGTTGGGGATCCTGCTCGGCCGGATGGGTCAGCCGGCCGCCGGCGCTGCCGAACTCCGGAGCGCCCTCACGGAACTGGAAGGCATGGGTCGCGGACGCACGCAGATGGCCGGCACCATCCAGCAGGACCTCGCCCTCCTGCTGTCCCGAGCCGGTCAGAGACAGGCCTCGTCCGAAGCCAACCAGCGGGCGCTTGACATCGCGCGCGGGTTCGGTGGCGCCACGCCGAACCTCGAACTTCACCGTGCCCTCGACTTGATGGAGCTCGGCCGCCCCCGGGAAGCGATTCCGCTGATCGAGCATGCCTTGGCCGATGCGAAGAGGAGGGGCGACCGACGCGGTGTCGCCTACGTCGAGATCGAGGGTGGGCGGGCATGGTGCCTCACGGACGAGCCGAGCCGGTGTGTCGAAATGACGTCGATGGGACGATCCGACCTGACGGCGCTGCTGCCTCCGGGTCACACGTCGTTCGGCAACATCGCGTTGGCCCGGGCGCGGGTGGCCGTTGCCCTTGCCGACCTGCCGCAAGCCCGCGCCCTGCTGCTGGAGGCCGTCGCCATCTTCGATGCTGGCAGCGAACCGATCAGCGCCGAGATCCGTGCCCTAGCGCTCCTGGCGCGTACCGAGTTGCAACTCGGCGAGCTCGACGCCGCCGAGGTGCATGCAGTGCGTGCGGTGGCCCAGGCCCGCGATGCGATGGCGGGCTTCGAGCACAGTGAATGGCTAGGCAGCGCGCTGGTCGCGCAGGGCCTGGTGCAGCAAGCGCGGAGCGAGGGTATGGCGGCCAAGGAATCGTGGCAAGCGGCGCTCACGGAGTTGAAGGCCGCCGCAGGCGACACGGCGACGGCCACGGTCGAAGCCCGCACGCTGCTGACGGGCCCATGATGAGAGGCCACGCAAATGGGGTTGAAGCGGGGTTGAAGCATTCGAGCGGTCGACGACGGCAGCGCGGTGCCCGCGGTCCATGCACGGCGGCGAGCCGGTTGCGACGCAGCCGCGCGACATGATTGGAAGCGAGTGATGTGATGACGATTTCCGCAGAGACGACGACAACCACGACGTGTTCCACGCTCGACGCAGACGTGCCCCAGGTCGACGGCGATGCCGACGCGCACATCAGCGCCCTCTTCACGACGCTGTACGGCGATCTGTGCCGGTTGGCGCGCCGCGAAGTGCGGCGCAACGGCGCGCAAGACATCCTCGGCACCGGCACGCTGGTTCACGAAGCGTGGCTCGACATTCGTCGCAGGCCGTCTCTCGCGTTCGACGAGCCGGGCCGATTCCTCGCGTACGCGGCACGCACGGTGCGTGGCTTGGTGATCGACCGCGTTCGCGCACGGAATGCGCAGAAGCGTGGCGGCGGATTGATCACCGCGCTCGACACGCACGTCGATCAGGTCGCAGAGGCCGAGCTCCCGTCCGGGATCGGCGAGGCGCTCGATGAACTGGCGACCCTCGAGCCTGAGCTGGCGCAGGTGGTCGACCTGAAGTTCTTCTGCGGCTTCACGCTGGCCGAAGTGGCCCGCATGCAAGGCGTCTCCGAGCGCACCGCGCAGCGCCAGTGGGAAAAAGCGCGCCTCCTGTTGTATCGCGCGTTGGGCGAGGGCTGAGCTCACCGCTTCACCGGCGACCTCGGGTCGCGTGCCATCGCGACGCACGGACTGCCAACCGACGATCCCGCACATCTTCTGCGCGGTCGCCTTTCTCTTCGGGTCTGCGATTGCCTGCATGAAGAGATCAGCTTTGTGACCGACGGCAAGCTTTACCGTGTCTACGTCGCGCCCGATCAAGCGATGGTTCGCGAGCATGCCGCACAGGGCGGCTTTCCTGCGAACAGGATCTCCCGGGTCCGATAAGTGATCGACCCGACCACCGCCGATGACCGATGAAGGCCGGTCGATTTTTCGTGTGCTGACTTGGCGGCAATCGCATCGCGATTGCGATTCTGAAGTCGACGGCTCATTTCGAGTCGATCCGTCCACCTCAGGGAGAAGCCAGTGAAACGCGACCCATCGATTCTTCGCAAGCTATGTCGATGGTGCCGGGCGTCCGATAACGCCATAGGACGAGCCTTCATCGGTCACCGCCCTTCGCAGCAAGATGATCGTCCGATTTCAAACGCAGGACCCAACCTCTACAGGAGAATCACCATGCCATTCGTGATTCGGCCGGCGAGAAATCCATGAGGGCAATCGTGACGGTACTGTACGGCCTGTTCGCCTATGTCTTCTTTCTCGCGACCTTCCTCTATGCGGTCGGGTTCGCGGGCAATCTGTTCGTGCCCAAGTCGATCGATGTCGGAGAGCCGGCGCCATTGGCCGAGGCCTTGATCGTGAACCTGCTGTTGCTCGGCCTCTTCGCTGTCCAGCACAGCGTGATGGCGCGGCGCTCGTTCAAGCGCTGGTGGACGCGCGTGGTTCCCGAAGCGATCGAGCGCAGCACCTACGTGCTGGCAGCCTCTCTGTCGCTGGCGCTGCTGCTCTGGCAATGGCGGCCGATCGCCGAGCCGATGATCTGGTCGGTGGACAATCGCGCCGGCATCGTGATCCTCGATGCCGTGTTCTGGCTCGGTTGGGCTGTGCTCCTGATCAGCACCTTCCTGCTCAATCACTTCGAGCTGTTCGGACTGCGACAGGTTTACGCGCGGCTGCGCGGCCATGCGATACCGGCTGCGGAATTCAGGACGCCGCTATTCTATCGTCACGTGCGGCATCCGATTTACCTCGGCTTCCTGCTCGCGTTCTGGGCCACGCCGCAGATGACCGCGGGCCACCTGCTCTTCGCGATTGCGACCACCGGTTATATCCTGATCGGCATCTGGTTCGAAGAGCGCGACCTGATCTCGCATTTCGGCGAGCGCTATCGCGTCTATCGCGAACAGGTGGGGATGCTTTTGCCGCGGCTGGGGAAAGCGCGTCGGCAAGACGATGCCGGGCAATGACGGGAGATATTCCCGCCGATCATTGACCCAGGCATACACGATGACCCTGGGATAGAACGTCCCGCCTCGGCGCGGGACATGTGCAGCGAGCGAGTGGCCGGTGCCGAGGCTCTTCCGTTCGAGGACGCGAGCTTCGATGCCGTGCTGTCCCCGTTCGGCGTGATGTTCTCGCCCGACCGGGCGAAAGCGGCTTCAGAGCTCGCGCGGGTAAGGCGTCCGGGCGGACGGATCGGCTTGGCCAACTGACACCCGATGGCTCGTCGGCCAACGGTTCAAGACGCTGGGACGCCAACTACCTCCACCGGCGGGCGTGCAACCGCCATCGCTGTGGGGCGTCGAGGCGCACCTGCATCGCTCTTCAGCGAACATCTCGGGCGCGGGCGCGGAGTTTCGCGCGGCTGACCTGGCGGCAATCGCATCGCGATTGCGATTCTGAAGTCGACGGCTCATTGCGAGTCGATCCATCCACCTCAGGGAGAAGCCAGTGAAACGCGATCCATCGAATTTTCGCAAGTTGAGTTTGCTCGCCGCAACGCTGTTGGCGGCGGGCTTCACCACCCACGCACGGGCGTTGCCGTTCATCGACGCGAGCGATGACTTCCTGCCCACCTACACCGGCGCGAAGGACGCCGACCTCGACGTGATTCAGGCCGACGTGGTGATCGATCCCCAGGCGCAGACGATCACGTTCTCGGGCACGGTAAAAGGCGACATCGACCGCAAATCGCAAAAGCTTTACGTGTTCGGCGTCGATCGAGGACGCGGCTCCGTGGGGCGGGACCTCGTGTTCCAGGGCGCCATCGGTGGCGAGCCTAAGATCGGCAGCGGCGTGCGATGGGATGCGGCCGCCGTCCTGACTGCGACCGGCCAGGCGTTGTTCTTCGACGCGCTGAACCCGGGCTTCGTGCCGCAGCCCAACGTGGCTGTCACGATCACCGGCAACCAGATCACGGCAACGTTTCCGCTCGCGCTCTTCGCCTCGCAGGGATTGAAATTCAAGGAGTACACGTACAACCTGTGGCCGCGCGCCGGAAGCTCGCTCGCCAACACGTTCGTGCCTGACTTCGCACCCGACAACGGCAACGCGCCGGTCAGCATCGCGGGCAAGCAGTTCAAGTTCGACCTCGTGCGTTCGGCCAAGGCAACCGAGGCGAACTGTCTTCGCGACGCCAGAGCGGAAGTCCGTATCCGTTCCGAGGGGCCGGTCGAGGTGATGGACGTCTCGGTGCAAGGGCTGCCGCCGAAGACCGGCTTCGACGTGTTCGTCATCCAGGTGCCGAACGCGCCGTTCGGCATGGCTTGGTACCAAGGTGACCTCGAAACCAACCCGCACGGCCGAGGACATCAGACCTTCGTCGGTCGCTTCAGTGAAGAGACTTTCATCGTTGCTCCGGGCGGGACGCCGGCACCGCAGGTGCACCATAACGCCTTCCCGGACGCGCAGCTCAATCCGCCCACCGGGCCGATCCATACCTTCCACCTCGGCATCTGGTTCAACTCGCCGGTGGACGCGGCGAAGGCCGGTTGCCCGAAGGACGTGACGCCGTTCAACGGCGAACACAACGCGGGCGTCCAGGCGCTGAGTTCGCGCAACTTCATCGATGCGCAGGGGCCGTTGCTGAATGTGAAGCCATGATGCGACGGATCACGAGCAGCAGATCCGGCTAGTCATTGAAGCTCGACGGTCCGCTGGGTGCTGGGCAGCCAACGGCCGTCACTGAAGAATATGAAGATGAACGAAGTCAATCGCCTCAAGTATCTCTAGATCGCTCTTGTATTAGTTGGGATCACCTTCATCGCAGGTATCAGAAAGGGAAATCACAGATTTCGTAGTCGGCGGCCTAACAATTGATTCAAGCCGAGAAGCCGCTTCGCGGCTCGGCTTGATTCAGGCGTTGGGCCCACAACCACCCATTCCACCCGCGGTCACCAGGAGAGATCATGCGAACCCAGCTGATCGTGATGCATGCAGCGATGTTCCTTGTCACTGCATGTTCCGCACCGCCTGGCACATCTACGAATCCACGCTTGACTCCCTCGACGTGGCAGCCGGAATTTTGGGATCAAACATTGCTGGCCGCAAAACAGACCGGCGAAAGCGGCGACAAGCTTGCCGCTGAGACCCTTTGCGCGCAGGCGATTCGCTACGTGGAAGGTCAGGCGATTCGCAGCCTCTACGATTATTCTAGTTTCCTTGAAGTCCAGCAGCCCGGTTCAGGTCAAGCAATGCACACCAACGCGGAGCGGCTCGAGCAAGTAAAGGCGGAGCAAGCGCGCGCCACACAGGCGGGCAACAGCTACCTCGGTTTTGCGCCTTGGGTCGAGCTTGACGGCTACGCCGACTCATTGAGCAAGCTTCACCGAGAGGTCGATGCCACGGCGATCCATCGCTTGAGCGCCGCCTACAGGTACACCCAAGAAGCCTATATCCGCAGAACATTGCTTCTGCGCGCCGCTAAGGACCCGCGTGGCGAGTGCTAGGCGGCTACACGTCCGTGCGCATGAATTGGCCTGCGTCGTGCGCGGCCCTTGCGCTTGCCACTGTCGTGGTTGGTGGGCGCCAGCCCGTCCACGCGGTGAAGTGCTTCTCGCTGGTTCGACCTCGTGCGTTCAGCCAGGACGATCGAGCAGGCATGAGCGACGCACAGGCAGGACGCCAACTGGTGCCGAGCGTTTCAATACGCGACAGGACGAGGCTTCACCGCATGTCAAGGCAGCATAGAGAAAGTCGCGCCCGGGCCTTCCGAACCAAAACGGTCGCAATCTTCCGCTTCAAATCGCCAGCGGCGCTTCGCTGCGTTCGTTGCCGATATCGATGGTGTCGATCTCTTCGCGACGCGTCCCGCCGCGCTGATCGGCCTGCTGCCGCGCCCACATCTTCGCGTACACGCCGCCCTTCGCGACCAGCTCGCGATGGCGTCCGCGCTCGACAATGCGGCCCGCTTCGAGCACCAGGATCTGGTCGGCGTCGACGATGGTCGAGAGCCGATGCGCAATCACCAGCGCGGTGTGGTCGGCCGCGATCGCGCGCAGCTCGGCCTGGATCGCAAGCTCGGCCTTGGAGTCGAGCGCCGAGGTCGCTTCGTCGAAGATCAGGATCGCGGGGTTCTTCAGCAGCGTGCGTGCGATGGCGACGCGCTGCTTCTCGCCGCCCGATAGCTTCAGGCCGCGCTCGCCCACCATCGTGTCGTAACCGTCGGGCAGGCTCTTGACGAAGTCGTGGATGTAGGCCGCATTGGCGGCTGCCTCGATCTCGCCTTGCGACGTGGCATCGACGCCGCCCGCGCGGCCGTAGCCGATGTTGTAGCCGATGGTGTCGTTGAACAGCACCGTGTCCTGAGGCACGATGCCGATCGCCGCACGCAGCGAGGCCTGCGTGACGTTGCGGATGTCCTGCCCCGCGATCGTGATCGCGCCGCCCGTCACGTCGTAGAAGCGAAACATCAGGCGCGCGAGCGTGGACTTGCCCGAGCCGCTCGGGCCCACCACCGCGATGGTCTGGCCGGCCGGGATCTCGAAGTCGATGTCGAACAGGATCTGGCGCTTCGGGTCGTAGGAAAAATCGACGTGATCGAAGCGGACCGGAGGTGCGACGAGGCTATCGTGCAGGGACGTATCCGCGTCGCTCCCCGTGAGCCTCAACGGCTTCGCATCGGGCGCGTCCGCAACCTCGCGATGCTGGTCGAGCAACGAGAACATGCGATCGACGTCGGCCAGGCTCTGCTTGATCTCGCGATAGATCACGCCCAGGAAGTTGAGCGGGATGTAGAGCTGGATCATGAAGGCGTTCACCAGCACCAGGTCGCCCAGGGTCATCGAGCCGTCGATCACGCCTTCAGTCGCGCGCCAGATCATCAGCGATACGGCGACTGCGATGAGCGCCGACTGCCCCACGTTGAGCAGCGACAGCGAGGTCTGCGACTTGACCGCGGCGCGCTCCCAGCGCGTCATGCTCTCGTCGTAGCGCTTGGCCTCGAAGGCTTCGTTGTTGAAGTACTTGACGGTCTCGTAGTTGATCAGCGAGTCGATCGCCTTGACGTTGGCCTTGGAATCGAGCTCGTTCATCGTGCGGCGAAAATGCGTGCGCCA
The DNA here is from genome assembly GCA_038318315.1 of Burkholderiales bacterium. Lineage (GTDB taxonomy): Bacteria > Pseudomonadota > Gammaproteobacteria > Burkholderiales > Burkholderiaceae_D > CAHJXF01. The sequence goes on along the minus strand of JBBQCA010000076.1, from coordinate 2,931 downwards.
TTCGGTGACGGAAATCGTGAACGCGATGTACGTGACCAAAGCAACCGCCGTGATGATCGTGAACCACTTGTCGTAGCGGACCGCGAGTATGCCGAGCACCAGCGACAGCTCGACCAGGGTCGGCAGGATGCTGTAGAGCGTGTAGCTGACCAGGGACGAGATGCCGCGCGAGCCGCGCTCGATGTCGCGCGTCATGCCGCCGGTCTGGCGCTCGAGATGAAAGCGCAGCGACAGCGCATGCAGATGGCCGAACACCTTGAGCGCGACGTTGCGCACCGCGCGCTGCGTGACCTTGGCGAATACCATCTCCCGCAGTTCGGTGAAAGTGGTGGTGGCGAGCCGCAGCAGGCCGTAGGCGACCAGCAGCGACACCGGCAGCACCAGCACCGCGGCCGGGTCGGTGGGCTTGATCGACAAGGCATCGACGATGCGCTTCAACACCAGCGGCACGCCGACGTTGCCGAACTTGGCCGCGACCAGGAAGGCCAGCGCCAGCATCACGCGCCACTTGAAGTCCCACAGATAGGGCACGAGCGTCTTGAGCACGCCCCACTCGGAACGCGTCCGCATACTGGCGGCAGCGGATGGCGCAGGATCGGAAGACGCGTGACGGCGCATGAGGAAGAGGCGAGAAATATTCTGAAGGGAGAAGCGCTGCTGCCGATCGCGCTACGATCGCGATCGACGATTTTCCTACAATTGCGCTCGCCCTGCGGTTTGCAAGGGCGAGCCTACTTTCAGGGCCTCCATGACCAACCTCACCCACCACGCGGCGAAGCTGACGCTGCCCGCGACGATGCCCACGCTGCGCGTGATGCCGATGCCGTCGGACGCGAACATCCACGGCGACGTGTTCGGCGGATGGATCATGGCGCAGGTCGATGTCGCGGGCTCCTTGCCCGCCGTCAAGCGCGCCAATGGCCGCGTCGCGACGGTCGCCGTCAACTCCTTCGTGTTCAAGAACCCGGTGCTGGTGGGCGACCTGCTGTCGTTCTACGCCAAGGTCGTGAAGGTGGGCACGACCTCGGTCACGGTCTTCGTCGAAGTGTTTGCCGAGCGCAATCGACTCGATGCCGAAGTCGTCAAGGTGACCGAAGCCACGCTGACCTATGTTGCGACCGACAACAATCGCAAGCCGCGGCCGCTGCCGGTGATTGCAAGCTGAGCACGAGACGCGATTGCCGATCCTGCAGTCGATATCCCATAATTGCCGAGCCTGCAACTCGGCCAGGGCGGCTCGAAGCAGGCGCCGCGATGCAGCCGCCTGTAATCGGGAGACCAGACATGACCCAAGCGAAGCTGAAGGTGGCCCTCGACGCGGTGCTCGATCAGACGGTGCGTCGCCACGGCGGCGCGCCTGGCGTGGTGGCGATGGCCACCGACCGCCACGGCAACTTCTACGAAGGCGCTGCCGGCATCCGCGAACTCGGTCAGGATCGCCCGATCAACACTGATGACGTGTTCGCGATTTTTTCGACCACCAAGGCGCTGACCGGGACCTGCGTCATGCAACTGGTCGAAGAGGGCAAGATCAGCCTGTCCGACCTCGCCGGCAAATACGTGCCGCAGATCGCCGAGCTGCAAGTGCTGGCCGGCTTCGAGGCCGACGGACAACCCCGCACCCGCGCGCCCAAGCGCCAGATCACGGTCAACGACCTGATGCTTCACGCCACGGGCCTGTGCTACGAGTTCTTCAGCCATGACGACCTGAAGTACCGCACGGCGAAGAACATCCCCACGGTTGTTTCCAGCACGTTCGAGTCGATACGGACCGTGTTGCTGCACGACCCCGGCGAGCGCTGGACCTACGGCGTCAACATCGACTGGCTCGGTCGCATCGTCGAAGAGCAGCGCGGCAAGCGGCTGGGCGAGGTGATGAAGCAGCGCATCTTCGATCCGCTGGGCATGCAGGACACCGCTTTCACGATGACCGACTCGATGAAGGCGCGCCGCGTCACCATCCATGATCGCGCTGCCGACGGCAAGCTCACGGCGTTGCCCGACCTGGTGCTGCCGCAACCACCGGCGATGGACATGGGCGGACATGGCCTGTACGGGACGGTCGGCGAGTACATGAAGTTCATCCGCATGATCCTGAACGACGGTGCCGGCGTGAACGGTCGGGTTCTGAAATCCGAAACGGTGACGCTCATGGCTGAAGACGGGTTGTCGGCCATGGGCCTTTCCACCGGTGGTTGGACGACCTCGATCCCCTCGCTGAGTAACGACGGCGAATTTTTTCCGGGCACCGAGAAGGGCTGGGCCTACACTTTCATGACCAACCGCGAGCGCACGCCCTCAGGCCGGCCGGCCGGCTCGCTGATGTGGGCCGGGCTGGGCAACTGCTACTACTGGATCGACCGTCAGACCGGCATCGGCGGCTATTGGGCCACGCAGATCCTGCCCTTCCAGGACTGCGTCTCGTATCCCGGCTTCGTGGAGTTCGAGACCGCTATCTATCATCATCGATGACCAAGGCGACGTTGATCTGCGTTGCGACAGGCAACGATCGCAAACCGTTGCCGGTGATCGGATGAATGCGCTATCGATCGCGGAAGCCCGCCGTCGCATCGCGGCAGGCGCGACGCGCCGCTCGTTGATCGACGAGGTGCTCGAGCGTGCGGCGTCCGTCGAGGCGGAGCATGTGTTTGTTTCCGTCGATGCAGATGGTGCGCGGGCCGCGGCCGATGCGGCCGATGCGGACGACCGGAGTGGCGGTCCGGTCGCGGGATTGCCGATCACCGTCAAGGATCTCTTCGACATCGAAGGCGAGGTCACGCGCGCCGGCTCGCGCGTGCTCGACGACGCGCCGGCCGCGACGCACGATGCCGTCGTCGTCGCGCGCCTGCGCAAGGCCGGCGCCGCGATCATCGGTCGCACCAACATGACCGAGTTCGCGTACTCGGGCGTGGGCATCAACCCGCACTTCGG
>JBBQCA010000075.1:0-13458 GCA_038318315.1 Burkholderiales bacterium | reverse complement strand
CGTATCGAGCTCACGGTCTACACCGACAACGAAGTCGCATGCGCGCTCTATCGGCGTTTCGGCTTCGTGATCGAGGGCCGACACCGCGCTTTCGCGTTGCGCGATGGCGTGTACGTGGATGCCTACGCGATGGCGCGTCTTCATCCCCGCCCGCCGATGCTGCCTGCGCCATTGAAGGAGGACTCGCCGTGAATCGAATTTCCACAACGATCGTCGCCATCGCCATGCTGTCGATAGCCATGAGCGGATGCGCCGTCATCGCGGTCGCCGACACCGTCGGCACGGTCGCGGTCAAGACCGTCGGCCTGGCGGCCGATGCGGCCATCGGCACGGTCAAGGTCGCGGGCAAGGTCGTCGGCAAAGCGGCCGATGCGGCGCTCGGCAGCGACAAGCCCGAGAAGTAAGGCGAGCGGCCGGTCTCTTCGATGCAACCCTACTGCTTCTGCCCGCAATGCGCGGCGCCGCTCGAAACACGCGAGACCGGCGGCCGCGTGCGGCAAGCCTGCCCCGCGTGTCACTACGTCCACTGGAACAATCCCTTGCCGGTGCTGGCTGCCCTGGTCGAGTACGAGGGCCGCATCCTGTTGGCGCGCAACGCGCAATGGGCCGAAGGCATGTTCGCGCTGGTCACCGGTTTCCTCGAAGCCGACGAGACGCCCGAACAGGGCATGGCGCGCGAATTGAAGGAGGAGACCAACCTCGATACCGATCGCCTCACGCTGATCGGCGTCTATGAGTTCATGCGAAAGAACGAGCTCATCATCGCCTATCATGTCGAGGCGAGCGGCACGATACGCTTGAACGAGGAGTTGGTGGACTTCAGGTTGATTGCACCGGAACGCTTGCGTCCGCGCCGGGTCGGTACCGGCTACGCGATGGCCGACTGGATGCGCTCGCGGGGTCTGCCGGTGGAGTTCATCGACGTGTCACAGCCGCAAACGCAGCCGCAAGCACAGCCGTAGTCGTCTGATAAATCGAAGACCCCGGAAGATCGCGCGCAAACCACTTCGACATGAACCGCATGCGTGCACGCGAAAATAGAGCGACCCATGGAAACTGACTTGACGATCGACATCGAAGTGGACGCGAAGGGCCTCGCGTGTCCGCTGCCCATCCTGCGCGCGAAGAAGGCCTTGTCCACGATCCAGAGCGGGCACCTGCTGCGCGTGCTCGCGACCGATCCCGGTTCGGTCCGCGATTTTCAGGCGTTCTCGCGCCAGACCGGCAACGAACTGGTGGCGCAGACGCGGGCCGGCGACGGGGTGTGGTCGCACATATTGCGGCGTCGATAGATCCCCCGGCCTTTCGAGGCGGCTGCCTGGGGTCAGGCTCGTGAGGGCGCTGTATCGTGAGGGCGCTGTAACTACCCCCGCAGTCAACTATCCCTTCACACCTTTCTTCCCCGCCTTCGGCGGCAACGGCTCATCGGTATTCTTCACCGGTGCGTTCTTGATCGTCGCCAGCAGTTCCGCGCAGTTGGCGTCCTTCCCAGGCGCAGTTTCGATCAGCGGCAACAGCGCCGCGAGCGGATTGATGAGCCCCAGGGCGACCGCGCTGCCTGCGCGCGCGGCCAGCGTTCCCAATTCGGGACTGAATTTGGGTGACGCGAAGGAGCCGGTAACATCGAACGGCGTGCGCAACACCACGATGCTCTTCTGCTTGGGCAGCGGAGTGACTTTCAGGTCGAGTGCCTCGGTCGCGAAGTTGCCGCTGCCATCGATCCTGATCACGGTGAGGTCGGTATCGATCAATGCAGTCCTGGTCGTCATCAGGCCGTTCTTCATCTCGAGGTCGCCGAGCGCGCATCTCACCTTCGCGTTCTTGTCGCCCAGCAGGTAACGGACGATCTGCGGACCTTGCAGGCCGGCCAGTTCGAGCAGCAGCGAACTCAGTTCGCCGCGACCCATCGCGATCTGCGCGGCCCCGTTCGAGGTCCCGAGCATCGCGGCGATCGAGTTGCCGCGGCCTTCGAGCTTGACCGTGCCGTTGAGCCGACCGAGCGATGCCTTCGAGCTATCGCTCAGCTTGGGCGTCAGGCGCGACAGCCGCAGGTCCGCAAAGCGCGCATCGACATCCGCGTGCATGGGCGTATTGCTGCCGTCGAAGCGGAAGTTGCCGCCCATCGTGCCGTCGGCAAAGCCGAAGGTGAGCGGCTTGAACGACAACACGCGGTCCTGCAACACGACGTGCATGTCCAGGTTGTCGAAGGGAATCGCTCCCGCGTTCTTGATGGCCTTGCCGGTGAAGCGCACGTCGGCATCGAGCGTGTCCCACTTCCCGGTGTCGAAGGACTGTTGCGGCATCAGCTTGCCGGACTTGGCCGCAACCGTTTGCGCCGCGTCCTTGTTTCCGCCGGAGGTCTTGCCGATGGCCGGCGCGAAGTCGGTCAGGTCGAGTTGCTTCGAGACCACCGTTCCGGAGACGAAGGGTCGCTTCTTTCCTTGCGTCCCTTTTTTCTCGAAGGCCGCGGAGCCGGCGATGTCGCTCGAACCCACGCGGCCGGTGAAATCGTCGTAGTGATAGATGCCATCGGCGATGCGCAGGTGTCCGGCGGTCTGGTACGGCGGCGTGTCGGGCAGGGCGACGCCGACGATGCGCAGCCATTCCGCGAGGTTCTGGCCGCTGACAGCGACCTTCAGATCCGCGGCCTTGAGCGCGGCAAGCCCGGTCACGGTGCCGTCGGCCGTTACATGCGTGGCGCCGATCGCGGCCTTGGCGTTGAAGGGATAGGCCGTGCTCTTGTCCTTCAACTTCAATGCGTCGCCGCCCTTCGCGTCGATCGCGAGCTTCAGGCCGTTCCACTTGCCGGTCGCCTTCGCGGCTATGCCGTTGGTGGCACCACCGCCTTTGGTATCGACGTTCTCACCGCTCAGCGTCGCAAGTTCGATCTGCACGTCGGTGTTCTTGTGCTTGGCCACGTACCCCACGTGGCCTTCGTTCAACACGACCTCGTCGATCACGACCGACGTGCTCGAGTCGCTCTGCTGCTTGTCGAAGTACCAATTGCGTTTGCCGTCGGCCGACTCTTCGAGGTTGACCAGCGGCTTGTCCACGATCAGGTACGGCAGCACAACGCGCGAGTGCAGCAGGTTGGGGAGCGAGATCGTCGTGTCCACATGGTCCACCGACGCCATCTGCGGCGTCGAAGCCCATTCCGGATTGCCTAGCCTGAGACCGTCGATGGTCACGCGCGGACCTTGCAGCCAATACAGCCAGATGTCGCCGTCGATCGCAAAGCTGCGACCGGAGCCGGCCCGCACTTTCGAGGTGATGGTGTCGCGCAGGAAGTTGAGCTTCCAGGGAAACAGGAACGATGCGCAGATCGCGAGGAGGATTACGACGGGCGCCCACCACCAGGAGAGGCGGCGCTTGTTGCGGGGGGTGGTTTCGAATAGGGGCATCACGCTCTGATTGGAAGCTGAAGCTCGAGGTTCCTCGGACAGCGTCTCAAACGCGTCTCATGTGCGCAGCTCAATCGCGACCTGAGCTTCCGAATCCGCCGCTGCCGCGATCCGTGGACTCGAACGCCGCGACGATCTCGAACTCGGCCTGCACCACCGGCACGATCACGAGCTGTGCGATGCGCTCGAACGGCTCGAGCGTGAACGACGTCGAGCCGCGATTCCATACGCTGACCATCAACTGGCCCTGGTAGTCGGAGTCGATCAGGCCGACCAGATTGCCGAGCACGATACCGTGCTTGTGGCCGAGCCCCGAGCGCGGCAGGATCATCGCCGCATAACCCACGTCTTCGATGTGAATCGCAAGGCCGGTCGGCACGAGCGTGGTCTCGCCGGGCGCGAGCGTCTGCGGCGCAGCGATCATCGCGCGCAGGTCGAGGCCTGCACTGCCCACGGTGGCGTAGCTCGGCATGCGGTCGGCAATGCGCGGGTCGAGGATGCAAACGGCGATTTTCATGGTGGCTGGTCCGGGACGCGTCAAGCGTGCGCAGGCGTGTGCGCGAGATCGAATGCCTCGGCAAGCAACTCGTAGGAACGCAGGCGCGCCCGGTAGCTTGCGGCTACCGTCAGCACGACGATCTCGTCGGCCGCGAAATCGGCCTGCAGCGCGAGCAGGCGTTCAGCGACCATGGTTGGCGAGCCGATGATGCTGCGCGGCCGCTCTCGCTCGATCACGGCGAGTTCGCGCGGGCCCAGTTGGCCACTCTCGAAAACCTCGCGCGCTTCATCGACCGTGGGTATGGGGGTATTTAGTCCGAGCGCCATCTGCAAACGCCGCAGATCGACCGAGCGCGAGAGTGCCGCCGCGTCTGCGTCGTTGTCCGCGCAGATCGCGAAGACCGCGACCGCGCAGTAGGGCGTGGCCTCGGGAACCGATACACCGCGGCGGGCCACGAAGTTGCTGCGATAGGCGCGGGCAACGGCGCTGCCGCCGGCCGCGTTGATGAATTGCGCGAACGCGAATCGATAGCCGAGCTTCGCGGCAAGCGCCCCGCCGAAGTCCGACGAACCCAGCATCCACAACTGCGGACGCGTGTTGACGGCCGGCTGCAGCACGACGCCGTGCGCGGGATGATCGTCGGGCATGGCCGGAATGCCCGGCGCGAGCATGTGCGGCCCGAGCAGCATCGCGAGCTCCTCGGCCTGCTGCGGAAAGAATTCGCCGCGGTTGTACTCGCCCGCGGCAACCGCCTGCGCGGTGCGCTGATCGCCGCCGGGCGCGCGGCCCACGCCGAGGTCGATGCGATTGGGAAACAGCGCCTCGAGCATCAGGAACTGCTCGGCCAGCTTGAAGGGGCTGTAATAGGGCAGCATCACGCCGCCCGAGCCGATGCGGATGCGGCGCGTCGCCGCGCCGATGCGCGCGAGCATGACTTCGGGCGCCGGGTTGGCGACCGCGCGCAAGCCGTGGTGTTCGGCACACCAGAAGCGCGTGTAGCCGAGGTCGTCGGCGAGGGTCGCGAGCTCGACGGTCGCCGCGACCGCGTCGGCGACGCTGTGGCCCGACACGACCGGCGTCTGATCGAGGATCGAAAGGACGGCGCGCCGCGTCACTGCCCGCCCTTGACCTTGATGCGTGACGACGTGCGCTGCGTGGGCATGGTCGTGAAGACATCGGCCGCCATCGCGACGGCAGGAGGCGGTGGCCTCGCGCCGAGCCGCTTGATCGCCCACGACATCAGTGCAATGCCTGCGACGATCAATGCCACGTTGGAGGTCGGTCCGAGGATGCCGATCAGAATCAGGATGGCGCCCACGGCAATTCCCAATGCGCCGACGACGGTTCCGACTGACGGCACCGTGCCAAGCTCATCGCTGTGCCGCATCATCGCCGACGCGATCGCGGTAGCCGCGGCCGGGGAAACCGCCGATGCGTCGCTCGAAGGAGAGGACACGGTCGATGCATAAGGCTTGGTCGAAACGCCGACGCCGCTCTTAGCATCGCGCGACCGCTCGTGCGACGACTTGAACGCGGGCGAGGTCATCGCCGCAGACACGGGATGCATCCGCCCATCGGCTGCGCGCATGCGGTCGACAGCGTCGGTATCGGAAGTCATCGTCGCTGCAACCAGCGCGGCCGCGCGCTGCGCCATCAACTGGTCGATGTAGCGAACGTAGTCGCCGTCCGGAGGGCCGTTGTCGAAGCGGATCATCGCGATGCCGAAGCTACGGCGCCCCGCATGCGCTCCGCGATCGCCGCAATCAGTTGCCGCGCGAGCGTCAGCTTGTCGGCGCGTTCGAGCACCGTGCGGCCGTGCGCATCGTAGAGCATGAGTGCATTCTCATCGCGACCGAAGGCCTCGTGCGCGTGATTGCCGACGATGAGCTGAACGCGCTTCTTCGTCAGCTTGGCCATCGCATTCGCATCGAGATCGACGGTTTCTGCGGCGAAGCCCACGCAGTAAGGCGCGTCGGGCAATGCAGCGACCGACGCCAGGATGTCCGGATTGGCTGCGAACTCCAGCGTGGGCGCGTTGGTGTCGTTCGCGGTCTTCTTGATTTTTTGTTGGGCGACGTTGACCACATGCCAGTCGGCCACCGCCGCGACCGCGATGAAGCAGTCGGCCTTCGATACCTGTTGCATCACGACCGCGTGCATCTCGCGCGCGGTCTCGACATCGATGCGCGTCACGCCGCGTGGCGTTGCCAATGTCGTCGGACCCGACACCAGCGTCACGTGCGCGCCCGCTTCGCGTGCGGCGCGAGCGATCGCAAAGCCCATCTTGCCCGACGAGTGATTGGTGATCGCGCGCACCGGGTCGATCGCCTCGCGCGTCGGGCCGGCCGTGATCAGCACGCGCTGGCCTTCGAGGACCTTGGGCTGGAAGAACGCGATCAGGTCTTCGAGGATGTCGTGCGGCTCGAGCATGCGACCGTCGCCGACTTCGCCGCATGCCTGGTCGCCCGAAGCGGGGCCCAGCACGACCACGCCATCGGCCGCGACCTGCTGCGCGTTGCGTTGCGTCGCCGGGTTGGCCCACATCTGGCGATTCATCGCCGGTGCGATCAACAGCGGACACTCGCGCGCGACGCACAGCGTCGTGAGCAGGTCGTCGCAGATGCCGTGCGCGAGCTTTGCGATGAAGTCCGCAGATGCCGGCACGACGACGATCGCATCGGCCTCGCGCGACAGATCGATGTGCGCCATGTTGTTCGGCTGGCGCGCGTCCCATTGATCGGTGAACACCGCGCGGCCGGTCAGGGCCTGCATCGTGACGGCCGTGATGAAGTGTGTTGCCGCTGCGGTCATCACAACCTGCACGGTCGCGCCATGGTCCTGCAGTCGCCGCGCGAGCTCGGCCGACTTGTACGCGGCGATGCCGCCGGTCAGGCCGAGGACGAGGTGCTTGCCGGCGAGGTCGTTCATGAGGTTATCGTGCGCGTCGCACGCGCAGCAGTTCGTCGAGGATCAGAAGTATCGCGCCGATCGTGATCGCGCTGTCGGCGACGTTGAACGCGGGGAAACTCCAGTCGCGATAGTAGAAGAGCAGAAAGTCCACGACGTGCCCGTGCAGCAGCCGGTCGATCACGTTGCCGAGCGCACCGCCCGCGATCAGCGCGAGCGCGCACGAGAACAGGCGTTGCGACGAATGCTTCGCGAGCATGACGACGATGAAGAGCGCCGCGACTATCCCGACGATGGTGAAGAACCAGCGCTGCCATCCGCCCGCGCCCGACAGGAAGCTGAATGCGGCGCCCTTGTTGTAGACCAGCGTGAGGTCGAAGAAGCCGTGAATGGTTTCCTTGCGCGCGCCGTAGGCAAAGGTCTTGGCGATGGCGATCTTGCTGAGTTGGTCGACGACGATCACGACGACGATCAACGCCAGCCACGGCACGAAGCCGCGACCGCGGGAACGAATAGCTTTGGGCATGAAGGAAGCGGGAAGAGGTTGCGATGAGATGCGGGAAGAAGCGCGCGGGCAACCGCGCCGAAAAAAGCGAGCGCGGAAAGAGCGGCGGATGATAACCGAGCGACCTCGAGGCGCAGGGCGGGCACAATCGCGTCATGACTCGCACGACCCCGTTTGCAACCGCGCCCGCGCTCACCGCCAGCCTCGCGTCCATCGACGCCTTCTGCGATGCCGTATGGCTCGAAGACGGCCTGGCCAGGAACACGCTCGACGCCTATCGTCGCGACCTCACGCTGTTCGCGCGCTGGCTGGCCGAACGCGAAACCACCGTCAACGACGCGGGCGAGACCGAGCTCACCGCCTATGTCGCCGCGCGGCATCGCGCGTCGCAGGCAAGCAGCGCCAATCGCCGGCTCGCGGTGCTGCGGCGCTTCTATCGGCATCTGCTGCGAACCGATCCATCGCGCGGCGATCCCACGCGTCGCCTGTCGAGCGCCAGGCAGCCGCAGCGATTTCCCAAGACCTTGTCGGAGGCGCAGGTCGACGCCTTGCTCGCCGCACCCGATGCCGACACGCCGCTCGGTCTGCGCGACCGCGCGATGCTCGAACGGATGTATGCGAGCGGCTTGCGCGTCTCCGAACTGGTGACCTTGCACACGCTGCGGGTCGGGCTCGATCAGGGCGTCGTGCGCGTGGTCGGCAAGGGCGACAAGGAACGCCTCATACCGATGGGCGAGGCTGCGCGCGATTGGATCACGCGCTACCTGCGCGAGGCGCGGCCGGTGCTCGCCCACGGCCGCGCGCTCGATGCGCTTTTCATCACCGTGCAACGCGAGAACCCGCGCGACGGCGGCATGACGCGGCAGATGTTCTGGAAGCTCATCAAGCGCCATGCATCGAACGCCGGCATCGTCGCGCCGCTGTCGCCGCACACGCTGCGGCATGCGTTCGCGACGCATCTGCTCAATCACGGCGCCGACCTTCGCGTGGTGCAACTGCTGCTCGGGCACGCGGACATATCGACGACGCAGATCTACACGCACGTCGCGCGCGAGCGGCTGAAGGCCTTGCATGCGAAGCATCATCCACGCGGGTGAAGATCGGCCGTCGCGGGTGATCGCGGCGAAGGCACTGACGATTGACGCGATTCGGCATAGTCGTTAGCATCGTAATGCGTATTCCGTATTACGCGTATTACATATTACGAGAGCCGGTATGACGACCATTTCGAAAGTTACGACCAAGTATCAGGCGACCATTCCCAGGGAAGTTCGCGAGTTCCTGGGCGTGAGGCAGGGCGATACCGTCGCCTACGAGATCGAGGGCGGCGAGGTCAAGCTGCGACGCGCATCGCCCCTCGATCTCGCATATCACGGCGCAGTCGCCGCGACGCTGACCGAATGGAATTCCAAAGCCGACGACGATGCCTACCGCGATCTCTGATCACATCGACCTGTCGCGTTTCGACGTCGTGGTCGTTCCCTTCCCCTTCACCGACAAGGCGGCCGCCAAGCGACGGCCTGCGCTCGTGATTTCGAACGCCTCCACGTTCAACCGCCGCGCGGGTCACAGCGTCATGGCGATGATCACGAGCGCCGACAACGCATCGTGGCCGCTCGATGCGCCGCTGACGAACCTCGCGTCGGCGGGATTGCCGTCGCCGTCGGTGGTGCGCATGAAGCTCTTCACGCTCGATCACCGCTTCGTGATCCGCAAGTCCGGGCGCCTCGCCACGCGCGACGCGGCCCTGGTCGAGGCTGCGCTCGCGACCTTGCTGTTGCCGAAGGTCGCCCGCGTCGGCAAGTCCTGATCGACTTGGCGCGCGAGCGACTGAAGGCGCCGTGCGCGAAGCACCATCGCGCGGCAAGAGGCTTGGCGGATCGGTTGCGAGCGGGGCACGCGTGCGTTACGGTTGCCGCTTGTTTCAGAAAGGACCTGGCATGAACGCCCGTATTCCCGATTCCGCAGCATTACCGCTCGCCCGCATCGATGGCGCCGCATTGCAATCCTTCGTCGATCAGCGCTGGAACGATGGCATCGTCAAGCGCCTGACCGACTACATCGCGATCCCGGCCAAGAGCCCGGCCTTCGACAAGGACTGGGTCGCGCACGGCTACCTCGAGCGCGTGATCCGCGACGCGGCCGCGTGGGTCGAAGCTCAGAAGGTCGATGGACTCAAGCTCGAGATCGTGCGCCTCGAAGGACGCACACCGGTGCTGTTCTTCGAAGTGCCGGCCACCGGCGATGCGTCGTCGCACACGACGGACACGGTGCTGCTCTATGGCCACCTCGACAAGCAGCCCGAGTTCGAGGGCTGGCGCAACGACCTCGGCCCGTGGACGCCGAAGCTCGAAGACGGCAAGCTCTACGGCCGGGGTGGCGCCGACGACGGCTACGTGGTCTACGCGGCCATCACTGCGATCCAGGCGCTTGAGAAGCAGGGCATCGCGCACCCGCGCTGCGTGGGGCTGATCGAGAGCTGCGAAGAGTCGGGGAGCTACGACCTGCTGCCCTATGTCGACGCCCTGAAGGACCAGCTCGGCGAGGTGTCGCTGGTGGTCTGCCTCGACTCGGGTTGCGGCAACTACGACCAGTTGTGGCTGACCACGTCGCTGCGCGGGAACATCACCGGCGTGCTCGAAGTGCGCGTGCTCGACGAAGGCGTGCACTCGGGCGATGCGAGCGGCGTCGTGCCGTCTTCGTTTCGCATCATGCGGCAGCTGTTCGATCGCATCGAAGACTCGAACAACGGTCGCCTGCTGTCGCAGAGCTTTCATTGCGAAGTCCCTGCCGAGCGCGTCGCGCAGGCCGAGGCCACCGCGAAGATCCTCGGTGACATGGTGTGGAAGCGCTTCCCGTGGTCGTGCGGGGACCACGGCGAGACCGTGCAGCCCACCACCACCGACCCGGTCCATGCGTTGCTGAATAGAACGTGGGAACCGACACTGTCGGTGACCGGTGCCGAAGGCCTGCCGCCGCTCGCCGACGCGGGCAACGTGCTGCGGCCTCGAACCGCTTTCAAGATTTCGCTGCGCCTGCCGCCGCTGGTCGACGGCCCTTCGGCGCTGAACGAATTGAAGAGCGTGCTAGAACTGGACGCGCCCTACAAGGCGAAGGTCACGTTCAAGCCCGATCGTGGCATTGCGACCGGATGGAATGCACCGACCCTTGAACCCTGGTTCGCAAAAGCACTCGACGATGCGTCGCAGGCGACCTTCGGCGCGCCCTGCGGATTTCTCGGACAGGGAGGCACGATTCCGCTGATGAGCATGCTGGAGAAGGGGTTTCCGAAGGCGCAGTTCATGGTGTGCGGCGTGCTCGGCCCGCATTCGAACGCGCATGGACCGAACGAAGTCGAACCTCGGCGCCCATCCGAGTTCCCCGCGCGCCTTGTCGTTGACGTACACGCGATCGATCGCATCGAGCATGGTCCAGCCGCGCTGCGCGTATAGGGTTTCGTACGCTGGCGCGTGACGCTTCACGACATCGGCCGCGTGGTGGCGAAGCTGGCGCAGGTCATCCTTCGTGAACGGCGACGTGGCGCTGACGATGTAGCGATCGAAACCGATATCGGGCGCCTTCTCGATCGCCAGCAGATGCGCGCTCACGATGTCCTCAATATCGGCGCGGCGATAGAGCAATTCGTTCATCTTCAGGTTGGCGTCCTGATGCGCATCCCTTCGCTCGGGAAGGTCGTCGTCTTCGGGGAAGAAGCGCGAGGTGCGCAGCACGATGCACGGCAGGCCGTACAGGCGATGCATCAGCTCGCACAGGTTCTCGGCCGCGACCTTGGTGACGCCGTAGATGTTCTTCGGGACCGGCGTGACCGCCTCGGTGATCCACGCGGCGGGCGCGTCGATCGGCGGAGTCAGCGCATGGCCGAAGGTGCTGGTCGTGCTCGTGAATACGAACGCGCGCACGTTGGCGGCCACGGCTTCTTCGAGCAGGTTCAAGGTACCGCTGACGTTGACATCGACGAAGGCCTGACGCAAATGCGTCGCGACATGCGGCTTGTGCAACGTGGCGGCATGCAAGACCGCATCGATGCCATGCATCGCGTCCGCAACGAATGTCCGATCGACGATCGACCCGACGAAATCCGTATACGGCGAGGCAAGGATATCGACGCCGACCGCACGATGCGACGACGCGCGCAGGGTGCGCATCAGCGCTTCGCCGAGATGACCGGCGCTTCCGGTGACGAGGACGTTCAAGACGGCAATCAGTTCAGTGAGGCGAAGACCCGGTAAACTCTCGATCGCGCGCTTACTTCGCGGTGCTGCTTTCCTTCACCCGCTTCAACAGGACCTTGAACATCGTGGTCCATCCATCCTTGCCCTGCGCTTCGCTCCAGGCTTCGTAGGCGTCGTCACCTACGCGCGTCCATCTCACGCGATAAGTCATGGCCTGGCCGTCCGCGATGTACTGGGTGGCCGGAAAGATCAATCCGTCCGACCCACTCTCCATGACGCCGCGGCTGATCCCGCCGAGATTCTCGATGTAGACATACTCGACGCGCCGGGCCGCCGAGTCCCAGTAGTAGGTCGTCTCCCCGACATAGTCCGGCTTGCCGGCCGCATGGACCGTGTGCGTATCCCGCAATGCCTTGCCCGCATACAGCCACGCGAAGCAGTGCTCGTCGGTTTGCTGCGCATCCTGAAGCGAACCCTTCCAGCAGTGACCCGCGAGGAAGGCCATGGGCTTCAACGCCTCGACGGGCTCTGCGCCGGCGACGAGGGGAATGCAGAGGAACAAGGCTGAGATCGCTGCGCGCATGGGACACCTCAGTTGAACAGACCCAGGACCAGGCCGTACACGGAAAACTGCGCCGTGTGATAGCCGCCGTTGATGAGAAAAAGCTTCAGGCTCTTGCGTTCGAACAGGTAGTTGATGCCCAGGCTCGCGGCAACCCACGCCAGACCCGCGGCCACTCCGGCGCCGACTGCGAGCGTCATCGACGGATGCGGCCCGAGGAACAACGCGAACACCGCGGCCGACAGCAGCGACAGCAGGAAAGCGACGCCGAATATCAGCGCCGGCTTGCGCTCGCGGAGCTGCTCGTCGCTCAGGCCGGCTTCGCGTTGCCACGCTCGACCGAAAACGGCCGGCGCATACCAGATGCCACCGAGAACGAAGGTGGCGACTGCGCGACAACCACGGCCCACAAATTGAATGGCAGCATCATTTGGCTCCTTTGCGTTTGGTCGACTTGAGGGCCCTGCGGCTGCTCGCCTTGGCACCCGGCGATTGCCGGGCTGCCGAGACCTGCAGATGTTCGAAGTAATTTCCCAGCTGGAGGACGGAGCTGTCGAAGTACGCCACGTCGCGATGGGTACGCGCCTGCATGACGCCGCCTTCCATCGTGGTCAATACGAACTCGGCCAACTCGCGGCGATCGAGGGTTTGCGGCAAGCGCGGTCCCGCGGCGTCGAGGCAGGCTTTGATGGCGTTCGTCCAGCCCTCGAAGTTGGCGGCGAGTGCCGCGCGAACCGGCGGGTCGGGTTCGTGTATCTCCAGGGCAAGGCTTCCTATCGGGCAGCCGTAGGTGCAGTCCGTGGAGACGATGCTCTGGCGATAGCGGGCGAGGAGCGCGAAGATGCGTTCGATCGGATCGTCGACGCCGCGCCACGCGGGCTCGAGCAGCATCCGCGACATGCCTTCACGGTAAAGCGCCAGGACCGCGAGCAGCAGATCCTGCTTGCCGGGAAAGAAGTGGTAGAGGCTGCCGCTGTTGATGCCGGCGGCCTGCAGCACGTCGGCGATGCTGGTCGAGCCGTAGCCCTTCTCCCAGAAGAGTCGCATGGCGGAGAGCACGATGCGTTCGCGGGTGTCGGAGGCCATCGCAGATGTGGTCAATCAGACTTGATTGATCATTCAAGCAAGAAGATATTCTCGACCGATCCGGCTGTCAACAGGTCGAAGGCTTCGGCGCTTCGTCCCCTGCGGGCCGGCCAATATAATGCGAGGCATGTCGAAAAGCGCGCACGTCTCGGAGACGCCGGCCACCCGCTGGTTGCGCGAACAGGCCGTCGCCTTCACCGAGCATCCTTACGAATACGAAGAGCACGGTGGAACCGCGGTTTCGGCGCGTGAACTGGGCGTCGATGAACACGCTGTCGTGAAGACGCTGGTGATGGAGGATGAAA
>JBBQCA010000074.1:0-13460 GCA_038318315.1 Burkholderiales bacterium | reverse complement strand
GAAGTTTCCTTTTCATATACGTCCTTTCATGGATGCTCCCGATCCGCGATGAACGCAGCGAGCGGCAGGGCTCGATGCAGGCTCGAACGATGCGAGTCGTTGGGTCGCCGATTCGGGAGGGAAATTACACAAGGGTGAATTGCGAGAACGAACATCGCGCTGCGGACGACCCGCGAAGCCAGGCGCGATCGAGACAGCGGTGAGGGCGAAGCTGCGATCATGCCCGCTGCTGATGACCGGATGGTTACCCGCGCGCGGTCGTGCCTCGTGTCATCGAACGACACGCGATGATGCGTCGAGCGGTCGCGCTGTCTCGCCGGGCTGGGCACTGGGGCCCGCGAGCACGGCGACTATCGGTCCTGCCTTTGCAGCGCCGCGACCCGCGCCGCATGCAGCGCGATCGCGATGCGTGCGGGGTTGCCCGCCTCGCGCCGGGCGATCGCACCGGCATCGACCGCCCGGGCGCGAGCGAGATTGCGTGCGAGCAGAGGCGCGACCTGCGTGGAGACTGCGTCGTCACCCGCCACCGCGCGCACTGCGAGTAGCAGATCTTCGAAGCGCGCCGGTCTTCGAAATGCATCGCAACGTTCGAACAATCGAACCTGCTGCTCGGCATCGGGCAAGCATGCGGAGAGCGTTGCGATTTCGCGACCGAGCATGAGCGCAAGGTCGCGGCACGCGGCAGGAACGCCGAGTCGAGTGCAGAGGGACGCGATCGATCGGTTCGCACGAAGCTGCCGCGCGGGCTCGCCATCGGCGTCGCCGCGCTTGTTGCCCGCATCGTCGAACGCGTGCGTGAGCGCCGCGAAGCGGGCCGACAGCGCGGCGTCGAAAGCCGCGGCGCGATCGATCGCGGCGAGCGTCGCACCGGCACGCACGAGCGCATCGACTGAAGCGTCCGACGTGTTGCGCGGCAATTCGAACAAGGCGTCGATCTCGGGCAGCACTCGCTTTAGTGCATGCGCATCGCGCAGGACCGCGATCATGCGCGACGGCTTCTGCTCCATCAGCCCGCGCGAGACTTCCTGCCAGACGCGCTCGGGCACCAGCGCATCGACTTCACCGCGCGCGGCCATCGCGCGCATCAGCGCGAGGGTTTCGTCGGCAATCGAGAAGTTCGCAAAGCGCGCGGCAAAGCGCGCCAGTCGAAGGATGCGCACCGGGTCTTCGACGAAGGCCGGGCCGACGTGGCGGAAGACACGGTGCCGGAGATCGCGCTGTCCGTCGAAGGGATCGACCAGGCGTTGGCTTGCGTCGTCTTGCGCGATCGCGTTGATCGTGAGGTCGCGTCGCGCAAGGTCTTCTTCCAGCGTGACGGTGGGTTCGGCGTGGAAGACGAAACCCGCATAGCCCGGGGCGACCTTGCGTTCGGTGCGTGCCAGCGCGTATTCCTCGTGCGTCACCGGATGCAGGAACACGGGAAAGTCGCGACCCACCGGTTTGAATCCGGCCGCGAGCATGTCGTCCACGGTTGCGCCCACCACGACGTGATCGCGATCGGCGACCGGCAGGCCGAGCAGCTTGTCGCGCACCGCGCCGCCGACGATGTAGGTCTTCATGCGCGCGAGTGCGAGGCGAGCGCGATGCGCCTGTGTGAGATCGGCACCGGCAGCGCGGCCGCGCTCAGGCCTGACGCCGATAGGGCTCGTCGTCGGCGAGGAATTCATCCTCGGCGCGCGCGGCCTCGGTCCAGGCCCGCATGCCTTGCAACGCGAGCACGGCGTCGCGATAGGCGGCGATGTCGTCGGGCAGCGCGACGCCGTAGGTCGTCAGCCGTGAAATCACCGGCGCGAAGAAGGCGTCCGCAATCGTGAAGCGGCCGAACAGCATCGGCCCGCGATGACGATCGAGCAGCTCGCGCCACATCGCAACGAGCCGGTCGATGTCGTCCTGCACGCCCACGCTCCATCCGAATCCGGAGAGGTCGGCCGACACGTTCATCGGCATCGCGCGACGCAGGGTCGGGAAGCCCGAGTGCATTTCGGCGCAGATCGAACGCGCGCGCGCTCGATCCGCCGGGTCGTCGGGCCACAGTCTCTTCTCGGGAAAACGTTCGGCGAGGTATTCGGCGATCGCCAACGTGTCCCACACCGCGAGCCCGTCGGGCGCCGCAGTCCGGGACGCGTTCGTGCTCACATCGCTGTCGATCAGCACGGGCACGCGTTTGGCCGGCGTGAGGCGAACGATGTCGCGCGCGAATTCGGGCGTGAACAACGACAGCCGCATCTCCTCGAACGGAATGCCGGCCTCCGTAAGCAAGAGCCATGAGCGCAGCGACCACGACGAGTAATTCTTGTTGCCGATGACGAGCTTGAGCATGGCGGGGAGCCGACAGGTTCTCAGTGATGCGCCCAATGGCGGAGATGGTCCAGATGCGAGCGACGGCCCTTGCCGCCCACATACGCAGCAGCTTCGGGCTCGAGCGGCGTGGGCGTGATCCCCAGCTCCGAGAGGCCGGGATAGCGACCGGTCGAGATGTTCTCGCTGCGCATCGAGTCGAAGTTGTCGCGCGACATCAGCGTCTTCCCCGGTGCGAACTCGAGGAACGCGGCTTGCAGACGGCCGAGCACATCGGGCAAGCGCAGGACCGGCCGGGGATGTCCGTTGCCGCCGGCGCGATAGGCGCCCGCGATCTGCACCAGTTCTTCGAGCGTATACACACGCGGCCCGGTGAGCTCATAGGTGCGCGAATACGATTCGTCATCGTCGAGCGCCGCCACGAACGCAGCGGCCACGTCCCGCACCGAGACCGGTTGGAACAGCGTCTTCGCGCGTGCCAGCGGCACGACCGGCAACCAGCGCTGCATGGCCGCGAACAGATTCATGAAGCGATCGTCCGACCCGAACACGACCGAGGGTCGAAAGATGGTAACGGCCAGCGGCGCGCGGTCGGGGCCGGCGATGGCGCCTGCCTCTTCGACCACCGCTTCGCCCGCGGCCTTCGAGCGCAGGTACATCGAAGGGCCGCGGATGGCGGCGCCGAGCGCGCTCATGTGCAGCAGGCGCGGCACGCGCGCTTCCAGGCAGGCTGCAACGATCGCTTTCGGCAGGCCGACGTGCGCAGCCTCGAAGGCCTTGCTGTCGCCATGCAGGATGCCGACCAGATTGATGACCGCGTCCATGCCGGCGCCGAGCCGCTTCAGGGTCGCCTCGTCCCGGACGTCGGCCTCGACCACATCGACGGTCGGCAGGAGGATCAGGCGCTTGCCGTCTTCGCGACGGCGCGTAGGCACGGTCACGCGACGGCCGTCGGCGGCCAGCGCCGCGACCACGTGGCCGCCGATGAAGCCGCTGCCGCCGATGACGAGAATGTTTTGATGCCGCATGGGTGATTTCGGTGAAGGTCCGGGCACTACGGAGCGCAGTACCAGCGGCGCATTTTAGGTCTTGTTCGCAATCTCTATTCAGGGCCGCTTCTCCGCCCCGCTACTCCGCCCCGCTACTCAGGGCAAATCGCTGGCCGTATAACCCCGCTGCGCGACGAAGCCCATGCGCGTCTTCAACGACTGCGGCACGCCGGTCAACAGCACCGCATAGTAGGTTGCGTTGCTCATCACCTTCTTCACGTAGTCGCGCGTTTCGTTGAACGGAATGGTTTCGGCGAAGATGGCGCCTTCGATCGGCCGGGTGAGCGTAGATCGCCACGCGCGCGGACGGCCCGGGCCGGCATTGTAGGCAGCCGTGGCGAGGACCGGCAGATTGTCGAGGTCGTCCAGCACCATGCGCAGATAGCCCGTGCCGAGCGCGAGATTGGTGTCGATGTCCACCACGCCGTCGGGACGATAGTCGTCCATGCCGATCTTCTTGGCGACGTAACGCGCGGTGGCCGGCATCAACTGCATCAGGCCCGACGCGCCGACCGACGACCGCGCCACGTTCACGAAGCGCGACTCCTGGCGGATCAGTCCGTACACCCATTCGAGGTCGAGCCCGTTGGCGGCCGCCTTCTCCTGCATCTGCGCCTTGAATGGCGTGAGAAAACGAAACGCGAAATCGTGTTCGTTCTTCGTGCGGTCGGCGGTGTTGACGGCGCGATCGAGCAGCAGGCTGCGGCTGGCCCATTCAGCCGAGGCGAGCAGCTCGCGGTCGCTCATGTCGCGCAATGCGAAGTTCCATTCGAGATTGCCTTCGCGACGCATGTCGAGTCGATAGAAGTAAAGCGCTCGTGTGAATCCCGGAAGATTCTTCACGGCGGCGACCTCGGCCTCGGTGACTGGCGTTGCACGCGCCGGCAGCGTGATCTTGCGGCCGAGTTCTTCGGTCGCAAGCTGTCCGTAGAAACCGAATTGATCGGAGACCTGCGTGAACAGCGCCTGCGCGGCTTCGTTCTTCTTCCTGGCCTTGTAGGCGCGCGCCAGCCAATAGGCCCAGGTGCCCTCGGACGCTTGCGGGCGCTTCATCTCGGCGGGCATCTTTTCGATCAACGCCTCGACGAGTTTCCAGTCTTCCGCACGCAATGCGCCTCTGACTTGCCACGTCAGGATATCTTCGGACAGGCCCTCGGCGGCGAGCGATTTCCTCGACCAGGCGTTGGCGTCCGACATCTGCTTCTTTGCCGCGGCGGCTGCAAGCTGCGCGTTCAGGTAGGCGCGCTCCGGGCCACTCAGGGATTCGGCCAGTCGCCGCTGCAAGGTCGCGCCCGCCTGCGCCGGATCGCTGCGCACCATGCGCGCGAGCGCCAGCACGACCAGTTCGCGTTTCCATCGCGCAGCCAGTCCGTCTTCGTCGCCGAATCTGGCAATCCACAGCGCCGGCTTGTCGAGCGCCGCGTCGAGCTGCTTGTAGAAACGGGCGGAGTCGGCTCCTCGCTCGCCGCCGCGTTCGGCGTCCGAGAGCAGCAGCGCATAGCGCCGCGCTGCGGTGAGGTTGTTGGTATCCGACGCGAGGCGTACCCACGACCAGATTTCTTGAGGCGTGATGCGCTTCTCGGCGACGAGGATGCGGCCGAGCGTCGGGCATGCGCCCGTGTCGCTCGCGTAGTTGCGCGGCTGCGAGAGCGCGACGCGCGAGGCGCGCAGCAGCTCGGCGGTGGACGCGGCCTTGGTCGCGGCATGGGTCGATGAGGCGGCCTCGCCCTCGCCCTCGGATGCGATGGTCAATCCGGCGTCGCCGCCACCGGCGTTGCCGGAAGCGCGCGCCACTGTCGAAGCGCCTCGAATCTGATTGAGCGCGCGCGCAGCAAGATGAAAGCAGGTGACCTGCGCGTCGTCGTTCAGCACGAACTTCGGCATCTCGCTTTCGAAGGTGGCCCACTCGCCGCGCTTGCCCAGCGCCAGCAGCCAGTCGCGCCGTGCGAGGTCGGCCACGACGCTGCCCTTGTTGCGCGCGATGAAGCCGCGTACCGCATCGTCGGGTGCGGCCGCAATGAGCGCATCGCTGTAGTCGCGCAGCTGTTTGGAGAGCGCCCAATACTCCAGGTAAGCGGCGAGCGGATAGCGCGGGTCGAGCGCAGTCACGCGCTGCGAGAAGGTGGCCGCGCGCTCATAGTCGTTGGCGCGCACCGCGTCGCGCGCCGCGAAGAAGGCGTCGTCCGCACTGCTCATCTGCATCGCAAGCTGGGGCGCGTCGGGCGGGCGAGCTTGCGGGCGAGCCGCCTGGACTTGCGACGTCAGCACGAGGCCAAGCACGAGGCCGGTGCAGAGGAATGCCCGGAAGGGCGCGATGACAAACACATGCGCGAGTGACGAAAGCGAGCGAGGCATCGATGCATAACGCACGACGCGATGACTGGAAGACAAGGGAAGCACGCCTTTTGAAGCGGGATGGCGAAAACGCCCCGCAATGTGGAAAGCGCCGCGCCGATCGACTGCGGGCGCAAACGCGTGGTAGCGACTTACGGCATCACCAACGGCTACGCGTCGTCGTAAACGGCAGGCATTGCCGGATCGTCGGCGGTGACGCCTCGCGAGACTTAGCATAGCATTGGCCCATGCCCGTCTCGACCCCGCCCGACCCCGACTTCGATGGATCGTCCACGATCGCAAGCGACACCCAAGTCGACATCTCCGACGCGTCCCGCGAGGCCGAACGCCGGCGGCTGCTGGCGATGCGGATCGAGCTGTCCGAACCCGAGCGCGCCCAAAAGGATCAGCGCATCGCCGACCACCTGCGGGTGCTGCTGCGCGACGTGCTCAGGACGAGCCCGCCGCCGTGGAAGATCGGCGGCTATTGGCCGATCCGCAACGAGCCCGACCTGCGACCGCTGTTTCACGAGTTGACCAAGGGCGGGCATCGAATCGGACTGCCGCTGGTCGATCGGGTGCTGCGGCCCCTCACGTTCGTGCATTGGAAGCCGCATTCGGCGATGGCGCCGGGTTTTCTCGGCGTTCCCGTGCCGACCTCGGGCAACGCGGTATATGTCGAGTTGCTCCTGGTTCCCTGCGTGGGCTTCTCGATCGGGCCCGATGGCGTGCGCCATCGCCTGGGATATGGCGGCGGCTACTACGACCGTACGCTCGCATCGCGTCGCTTCAAGGCGATCGGCGTGTCCTACGAGTCGATGCGCGTGGAGAACTTCAAGTCCGGTCCGCATGATGTGCCGCTCGACTACATCGTCACCGAGGAAGGTGTCAGGTAGCTCGAACCGGCGGCGTGTTCGCGCCACCACGCTTCGAATATGCCGATCGGCATCGGGCGCGCGGTGAAGTAACCCTGGATCACGTCGCATCCCAGAGCCTCGAGCAGCTCCAGCGTCGCCTTGTCTTCGACTCCTTCGGCCACGGTTTGCAGGTCGAAGTTGTGCGCGATATCGATGATCGAACGAACGATACGCATGTCGCCGTCGCGCTGGCTGTCGGACGCGTCCTTGGCGACCGAGCCGAGATTGCGCACGAACAGTTGATCAATCTTCAACTCGTCGAGCGGCATGCGGCGCAAATATGCGAACGACGAATAGCCGGTGCCGAAGTCGTCGAGCGACACCCGCGTACCCACCTGCTTCAAGGCGTGCAGGGTCGCGAGCGAACCCTCGACGTCATGCATCAGGGTGTTCTCGGTGACTTCCAGCGTCAGGCGATCGGGCGCGACGCCCCACAATTCGAGCGCTTGTTGGACGGTGCGTGGCAGGTTCACATCGGTCAGCATCGAGGCCGACAGATTGACCGCGATGCGCAGATCGATGCCTCGTTGCGAGAACGAGGCCGACTGACGCAGCACGGTGTTGAGCACGAACAGCGTCAGGGTCGGCATCAAGCCCTGTGCTTCGGCCAACTCGATCACCTTGATCGGCGCAACCGGTGCGAGGCCCGCGGCGCGAGGCCAGCGAATCAGCGCTTCGGCTGCATCGAAACGTTGCGTGCGCAGGTTGTATTGAGGTTGCAGCCAGACCTCGAGCTGATTGGCTTGCAGCGCCACTTCGAGATCGCCCGAGAGGTTGGCATCGTCATGAACCCCCGTGCCGCTTTCGGCGATGCGGTAGCCCTCTTCGAGCGTGCGTGCCGCCTGACAGGCCCGATCGGCTGCGGCGATCAGCGACTCGGCATCGAGGCCTTGCGTGGGGAACAACGCGCAGCCGATCGCGGGCCGAATGCGCGCGTGAACGAGACCGGGCATGTCCACCTCGCGCATCGGCTCCTGCAGGATTTGCACGAGTCGAGTCGCGACCAGAAGCGCGCGTCCCGTACTGTCGACTTCGGGCAACACCAGCAACAGGTTTTCGACGCCGATCAATGCGAAGCGGTCGCCGGCTCGCAGCAGCTCGGCGGCGCGGCGACAGATGATCGCGAGCACGTCGCGCGCGCCCTCGACGCCGGCCAGCGCGCGCGTGCGATCGCTGCGTCGCAGCTCGATCAGGAAGACGCCGAAACCGCCGCTAGTCGCCGCCAGCAGCTCGCTGTCCGTCGTGAGGCCCGTTTGCACGAGGTCGGCGCGGCGCTTGGCGATCAATGTATTGAGATAGGAAAGTAGCGTATCGACGTCGCACTGATGCGCTTCGTCGAAGAACCCCGGCGCAGACACGGACTCGGCGCGTCCCGCCTGCCCGACCGTCGCGCCCTTCGCCTTCGGCCAGAGATTCATGCGAAATAGAACTGCCTGAGGTCCAGGCCGTAGGCGCCCGTCGGCAAGCCGCGCACGATCTTGATGTCACTGCCGTCGGCGGCTTTCGGTTGCAGCAGAAGGTCGAGCGGCATGGGCTCGTGGATCGGGTTCTTCGCGGGGTCGGTCAGCACGAGCACGCGCGGCTCGAGGCGACGCACGCGGTTGTGCGCGAGCACGGTTGCGACCTCGCCCGACGACAACTCGACCAGCGAACCCGCGGGAAACACGCCGATCGCCTGCACGAATTGCTCGACCAGCGGCGCGTGGTAATGCGTGCCGCTCTGCACGTAGAGAATCTTGAGCGCGTCGTAGGCCGGCAACGCGGCGGCGTAGGGACGCAGCGAGGTGAGCGCCGCAAACGAATCGGCCACCGCGGCCATGCGACCGTAGATGCCGATCTGCGTAGCCGAAAGGCCGGCCGGATACCCGCTGCCGTCGAGCCGCTCGTGATGTTGCGCGATGCCGTCGCGCACATCGGGATGCACGTTGCCGGATTCTTCGAGCGCGACCAACCCGAGTTCGACATGGCGCTTGACCTGCATGAACTCGGGCGGCGTGAGCTTGCCCCGCTTGAGCAACAGGTCGCGATCGACTTTGATCTTGCCCAGATCGAGCAGCAGTCCGATCGCGCCGAGGTTCCCCAATTGCTCCGGCGGGAAGCCCAGATGGCGACCCAGCTGAAGCAGATATACGGCGACCTTCACGCCATGCGCATAGGTGGCCGAGTCTTCCGTGCGTATCCGTGCGACCCACATCAGCGCATCGGGATTGGCGATCGCGCTCTCGACCATGTTCTCGACGGCGCCGCCGATTGCTTCGAGATTGACCTTCTCGCCGCAGGCGACCTGCTTCGCGATGATCTCGAGCGTCGCATCGGTGCTGCGATAGACGTCTTCAGCGCGGTCGATCTCGACGTCGACCGGCTTCATCTCGCCATAGATCATCGGCACTACGCCGGCGGGAATCAGGCCCAGCGCTTCGCGCTCCTCGGCGACTTGCTCGGACGCCTCTGCGAACTTGCCGAAGCGCACGCGCAAGCGCTTGATCCAGTCGAGCGCGTTGAAGCGACGCTCGACGACGTGCAGGTCGGACAAGTGCTCGAACGACCCCGGGACCGAATGGGTGGGATCGATGGTGACCTTCTTGCACTCCTGTTTGAGGGCCGCGAGGTCGGTTTGGGTCGCGACGCGAAACCCTTGAAGCATGAACGGCGTTTCGCGCCAGGCACGATCGAGTTCGGCAATGAACATGCCGACCCGAATCTGGTCGACGGGAATCTGAATACTGTTTCTGAGCATGGGGCGACGGACGGCAACGGAATGATGTGGAAGGCTAGCGCCCCTGTGCCCCGGGCATTGCGCCGAAAAGGAGGCGAAGATGGGGCGACTTCGTTCTATGTCGGCATCGGATGCCGAATCTTGATCCGCGTGTTCGCACACGGCGAGGTGCGCAGCACCTCGCGGCTCCCGGGCATCCGGCCAGCGGATCGAGCTACAACGCGAGACGTTGGCAGATCGCCATCGAGGCGCCGGCCTGATTGAGCGTGTAGAAGTGCAGGCCGGGTGCGCCGCCCGCGAGCAGTCGCTCGCACAATGCGCTGACGACGTCGAGCCCGAAGGCGCGAATGGCAGTCGTGTCGTCGCCGAAGGAAGCGAGCTTCAGGCGGATCCAGCGCGGGATCTCGGCGCCGCAGCCGTCCGAGAAGCGCGCGAGCTGGGTGAAGTTGGTGATCGGCATGATGCCCGGCACGATCGCCGCGTCGATGCCGAGATCGCGTGCCGCATCGACCATGCGGAAGTAGGCGTCGGCGTTGTAGAAATATTGCGTGATGGCCGAGTCGGCGCCCGCCTTGAACTTGGCGGCGAGGTTCGCGAGATCGTCCGCGGGTGACTTCGCTTGCGGATGCGTCTCCGGATAGGCGGCGACTTCGATGTGGAACCAGTCGCCGGTTTCGGCGCGCACGAATTCGACCAGGTCGCGCGCATAGCGAAAATCGCCCGTGCCCGAGGCGCCGCTGCCCGAGGGCAGGTCGCCGCGCAGCGTGACGAGGCGCTTGATGCCCAGGTCGCGATAGTGCAGCAGCGTGTCGCGCATCTCGGCCTTCGATGCGCCGATGCACGACAGATGCGGAGCCGCGACGACATTCTGGCGATGCATCTCGGTGACGGTGGCCAGCGTGCCTTCGCGCGTCGAGCCGCCGGCGCCGAACGTGACCGAGTAGAACTCGGGCCGCATCACCGCGAGTTCGCGACGCACGACGCGCAGTTTTTCGGCGCCTTCGACGGTGCGGGGCGGAAAGAACTCGAAACTGATGGGCGCTGACCCAGCGGCGGCCGCTTCAGTCATTGCGCAACAGGACTGCCGACAACAGCCATGAGATCACCGAGAACACGATCGAGCCGAACACGCCGGCCCAGAAACCGCCCACGTGAAAGCCCGACAGGATGTCACCCACGAACCAGAACAGGAGCCCGTTGATCACGAAGATGAACAGGCCGAGCGTGAGCAGCGTGACCGGCAGCGTGAGGATCACCAGGATCGGCCGCACGATCGCGTTGATCAGGCCCAGCACCAGCGCGGCGATCAGCGCGGTCGTGAAGCTGTCCACGCTGATGGCAGGAATCAGATAGGGCACCGCAAGCAGCGCGACTGCATTGATCAGCCAGACGAGGATCAGGCGCATGGGGAACTCCGAAGAGAAGATCGACGCGCGAAGGCCGTCGGGCAATCGACCGCGGCCTTCGCGCTTTACGGCACGTCAGTACCGGTACGTGTCCTTCTTGTACGGCCCGTCGCGCTCGACGCCGATGTAGCCGGCCTGCTCGGGCGTGAGCTCGGTCAGCATCGCGTTCAACTTCTGCAACTGCAGGCGCGCGACTTTTTCGTCGAGATGCTTGGGCAGCACATAGACGCCGACCGGATAGTCCGCGTTCTTGGCCCACAGCTCGATCTGCGCGATCGTCTGGTTCGCGAACGACGAGCTCATCACAAAGCTCGGATGGCCCGTGCCGCAACCCAGATTCACGAGACGGCCCTTGGCCAGCATGATGATCTTCTTGCCGTCCGGGAAGGTGATGTGATCGACCTGGGGCTTGATCTCGTCCCACTCGTATTGCTCGAGCGACGCGACATCGATCTCGTTGTCGAAGTGGCCGATGTTGCAGACGATCGCCTGGTTCTTCATCTTCGCCATGTGCTCGTGCGTGATGACCCTGTAGTTGCCGGTCGCGGTCACGAAGATGTCGGCTTTGTCGGCGGCATAGTCCATCGTCACGACGCGATAGCCTTCCATCGCCGCCTGCAGTGCGCAGATCGGATCGACCTCGGTGATCCACACCTGCGCCGACAACGCGCGCAACGCCTGCGCGCTGCCCTTGCCCACGTCGCCGTAACCCGCAACCAGCGCGACCTTGCCGGCGATCATCACGTCGGTGGCGCGCTTGATGCCGTCGACCAGCGATTCGCGACAGCCGTAGAGGTTGTCGAACTTGGACTTGGTGACCGAGTCGTTGACGTTGATTGCGGGGAACTCGAGCTCGCCCTTCTTGTGCATCTCATAGAGGCGATGCACGCCGGTGGTGGTCTCTTCGGTCACGCCCTTGATGTGCGCGAGACGTGTCGAGTACCAGGTCGGATCGGTCGCGAGCTTGGCCTTGATGGCGGCGTAGAGTTCGGTCTCTTCTTCGCTGGTCGGCTTGGCGATCAGGCTCGCGTCTTGTTCAGCGCGTGCGCCCAGATGCAACAGCAGCGTCGCGTCGCCGCCGTCGTCGAGGATCATGTTCGAATAGACCGCGCCCTTGGCGCCGGCCGGCCATTCGAAGATGCGATGCGTGTAGTCCCAATACTCGGCGAGCGACTCGCCCTTGACGGCGAACACCGGCGTGCCCTGGCCCCTGTGCCCGTTCACCGCGATCGCGGCGGCGGCGTGGTCCTGCGTCGAGAAGATGTTGCACGAGGCCCAGCGCACTTCTGCGCCCAGCGCCTGCAGCGTCTCGATCAGCACGGCGGTCTGGATCGTCATGTGCAGCGAGCCGGTGATGCAGGCACCGGCCAGCGGCTGGCTCTTCGCGAACTCGTCGCGTATCGCCATCAGGCCGGGCATCTCGGTCTCGGCGATCGCGATTTCCTTGCGGCCCCATGCGGCGAGCGAAAGATCGGCGACCTTGAAGTCGGAGAAGCGGCCCGTGGGCGAGGTGGAATTTGAAACGGCGGTGGGTTTGAGAACGGCGCTCATCACGCGCTCCTTTCTTTCGAATGAAGTCGTGAGCGCCGTTGCCATCGCGAACGTCTGGACGACTCGCGATGCGTCAAGCCTGGCAGAGTCGAGAATCGACCCGTCGCAACGCTCCTTGACGCGGGACGCGCAGTTTAGCGCAGTGCGGTGGATGTGGCCAACGGAGCGGGCGTCGCGAAGCGTCTCAATTTGAACTCCCGCGACGGGTCGATGCCGGCTTGCGCCGAACTACTGCTCTCGGCCAGCAGACATCATCGTGCGCAATGGGCCTGAGCGATCCAGTTTAGAGGCCGCGGAGCGTGCCACCGCAATGGCGGGTGTAATCTGAGGCGAGTGCTGCGGATTAGACCGGAAAGAATAGGCCGCGCTTCTCAAAGGCATTCTCCATAGCACAGTCCCCCAGAAGACAGGAGAGATTCATCGCAACATTTGCGCAGCGCTTCCAGAAGCACCGAAGCTCGTACAAAGCATCCAGGCTAGGAGTGCACGAAGCGGCAGCTACCTTTATCGAGTGCGTGAAGTGCGTCATGGTCACATCCTCCCGATCGAACTGAAGTGGCTGAATATTCTTGAGTCTATTCGCAGCGAAGTCAGGGCTTTCGTCAAGAGCAGCCCCGCCATCCGGCTGCACAAGTATTTTCATCACCTGAATTCATCGCAAGCCTTTGCCCTGAACCTTTTTTTTCCTGTCTTCGAGAGCAATTCGTGAATTTGGCCAAGCGCTCTTGCTTGAGCCTGGAGGAGACGAAGTGAGCGCGGCTCGTCAGACGGTTCTTGTAACGGGAGCGACCGGCGGCATTGGCTTGGCGGTCTGCGACAGGCCAATGCAGGGTATTCATTGGTTCTCGCGGCACGCGAAGCAAACAAGCTGCAGGCTTGCTGCTCGCACTTGTCGCGCAACTTTCACGGCGCCTACTCATGGATTTCCGTGGATATGACGCGCGATGACTCGATCGAAAAATTTGCGGAGGAATTGAGCACGAGGAACGTGATCCTGGACGGCGCCGTCTTGATGCCACCCCAGGATCCGCCAACCAACGACCCCCTGCCGAGCAGCGAAAGGTGGCGCGAAATTCTCCAGAACAGTTTTGTGGGCCCACTGTCGCTGCTTGGAGCGGCAATTGCGACGATGAAGCCTGACCTTGCGAATGGCAAGAGATGCAAGATCGTCATCATCTCTGGAATATCG
>JBBQCA010000073.1:0-13478 GCA_038318315.1 Burkholderiales bacterium | reverse complement strand
CGATCGCGATTGCGCGATCGCTAGCGAAGCTTGGGCTTGGGCTGCGGGATCAGCGGCGCCGGTGCCGGCCCGCGTTTGGCCACGAGACCGAGCGAACCCATCAGCCGCTGATGCGCGAGATCGAATTCCTCCATCAGGGGCTCCAGAGGAATTCGAGGTGGTTCACCCTTGCACAAGGATTCGGCTGCGCGTAGCAGACGGGTGCGCACAGCGTTGTGTCCGCGGATCGCGAACCGCAAGACATCGTATGCATCGGTCACGATGCAACCCTTCTATTCGTTGATGAAGGAAGGTATACGAAGCAGGATCGAAATCGGATTGCGGATAATGCCCTATTAAGATGTCAGCGTTGCGGAGCATCCTTGAGCCGGGACAGCACCTGCGCGACGATGCGATCGCAATGCGCACCGCCGAATTCGAAGACATCGCGCTCGGCTGTGTCGAAGTCTTGCGCAAGCGACTCGCGCAACATGCCGCGCGCCCGGAAGTGCCGCGAGCGCACGGTCGCCTCGGGAATGTCGAGGCAGCGCGCCGTTTCATCGACGCTCATGTCCTCCACGCAGCGCAGGACGAACACGGTGCGAAACACGTCGGGCAGCGCATCGATCCTGCGTTCGAGGAGCGCGCGCACCTCGGCACGCGCGAAGGCCTGGTCGGGCGAGTCGGAACGGGGTGTGCTCATGGATTCGACTTCGACTTGATCGGTTGAACTCACGATCGGCACGACGTTGTCGCGACGCGCCGTGCGCCGCAGGCGGCCGAGGCATTCATTGAGCACCAGTCGCGACAGCCAGGTCGACAACGTGGAATCGCCTCGAAACTGCCCGATCGCGCGATACGCCGACAGATAGGCCTCCTGCAGCGCGTCTTCGGCTTCGGCGTGATTGCGCAGCGTCGCTCGGGCGAGCCTGAACAGGCGGCGGTTGTGGCGTCGCATGAGCAGCTCGAACGCCGAGAGGTCTCCCGCCGCGATGCGTTGAACGAGGCTTTCATCGCTGTCGTCATCGCCGGTGCTCGTCGTGAGCGCGTGATCGATCATGGATTCATTCGACGACCAGCGTCGCCTTCATCATGGGGTGCAGAGTGCACATGTAATCGTATCGACCCGGCGTTCGCGCGATGTAAGCCCACGACGCATTCGCAGCGATGTTGTGCGAATCGAAAACCTTGTCGGCCGTGACCGTGTGCGGTACCAGATCCTTGTTGGCCCACACCACACGGTCACCGCGCTTGACGGTGAGCGTGTGCGGCTCGAATTGCAGGTTCGCGATCGTCACCGTATGCGTTTGCGGCGCCGCCTGCGCGCCAACCGACAGGGTTGCGGTAAGCAGCGCGGACATCATCGTGGTTTTCATCGAGGCCTCGAAACGTCGATCAGCCACCGCTCTTGCCGAGGTCCGCTTGGAGGCGTTTGGCATGTTCGAGGTGTGCGATGAAGGCAGGACGCACCTTCACGAGCAAGGCCTTGAGTTCGTCGTTCTTCGCATTCGGGATCAGCGTCTTGTCCAACGCATCGATCACTGCCTGGTGGTACGCGACCTCATGATCGACATAGGCGCGGTCGAAGGCCGGCCCGCTCTGTTTCCCGAGATTCGCGAGATTGTCTTCGCCGCCCTTCTTCAGGCTTTGCGCGGTGGCATTGTCCTCAGGCGTGACCTTGAGCTTCGTCACGAGATCGACCGCGGATTTGTTGACGCTGGTGTGGTCGGTGATCATGAGCTGCGCGAAGTCCTTCACGGGCTTCGATTGGCTCTTGCCGGTGGCGAGCTTGCCGGCATCGATATCGACCTGGTTGGCCGTCACCACGATGGCCGCGATCTGCGGATCGGTCGGGCCGGCGCCTTGCGCCCATGCAGGCATGGTTGCGACAGCAAAGGCGCACACCGCCAACGATTGTAGGGTCAGCTTCATTTCGTTTCTCCTGGATAGTTCTCGCCACACGCGTGAATCGTGCGATGAGCCGGCGATCGGGTCCGCGGCGCAGACCCGGCACATGTGGCATTCGATGTCACGTGTGCGCGCGGCGTTCCCGCGCGTCTTGCCTCGCATCAAGGCGCGGCGTTCAGGCAGCCCTGGCCATGACCGCCGAGGTTTTCGCGTCCAGCACCTTGAGGGTGGCGCTGATCATGCCGGTGCGTCCGTCTTCGAAGCGCACCTGGGTCTCGATGAAGCACTCCTGCTTGCCGCCGTAGAGAGCGGCGATCAGCGGCGCATATTTTTCCGCGATGAAGCCGCGGCGCACCTTGCGGGTTCGCGTCAGCTCGCCATCGTCGGCGTCGAGTTCCTTGTGCAGGATGATGAAGCGATGGATCTGCGAATTGGCGATCTCGGGCTCGCCCGCGAGATCGACATTGACCTTCTCGACGCATTCGCGAACCAGCTTGTGGACCTCGTCGCGCAGCGCGAGATCGGTATAGCCGGAGAACGCGATGTTGCGTCTCTCGGCCCAGTTGGCGACGGCTTCCATGTCGATATTGATGAACGCGCAGACCTGGTCGCGGTGATCGCCGAACGCGACCGCCTCCTTGATGTACGGAAAGAACTTGAGCTTGTTCTCGAGGTACTTCGGTGCGAACAAGGTGCCGTCGGCGAGCTCGCCCACGTCCTTGACGCGGTCGATGATCTTCAGGTGTCCGTCGGGATCGAAATAGCCGGCGTCGCCGGTGTGGTACCAGCCCTCGGCGTCCTTCACTTCGGCGGTCGCCTTGGGTTCCTTGTAGTAGGAGTGGAACAAGCCCGGCGAGCGGATCAGCAGTTCGCGCTGCGGCGTGAACTTGAGCTCGACGCCTTTGACCGGCGGTCCGACGGTATCGGCCTTCACCTGACCGTTGGGCTGTATGCACACGAACACGCTGGTCTCGGTCGAACCGTAGAGCTGCTTGAGGTTGATGCCGATCGAACGGAAGAACCGGAACAGGTCCGGCCCGATCGCTTCGCCCGCGGTGTAGGCCACGCGGATACGCGACATCCCGAGCACGTCGCGCAGAGGGCCGTAAAGAAAGACGTTGCCGAGCGCGTACTGGAGTCGATCGAAGACCGGCACGGGCTTGCCGTCGAGCAGCTTGCCGCCCACGCGTTGCGCGACGTTCATGAAATAGTGGAAAGCCTTGCGACCACCCCACCACAGATCCTCGATGCGTATCGTCACCTGCGTGAGCAGGCCTTCGAGCACGCGAGGCGGCGCGAAGTAATAGGTCGGACCGATCTCGCGCATGTCCGACACCACCGTGTCGACCGACTCGGGACAGCAGATGCAGTAGCCGGTGACCATCGGTTGGGCATAGGAAAAGATGTTCTGCCCGATCCACGCCGGCGGCAGGTAGGCGAACACCACGTCGCGGTCGGTCAGCCCCTCCAACTCGGCCGCGGCGCGCGCGCGATCGATCAGCGCGTGGTGGGTGAGCACGACACCCTTGGCAACGCCCGTGGTTCCCGACGTGAAGAACATCGCCGCGGGATCCGCGCCCGACCCCTGCGCGATCTCGTTGTCGAGGAAGGCGGGGTCGCGCTGGTGGAATGCGCGGCCGACATCGAGCAGCGCGTCATAGCTCATCAACTCGGGCTGCGTGTAATGCCTCAGCCCGCGCGGGTCGTCGTAGTAGATGTGCTTGAGCGTCGGGCACTTCGGAAGGATTTCCAGCAGCTTGTCGACCTGCTCCTGGTCTTCGACGATCGCGTGCGTGATATCGGCGTTGTGGATCGGGAATGCCATCTCGGTGGCCACCGCATCCTGATAGAGCGGCACCGGAATGCCGCCCAGCGATTGGGTCGCGCACACGGCCGCATACAGTCGCGGCCGATTCTCGCCGACGATCACGAGGTGGTCGCCGCGCTTGAATCCCTGCTCCGCAAGCCCGCACGCCAGCGCGTGCGTTTCATCGGCGAACTGCTTCCAGGTCCAGGTCTGCCAGATGCCGAGGTCTTTCTCGCGGATCGCCGCGCGCTCGCCGCGCACGCGCGCGTGGTGTTGGAGAAGCTTGGGAAACGTGTCGAGGCCAGAAAGATCTTGCGACATGCTGTTCGCCTCCAGCGACAGGGGGTGCGACGCGCTCAGGGCGGCACTCAGGGCCGCACTCCGCGCCATCACGCAACGCGGTGCGCGCGGTGCGCCGCATTCTTGCATACGCTCGCGGCAACGCGGCGTTCTACATGCGCTTGGCGATCTCGTCGAGCATCACTTCGGTCGCACCGCCGCCGATGGACTGGATGCGCGCGTCGCGCACCATGCGCTCGATCGCCGATTCGCGGATGTAGCCGAAGCCGCCGTGGAATTGCTGGCAGGCGTAGGTCACCTCGTTGACGAGCTCGCCGCACAGCGCCTTGACCATCGAGACTTCCGACACGCAATTGCTGCCTTGCGCGTCCAGCCATGCCGCGTGATAGACCAGTTGCCGCGCGGCGGCGACCCGCGCCGCCAGCATCCCCAGACGCTGCCGTATCGCTTGCTTGTTCCAGAGCGGCGCGCCGAAAGCGTGACGCTCCTTCGCGTAGGCGACGGTCAGCTCGAGCGCCTTCTCGGCCTCGCCCATCGCCTGCGCGCCGAGCACGATGCGCTCGTTCTGGAAGTTGCGCATGATCGAGTAGAAGCCCTTGCCTTCTTCGCCCAGCAGGTTGGCCGCAGGAATGCGGCAGTCCTCGAAGACCAGCTCGGCCGTGTCGGAGCACAGCCAGCCCATTTTATTGAGCGCTCGCCCGACCGTGAAGCCGGGCGTGCCCTTCTCGACGATGAACATCGAGATGCCGCGCTTGGCCGTGGGGTCGGTCTTGGCGGCGACGAAGAAGAGGTCGCCGTGTACGCCATTGGTGATGAACATCTTGCTGCCGTTGATCACCCACGAGTCACCCTTGCGTTCGGCCCGCGTGCGGATGCCCGCCACGTCGGAGCCCGCATCCGGCTCGGTCACGGCGACCGCCGTGATCTTCTCTCCCTTGATGACCGCCGGCAGATGACGCGCCAACTGTTCGGCGTTGCCGAAGTTCGCGAGATGTGGGGAAGCCATGTCGGTGTGGACCAGCACCGTGACGGCGAAACCGCCGAAGGTCGAACGCCCCAACTCTTCGGCGAGGATGGCGCTGTAGACGGTGTCGAGTCCGGCGCCGCCGTACTGTTCGGGATAACGAATGCCGAGGTAGCCGAGCGCGCCCAGTTTCTTCAACACGGCGCGCGGCACCTTGCCCGCTTCCTCCCAGGGTTCGGCATGCGGCGTCACCTCGGTCTCGATGAAGCGACGCAGGTTCTCGCGGAACATCCGATGTTCTTCGGTGAAATAGATCGCCTCGTTCACGCTGGCACCCCTTCCGTTTCGATTTCGATGAGGATGTCGCCGCCCTTGACCGTGTCGCCGACGCGGCAACGCACCGACAGTACCGTTCCGCTGACAGGCGCGGGCAGGCTCTGGATCATCTTCATCGCTTCGAGAAGGATCAGCACTTCACCGGCTTTCACGCGCGCACCCGTGGACGTATGGACTGCAGTCACGGCACCGGGCATGGGCGCGACGATGTCGGTCCCCTTCCGCGCGGCGCTGCCGGCGCCTGCCAGTGCCTCTGCCCATCGCGACGACCGCCGCCACGTGCGACTGCGGCCGCCGCCGGCCAGCATGATGCGATCGGCTTCGACGGCGACGTGATAGCGCCGCGTCGCGTCTCCGATCTCAAGGAACAACTCGCCCGCCCGCAGGCGTGCATGGACGGTGGCTCCGGCTCCGTACCCTTCCACACGGAAGTGACCTCTCGCGCCGGATGCGCCGCGCGCATCGGACACGGCGAGTCGTCGCACGACGCCGGCCTCGTCTTCGAGCAGCACTGCAGTAGCGCCGAGCTGGCCGGCGTTGTGAAGCACGCGCCATGCACCCAGCGATTGCCACGGCGCAGTGGTACCGGCCGCCGCGTCTTCGAGCGCGAGAACCCGAGAGACAGCCGCGGCGATCGTCTCGACCTCGTCGTCGTACAGCGACATGCGCCAACCGTCGGGAAAGGCGCGCTCGAGAAAACGCGCCGACAACGGCTGGGCGAATTCGGGACGGCGCACGACGTCCGCGAGAAAAGCGAGATTGGTTCCGACCCCCATCAGCACGAAGTCGTCCAGCGCCATCGCCAGGCTGCGCGCGCAGGTGGCGCGATCGTCAGCATGCACGATCACCTTGGCCAGCAGCGAGTCGTAGTACGGCGCGATCTCGCTACCCGCGGCCACGCCCGAATCGATACGCACGCCTCGTCCCGACGGCTCGCGGTAGAGCAGCACGGTGCCCGTCTCGGGCCGAAATTTTTCCGCGGGATTCTCGGCGCACACGCGTGCCTCGATCGCGCAGCCCCGACACGTGATGTCGGTTTGCGCGAAGGGCAGCGGCTCGCCGGCGGCCACGCGCAGTTGCCATTCGACCAGATCGATTCCGGTCGTCATCTCCGTCACCGGATGCTCGACCTGCAGGCGCGTGTTCATCTCGAGAAAGAAGGTTTCACCGCTCTCGCTGTCGTGGATGAATTCGACGGTTCCCGCGGAGTCGTAGCCGACCGCGCCGGCCACGGCCAAGGCATGCGCATGCAAGGCCGCGCGACGCGCCGCGTCGAGATGCGGCGCGGGTGCCTCCTCGATCACCTTCTGGTTGTTGCGCTGGATCGAGCATTCGCGCTCGAACAGATGCAGCAGACGGCCGTGGCGATCGCCGAGCACCTGCACTTCGAGATGGCGCGGCTCGCGGATGTAGCGTTCGAGCAATACGTCGCCGTCACCGAAGGCGGATCGCGCTTCGCGCCGGACCAGGTCGAGGTTGCCCGCGAATTCACCCGCGTCGTGCACGACGCGCATGCCCTTGCCGCCTCCGCCCGCGGAGGCCTTGATCAACACCGGATAGCCGATGTCTTCCGCGGCAGCCGCAAGCGTCGGACCGGCCTGGTCGTCGCCCCCGTATCCCGGCACGATCGGCACGCCCGCCGCGGCGGCGATGCGCTTGGCTTCGATCTTCGAGCCCATCAAACGGATCGCTTCACGCGAAGGGCCGACGAAGACGATGCCTTCGCGCTCGCAGCCGGTGATCAGCGCGAGGCTCTCGGAGAGGAAACCGTAGCCCGGATGGATTGCTTCCGCGCCATGGCGGCGCGCCGCCAAAATGATCGCCTCGACGTTCAGATAACTCTTGCCTGCATCGGCCGGCCCGATCATGCATGCCACGTCGGCGAGCGCGACGTGAGGCGCGTGCCGATCGGCTTCGGAATAGACCGCGACGGTGCGCACGCCGAGTCTCTTGCAGCCGCGGATGATGCGCACTGCGATCTCGCCGCGATTGGCGATCAGAAGAGTCTTGAACATGGGCCGGGTCAACAGCCGATCACTTGCGCCAGGACGGTGTTCGTTTTTCGAAGAACGAGGCAACGCCGTCCTGTCCTTCGTCGCTGTCCCAGGCATCGGCGAGCCGGTCGGCGGTATAGACCATGCTGGTCGGCAGGTCGTGGTGATCGACGAAGGCGATCAGCTTCTTGGTGGCCGCGACCGCGCCGGGCGCGCAGCGCAGAAGGTCGGACAACTCGCGCTCCACCGCGGCGTCGAGCTCGTCTTCGCCGACCACTTCGCTCAGCAGCCCGAAGGCCTTCGCATCGAGCGCCGTCATGCGTCGCGCGGTGAGCATCGTGCGGCGCGCGTTGGCCGCGCCGATGCGCGCGACCACGTAGGGCGCGATGTTGGCGGGCAAGAGACCGAGGCTGACTTCGGTGAGCGCGAACTTGGCGCTCGCAACGCCGATCGCGATGTCGCACACCGAGATCATGCCGACGCCGCCGCCGTACGCGGGTCCGTTGATGCGGCCGATCACGGGCATGGGCAACTCGTTCATCGCACGCAGCATGGTTGCCAGCGAGGCGCTTTCGGCCAGGCGTTCGCTGCGGCTCTTCTTCATGTTGGCCTGCATCCAGCGCAGGTCGCCTCCGGCGCAGAAGCTCTCGCCTTCGCCGGTCAGGACGACTGCTCGAATCGCGTAGCCCGCATCGCTCCCGGACGCGAGGCCATCCACCGCGTGCTGGAGGTCGGCGATCAATTGCGCGTTCAGCGCGTTGTGCGCCTGCGGCCTGGCGAGCGTGAGCCGTGCGACCCCGCGTTCGTCGACGTCCAGCTTGAGCGTTTCGTACGACTTCGGATTCATGAGCGCTTTCATCGGTCACATCACATGCGGTACACAGGGCTTGCGATCGAAGGCGGCGTCGTTCGCGCCGCGAGCGCCAGCCCGAGGCCGATCACGTCGCGCGTCTGCGCCGGCTCGATCAGGCCGTCGTCCCACAGGCGCGAGGTCGCATAGTAGGGATCGCTCTGTCGCGCGTACTGCTCGCGCACGCGACGTTCGGTCTCGGCCAGCTGGTCGGGATCGTTGCCGCCCTTGAGGCTGGCGCGGCCGAGTTCGAGCATGACGTTCGCGGCGATGTCGGCGCTCATGGTCGCCACGCGCGCGTTCGGCCACGCGAAAAGAAAGCGCGGCTGGAAACCGCGCCCGCACATGCCGTAGTTGCCCGCGCCGTAAGAGCCGCCGACGATCACCGTGAAGCGCGGCACACGCGCGTTGGCTTGCGCATAGAACATCTTCGCGCTGTTCTTCGCGATGCCGCCGCGCTCGGCTTGGCTGCCCACCATGAAGCCCGAGATGTTCTGCAGGAACAGCAGCGGAACGTTGCGCTGGTTGGCCAGTTCGATGAAGTGGGCCGCCTTCAGCGCCGATTCAGAAAACAGCGCGCCGTTGTTGGCGAGAATGCCAACAGGGTAGCCGTGCATGTGCGCGAAGCCGCATACCATGGTCTCGCCCCAGAGCGGCTTGAACTCGTGGAAGTCGCTGTCGTCCACCAGCCGCGCGATGATCTCGCGCGCGTCGTAGGGCAGCTTCGGATCGCGGCTGACGATGCCGTTGATCTCGCTAGCGTCGTAGCGGGGGGGCACGGCCGCCTTCGATGAAGCAGGCGATGGCGCCGACGCCAGAGGAAACTTCGCGACGATCTCGCGCACGCGCGCCAGCGCCTCGTGCTCGTTCTCGGCCAGATAGTCGGACACGCCCGAGATGCGGCTGTGCATCTCGGCCCCGCCCAGCGTTTCGCCATCGACTTCTTCGTTGATGGCGACCTTGACGATCGACGGTCCTCCCAGATGGATGCGCGCGTTGCCGCGAACCATCACCACTTCGTCGGACAACGCGGGAATGTAGGCCCCGCCCGCGGTGCATCCGCCGAACACCGCCGAGATCTGCGGCAACCCGCTCTGCGACATGCGGCACTGGCGATAGAACGTATTACCGAAGTGATCCTTGTCGGGGAAGACGCGATCCTGTTCGGGGAGAAACGCGCCGCCGCAGTCGACCAGATAGATGCAGGGCAGGCGATTCTCTTCGGCCACCTCCTGCGCGCGCACGTGCTTCTTGACGGTCTCGTGAAAGAACGAGCCACCCTTCACGGTCGCGTCGTTGGCGATGATCATGCAAGGCACGCCGCACACCATGCCGATGCCGGTGACGATGCCGGCCGCCGGGACTTCGCCTTCGTATTGCCCCCAGGCCGCGAGCGGCGAGAGCTCGAGGAACGCGCTGTGGTCGTCGGTCAGGAAATCGATGCGCTCGCGCGCGAGCAGCTTGCCGCGTTGGCGATGGCGTTGGATATGGGCATCTCGTCCGCCGCAGACCGCACCGCGCTGACGTTCACGCAGCGTGGCGATCAGCGCGTCGAAGTAACGCGCGTTGTCCACGAACTCAGGGGTGGAACGATCGATGCGACTGTCGATTGCGGCCATGGTCGCTTGCCCTGCGGGGTCTTCGGGTCGATCACGATGTGCGGATGCGGCGCCCAAATCAAACGGCCTACCTTGCGGTAAGCCGTATGAAGAATGGGTGCGGCGGAGAATACAGGACTTGATTCGATCCGCCGATCATCGACCGATGCGCGCCCGTGGCGCCGGGCAATCGTTCCTGCCGTAGCGCCATGCGCAATCGCAAGCGTGGAGATGCGAGGCCGCTATTGGCCGAAGGTCCTGAACTCCATCATGAAGCTCTTGAATTGATCCGTCGTCATCATTCCCTTCTTCGACGCCATGTCGAACATCTTGCCCTGCATCTCAAGATATTCCTTCTTCGAGATCATGCCGTCCTTGTTCCTGTCGGTCATCTCCGGCATTTTCGCGATCATCTGTTTCAGATCGTTGAAACCGTGCGGATCGACGTCGCCGGCTGCATGCGCGGTGCCGCCCAACAGCGCAAAAGAAAAGAGACTGCCCGCACAAGCCAGTTGAAGGACGCGTCGTGCCTTGATGGTGTTCATGAAGTTCTCCTGATGAAAAGCTCTTCGCGAGAGCATGGCCCCGACATCGCGGGGAATGGTTGGGCGCACCCTGCACCGGGGTGACGCAATGTTCATGGCGCGGAGACATTGGCGACGCCTCTGGCCAGCCTGCGCTCCATCCACCGTGCGCAACCGATCGTCACGCACATCGTCGCGAACGCGATCCATGCATAGGGCCAGAGCAACGGCATGCCGACCAAGATCAGCCCGTCGTTGCCGCCGGGGATCAGCAGGCTGCCCCAGCCCATCAGCATCCCTCCGATCAGGCAGCGCAGCAGCGAGCCTGGACGAATGCGCGTGTGCCGAAACAATCCCGCGGTCCAGCCGCCGATCAGGGCCCCGAGCAGGAGGCAAAGCATCAGCAGCGCACGCGCGGTCACACCGTGCGCCATGCCCCGAGCAAGGTCCGCGAGGGCGTCGGTGTAAGCCCACGCGCCCACCAGCAACAGCGTGACGAGAAAGGTGATGCCGATCACGGTGGTCGCTATGTGCGGCGACCACAGTTGCCTGGTCGGAAGCGCGCGTCCAGCGAACCGATCCGCGACCATCGTCGTCGCGATGCGCCAGAGCAGGACAGCGGCGACCACCCACGCCACGCTGGCGGGTAGCGCGAGCACGATGGAGCCGGTTTCGAGATTGTGCAAAGTCGGCGGCGCGAAGACTCTCGTCACACTCAGGCAACCGAGAAAGAAGCCGACCGGCGTCGCGATGTATGCCCATTCACCCGAGCCGAAGCGGGCGATCGCGCCGAAGACACATGCGCGATTTACGAAGGCGCCCAATCCCAGAAGGAAGGCGCCGATCACGGTCCAGCCGCTCAGCGCGTAACCCGCGGGCGCCTGCGCAAGCCAGCCGAATTCGCGTGCGATCAGGAGGCCGCCGCCAACCCACGCGGACGCTTCAAGCAATGCGACCAGGCGCTTCACGCCACGACGCTCGATGACCTCGTCGACTGCCGCCACGGTGCAGGTGGCTCCGCGCTGGATGGCGAAGCCCATCGTGACAGCACATAGCGTCGCCACGGCAAAGGCCACCCCGCGGATCATGATGTCCATGGCAATCGCGGGCGCTCGTATCGCCTAGT
This sequence comes from Burkholderiales bacterium, assembly GCA_038318315.1. Taxonomy (GTDB): domain Bacteria; phylum Pseudomonadota; class Gammaproteobacteria; order Burkholderiales; family Burkholderiaceae_D; genus CAHJXF01. The sequence continues at coordinate 2,092 of JBBQCA010000073.1, read as the reverse complement.
GGCTACGCACGGTCGACGTGATCGACTCCACCACGCTCGTCGCCTTTGCGAACTGCTCGTCGCGGTTGGTGATGTGATGGCGACGCGCGATCCACGCGAAGTCGGTCCAGGTCGCCCATACCGCGCCCGTTTCGTCCTGCGAGACCAACAGGCGCACCGGCCAGTCGAGACCGGCGGCCGGATTCGCGGTGAGGAATTGCGCACCCAGCGGCGGGTTGCCGAATTCGAGCAGTGTCGACGGGCGCAGCGCGATACCCGCGCCGGCCGCGAGCCGTGCCTGGTCGGTCGCCTGGAAGAACACGATGCCCTTGTCCGCGATGTCGCGGCGGATGCGGGCGATGGTCTCTTCCATCGAATAGACGCTGCGGACTTTGATGAGGCCGTCGGGACCGGCAGCCTGCGTCTGCGCGAGCGCGGGTGTCATGAACGCGAGCGCGAGGGCCGCCGCGGCGGCAAGGTGGTGAATGCGATTGTTCATGGCAAGAACCTCGGTGTGAATGGGGTTGGTGCGTACGTGTGCGCGCGACAGAAGCCGCGCGATGCGCTCACGCGTCCGATGCGTGCTCTATCACGCCTTCCATCGGATCGGTCGGCGCGTGCCACGGCGAGCGCTCGATCATGCGCAGCGTGTCGGCATACCCGGCCTCGCGCCGCGCACGAATCCCCGCGGCGGTGAAGTCGATGTCCTTGGTGTGATCCTCGCCGTCGATCCTGGGCGCAATCAGGTGGGCGACGTGCATCGTCGTGCCGCAGCCCCAGGTCGTCAGTTCCTTCACGTGCGGATCGGCTCGCCGGCTCGCCGGCAACTGATTCGTCAACTCGCGGATCACGTGCCGCAGATGGTGGAGCTGCTTCTGCTTGGCGATATGGTTGTCGGCACGGCTCGCGTATTGAATGTCCTTCTGCCTGGCCATCACCTGCCAGATCGATTCGGGCTCGGGTCCGGTCTGGTGCCACACGTTGACGGTGAAGATGAGCGAATCGCGCCTCGGGTGGTCTTCGAGCACTGCCTCGAGCGGGGTGTTGGAGTAGATGCCGCCGTCCCAATAGGGGTGGCCGTCGATGCGCACTGCCGGAAAGGCCGGCGGAAGCGCGCCCGAGGCCATCACGTGGTCGAGGGCAATGGCCTCCTTGCGGCTGTCGAAATAGCGCATCGCGCCAGTGTTGGCATTGACGGCACCGACGGTCAGGCGTGTAGGCCCGCCGCGCAACGAGTCGAAGTCCACCAGGTCGCTCAAGGTTCGCCGCAGCGGGTCGGTGCTGTAGTAGGCCGCTTTCTCGACGCCCACGCTGGCGCGCGAGCCGCGCAGGACGGCCAGGTTGGGCTCGAAGAAGGCCGGGATGCCGCGCATCACGGTCGTCATGTTGCCGATGACGTTTCCCATGCCGAGCCAGTCGAGCGGACCGGCGATCGCTGCCGGCGTCTCGACATGGCTCCAGAAGTCATTGAGACGCTCGACCCTGTCGTTGCGCGCGTTGCCTGCGATCAATGCAGCATTGATGGCGCCGATCGACGTGCCGATCACCCAGTCGGGATCGATGCCGGCATCGTGCATCGCCTCATAGACCCCGACCTGATACGCGCCGAGGGCACCGCCTCCCTGCAGCACCAGCACCACCTGCCCGGGAAGGCCGGTTTTTCTGGCGGCGCTTGTGGCTTTCGCAAGCACCTGCTTGGATCGAGTGGTGGCCATGGAATTCTCGTCAGCTGGTAGGAATGGTCTTGATGATTGGTAGCGCGAGGGTACCGGGCCTTACATGATTTTTTCCTTCATCGTCTCGGGCTTCCTGTCGTTCACGATGTCGGCGATGGTCAGGTCCACCGGTTGCGTGCCGGAGTTCTTCCACCAGTGCCGCGTGCCGAGGAATTCGCGAGCGGTCTCGCCCGCCTTGTGCAGGATAGCCACGGCGCACTTGCTGCTGTTCTCGTAGATCTCGCCGCTGTTGACCATGATCAGCGCGGGCCGGTCTTCATGGCTGTGGAGCGGCACGATCCCGCCGGGCGCGATCGTCATGTGGCGCAGGCGCAGCCGACGCTGGTCGAGCTTGACATTTTCCTTCGACAGGTCGATGGACGCGAGCTCGGTATCGA
>JBBQCA010000072.1:0-13545 GCA_038318315.1 Burkholderiales bacterium | reverse complement strand
GGTCGCGGAACGTCTCGGCAACGAGGTCATCGAATTCAAGAACGTCAGCAAGTCGTATGGCGATCGCCTCTTGATCGACGACCTGAGCTTCAAGATTCCGGCCGGCGCGATCGTCGGAATCATCGGGCCCAACGGCGCCGGCAAGTCCACGCTGTTTCGCATGATCATCGGTCGCGAGCAGCCCGACAGCGGAGAGATCGTCAAGGGCTCGACGGTCAAGATCGCGTTCGTCGATCAATCGCGCGACGTGCTCGACAACACCAAGACCGTATTCGAGGACGTCACGAACGGCGCCGACATTCTCACCGTGGGAAGGTTCGAGATGCCCTCGCGCGCGTACCTGGGGCGCTTCAACTTCAAGGGCGGCGACCAGCAGAAGAACGTCGGCAATCTCTCCGGAGGCGAGCGCGGACGCCTGCATCTGGCGAAGACCTTGCTCGAAGGCGGCAACGTGCTGCTGCTCGACGAGCCGTCCAACGACCTGGACATCGAGACCCTGCGCGCGCTCGAAGACGCGCTGCTCGAATTCGCTGGCTCGGTGCTCGTGATCAGCCACGACCGCTGGTTCCTCGATCGCATCGCCACCCATATCCTGGCGGCCGAAGGCGATTCGAAGTGGACGTTCTTCGACGGGAATTATCAGGAGTACGAAGCCGACAAGAAGAAGCGGCTCGGCGAAGAGGGCGCCAAGCCGAAGCGCTTACGCTACAAGGCGCTCACGGTCTGAATTGCATCAACCAATCAGGGAGACACAACATGGGCATGGGCATCATCGGAACGATCGTCATCGGGTTCATCGTCGGTTTGCTTGCGAAGTTCCTGCATCCGGGCAAGGACAACATGGGCTTCATCCTCACCATCCTGCTCGGCATCGCGGGCGCCTTCGTCGCGCGCTTCATCGGGCAGGCCGTGGGTTTCTACGGCCCTGACGAGAACGCGGGGTTCCTGGCGGCCCTGATCGGCGCGATCGTGTTGCTCGTGATTTACGGGATGGTGGCCAAGCGTACTTGAGCACGTGACGACGCAATGAGAAGGCGGCCTCGGCCGCCTTCTTTTTTTTCTAGCGGGAGTTCATTGTCCCGCTGGCGTTGCCTTGACCGTGGAGTCACCGGTCGATCTGCCGTCCTTGGTCCTGGCTCGATCATGCCGACCGTACTTCGGTTTGCGCCGACAGGTGGAAAAGTTCGGCGCGGTGACGTGCAGGGTCGCGACATTCAAGGCCGCGACGCGGCTCGTCAGCGTTCAGGCCGACGCCATCCCGGCCAGCGCGAGCGCAAGGATCGAAGCAGCGCGTCGCTCGCTTGCTGTCGCAAAAACGCCGTGACGCTCGCGTCCGTGACCTCCGCTGCGCGCGGCAGTACGCGTGCTTCGGCTTCGCGCGCGAGCAGCACGGCCGGCGCCGTGTAGATGTCGGTGCGATTGGCGAGGTCCGGCGGGCTGGTCGCACTGGTGGTCGAAAACAGCGTCACGAAGCGCGAGGCGGTTGCGGTCAGCGCCTCGTAGTCCCCCAGAAAATATCCGCCCTCGGTGAGCGGCGCGGTCGTGAGATCGAAAGGGCCCGCAAGACGCGTTTCGGTCCAGGTGAGGCCCGCATCGGCGGAGCGCGCCAGCCACAAGTCCGTGAGCAGCGTGGTCGGATCGGAGGCGTCGTCCCTGAAGTCGTAGTACCTCACGCCGATCACGCCATCGGCCCGTAGATCGCGGCGGGCGCGGACCAGGTGAGACCGTGTCGATGCTGCGCGCAAGCATCGTCGGACCTCCTCCGGCTGCGACCAGCCGATCCCATGTCGCATAGACGAAGCGTGCGTCGCGCGGGTCCGCGGTGATCGAACCCTTGTCGTTGAAAAAGCCCGCACCGTCGCGAATCAGCGTCGTGATCGCGCCCCACGTCGCTCCGCCATTGTTCGAACGCGCGACCAGCAACGCTGTCTGCGACCCCGCGCCGAAGGTCGTGCCGGTGAACGTCAGCGCGAGCTGATAGGCGTTGCCGTCGATCGCGAAGCTGATCCATGGATCCGATGCGCGATCGAAGTCGCCGCCGTTGCCCGCACTTCCACCGGCGCAGCGCGAGAAGGGCAGAGGCCTGGTCGACCACGTCGCACCGCCATCGAAGGAGTTGGCAACGACGATGCCTTGCGAGCCGCCGCTCGACCATCGATCCTGCTGCCACGAGCCGACGATGTTGTTCGGGTTCAGCGGATTGACCGTGACCGAAGGCTCGACCTCGGCATTGACGTAGAGGATGCCTGCCACAGGACGCAAGCAGCGCAAGTCCTGCGGCCAGCGCCGCACGCATGGCGGCACCATGACCGGAAGCAGTGGCAGCCACGAGCCGGCGCTTGTTCATCGAGGCCGGATCACCCAGGCCGGGCCGATCAGATGCGTTCGGTACGTTCGATCAACCAGCGCTTCGCCTCGTCGGCCACATGCGGCGACAAGCGCTTCCTCACTTCATCGTGATAGGCGTTCAGCCACGCCTTCTCGTCGTCGCGCAACAGCGAACGGGCGATGCAGCGCGTGTCGATCGGGCAGAGCGTGAGCGTTTCGAATTCGAGGAACTCGCCGAACTCGCCGACTCCTTCTCGAGCCCCCTCGAATTTTGCAGGCACGGCCAGCACCAGGTTCTCGATGCGCACGCCCCATTTGCCGGGACGATAGATGCCCGGCTCGTCGGACGTGATCATGCCGGGCTCCATCGCGGTATGCGGGTCGGGCGGGGCGTGCGGCGAGATCGATTGCGGCCCCTCGTGCACGTTCAGAAAGTAGCCCACGCCGTGACCGGTGCCGTGACCGTAATCGACGCCGGCGGCCCAGATCGGCGCGCGTGCGAGCGCGTCGAGGCTGGGCGAGCGCGTGCCGCGCGGAAAGCGCGCGGACGCCAGCGCGATCATGCCTTTCAACACCAGCGTGAAGTCGCGCTTCTGTTCGTCCGATACGCGACCGATCGGCACGACGCGCGTGATGTCGGTAGTGCCCGAGGTGTACTGGCCGCCCGAGTCGATCAGCAGCAGGCCATCGCCTGCGATGGTCGCGTGCGAACTTTCGGTGGCGCGATAGTGCGGCATCGCGCCGTTGGCGTTGAAGCCGGCAATGGTCGAGAAGCTCGGCGACACGAAGCCCTTGCGGCGCGCGCGCGCGGCTGTGATCTTCTCGTCGATGGTCAATTCGGTGATTGCTTCACCACCGCTCTGCGACTTTGCGAGCGCGGCTTCGAACCACGCGAAAAACTCGGCGAGCGCGGCGCCGTCTTCTTCCATCGCGCGCCGCACGTGGGCGACTTCTTCAGCGGTCTTGCGCGATTTCGCGAAGGTCGATGGATTGATCGCCTCGGCGACGCGAACCGAGATCGGCACCGCCTCGCGAAAGGCGAGCGTGATGCGCCGCGGATCGATCAGCAGCACGCGATCGTCCGATAGCGATTGCAGCGTCGCGCGCGCCGCGTCGTATGGCGCGATGCGAACGCCATCACGATCCAGCGCAGCGCGGATCGCGGCGGGTACCTTGCCGTCGGCGATGAAGAGCGTCGCGACATCCGGCTCGATCAACGCGTGCGCGAGGAACACCGGGTTGTATTCGACATCGCTGCCGCGCAGGTTGAACAGCCACGCGATATCGTCGAGCGTCGAGATGAAGTGGGCATCGGCGCGCGCGTCCAGCATCGCCGCGCGCACGTCGGCCAGCTTGTCGGCACGCGAGCGCGGTGCGAACGGGCTCGCGTGCTCGAAGATCTCCGGCGTTGGCAAGGTGGGTCGATCGCTCCACACGTCGTCGAGCAGATCGATGGTGGTGTCGAGCTCGATGCCGTGTTCGTTGAGCGCGCTCTTCAACTGCCGCGCCGCGGCCAGTCCGATCACGCTGCCGTCGACGCCGACGACATCGCCCACGTTCAGGTGCTCGACCATCCAATCGACGTGCGCCGCGCTCGACGCGGCCGCAATGCGCATGGTTTCGATGCCGGTGCCCGCGAGTTCGGCGTCGGCCTGCACCCAGTAGCGGCTGTCGGTCCACACCCCCGCGAAGTCGCGCGCGACGACCAGTGTGCCGGCCGAGCCCGTGAAGCCCGACAGCCACGAGCGACTCGCCCAGCGGCGGGGGAGATATTCGGAAAGATGCGGGTCCGAAGACGGAACCAGATAAGCGGCGAGGCCGCGCTTGACGAGTGCCGCGCGCAGGTGCGCGATGCGGTCGCGCACGGCGGCGCGTGAGGCTTCGAGTGTGTCCATGACGAGAGTGGAACCAGGGGGTGGAGGACGCGATTATGAACGCAACGGGGATCCGATAACATCCGGCCACCGTATGCCGTGGTCGGCGCCGCGACCCACGCGGGAACCCATCCTCTCTCGCCCATCATTCAGTGCAGGACTCCATCGCAAACGAAGATCGCAATCTGGGCATCGAGCTTTACGAGCAAGGGCGCTTCACTGAGTCCGTCGAGCCCTTGCGACGCGTGCTGGTACGCGATCCGCGCGACTCCCGATGTTTGCGGTTACTGGCGCACGCGCTCTTCGACAGTGGTCGGGTACGCGAGGCGATTGCGCGCTTTCGCCAATTGATCGTCCTGAATGCGGACGACCCGCAATGCCATAACGATCTGGGCTTCGCGCTCACGCACCTCGGCGAAATGAAACAGGCCGCGAGTGCGCTGGAGCGTGCGATCGCGCTCGATCCGCGATTCACCCTCGCGCACAACAACCTGGGCAACCTGCAACTGCAACGCGGTCGCGTGGCGGACGCCGAGAAACACTATCGACTGGCCATTGCGATCGACCCGATCTGGGCCATGCCGCGGGCCAATCTCGGCGCCTTGTTATTGGGGCAAGGGCAAACCCATGAAGCCGCCGCGGCGTATCGCGAGGCGCTCGCCTGCGATCCCCTCGGTGTCGAGGCGGCCAACGGTCTGGGCGCCGCACTCCTGGCCAGCGGACGAACGGACGACGCCGTCGTCCAGTTGCGCCTCGCCCTGGCAAGCGCGCCTGATCATGTGCCCGTCCGCATCAACCTGGGCCGCGCGTTGCGCGCGGCGGGCGCCGTCACCGAGGCGATCGCAATGCACCGCTCGGTGACCGAGGCATCACCCGATGCCGCCGAGGCCTGGGACGAACTGGCACTCGACCTCCTGGCTGCCGATGACATCGAAGGCGCGACAGCGTGCGCCCGCAAAGCAATCGCATTGAACCCGCGACGCGCGCAGTCGCATGTGCATCTGGGCAATATCCTGGCCGATGCCAACGCGCTGCCCGCCGCCGTAGCGGCATACCGACAAGCGCTGAGGCTGTCTCCGGACCTGCCGCGCGCGCGCTGGAACCTGGCCCTTGCCGAGCTGGCGCAAGGCGATTTTCGAAACGGATGGAGCGACTACGAAGCGCGCTGGGATTGCGCCGAGTTTCCCTCGCCACGACGCGCTTTCGCGCAGCCGAAGCTCGAACGAAGCAGCGACCTCGCAGGCAAGACGGTGCTGGTCCATGCCGAACAGGGTTACGGCGACACGATACTGTTCGTGCGCTACATCGCGTTGCTCGCCGCGCGTTGCGCGTCCGTGATCCTCGAAGTGCCGCGCCCTTTGGCCGCGCTGTCGCGCACCTGCGACGGTGTCGCGCAGTTGGTCACCGAGGGCGACACGCTGCCCCCATTCGATTTCCACATCCCGTTGTTGAGCCTGCCGCTGATGCTCGATCGGCTCGTACCCGACGGACTGGCCGTGCCGTATCTGAGTGCACCGGCTGCTCGTCACGCGGACGAGCCCGCGAAAACGCCGCGCCGCCGGCGCGTGGGAATAACCTGGTCCGGCAGCGGCGTCATTGCCAACGACCGCCGTTCGATTCGCCTCGAGCAACTGCTGGCGTGGTTCGATCTCGCCGACATCGAGTGGATCGGTTTGCAGAAAGACATTCCACAACGGGACGCCGAGTTGGTCCGAACGCTGCAAGCCACGCACCCCAAGCTGTCGAGCGGCGCATCGCTCGAAGACTTTTCTCACACCGCGAGCGTGATCGCCGACCTCGACCTCGTCGTCAGCATCGATACGGCGGTCGCGCATCTGGCGGGAGCGATGGGCAAGCCGTTGTGGGTCCTGTTGCCGTTCGCGCCGGATTTTCGATGGATGCTCGATCGCGACGACAGCCCCTGGTATCCGACGGCGCGATTGTTCAGGGCGCCGGCGCCGAGCCTCTGGGAGTCGGTGATCGACGCGGTGCGCGGCGCGCTGTCCAGCCCTGGCTCCTTCGGCGATCAGCGTCCGGCCGCGTCGAGTCGTTCGAGCTCGTAGCCCGACGCCATGTATTCGGTGTAGATGATCACGCCGCGTGCGCGCGAGGCAGTGAAGGCATCGCGGGCCCTGGCCACGTCACCGTTGGATAGATAGAACTCGCCGCGATAGAAGTCGGATTCGGTCCCGTTCATCTCGGCTTCGTCACCCGCTTTCCTCGCGGCCAGTGCGCTCATCTCGTCGGGGGTGATGCGCTCGGCGAGCATCGCCAGCGCGGGCCGCGGCCAGTCGCCGCGCGGCGCAGCAGTCGCGTGCTTCTGCAGGTCTTCGGGGAAGGGCTGCTTCATGCGGCGATAGGTCATCGCGCGCCACAGGTCGTGATAGAGCGTCGAGCGCTCGTCCTTGTCGATCGCATTGGCCTTCGCGAAATCGTCGGCGGCTTCCGCAAAACGGCCCAGATAAAACTTCGCCTGACCGCGCTGGTAATAGACACGACCTGTTTCGGCGCCGAGCACGACGGCGCGCGAGGCATCGTCGATGGCGCCCTTGAAGTCGCGCGCGCCGATGCGGATCTCGGCGCGACAGGCCAGCATGTCGGCCGCGTTCGGGTCGATCTGCACGGCGGCATCGGCATCGCGCACCGCATCGTCATTCTTGCCGAGCGAGTAATACGCGGCGCCTCGATCGCAATACGCGCGCGCGAGATCGCCCCCGCTGAGGCGTCCCGCTTTGATCGTGGCCGAGATCTTCGCGACGGTGTCCTCCTGGCGGCTCTTGAGCGTCGTGGAGAAATCCTTCTTGCCCAGGCCGAGCAAGCCCGACTTCTTGATGTCGGCGTCGCGCACGAACACATAGCCCGGAAAGCCGCGCTCGAATTTCTGCAAATCGCCGCGCAACGTGGGCAGATCGGCGGGCGTGATGCGGTCGGTCAGCGTTCTCAGATTGGCTGTGGCGACCGCGCGGTTGCCGCGAAACGAGCGCTCCGAGGTCGAGCTGAACCAGCGGTTCGACACCGACGCAGACAGCGGATCGATGGCCGCGCTCACGTCTTCGGGGAATTGCGCTTCGAAGGTGTAACGCGCGTTGACGGGATAGCGCACCGCGGTCGGCGCGCGGCGCGCCGAGTCGTTCGCGATCGTGAATGTGTGCAGGAAATTCTCGGGCCGGAAGGCCACGCGCCAGGTCGAGTCTGAGCGCTGCAGCGGCTTGGCGAGCGTGTAGCGCGACGTCGCGACGAAGCGATTGTTGTCGCGATCGTCATCGACGCGCAACGATTCGAGCAGCTTCGCGCCGGGATAGCGCTTCTCCATGTCGCTTGTGAAGATGGCGTCGATGCGATCCTTCGGCAGCGCGCCGTGGACCACGCGTGCGCTTTCGGCGCCCACGCCGTGCAGGGTCTGAACCACCGTGAGCTCGCCGTCGCTGTCGAGCGATTTCAAGGTCAGCGTTTCGACGCGTTCGTCGAGCGTCAGCTCGTCGCGGTTGGCGACCTCGACGCGTCGAAGTTCGGTTGCCGTCGCCGATGCCGGCAAGACTTGCGAGCCGTCGTGCACCTGACCCATGCGCGCAAGCTTGCCGTGCTGACCGAGGCGTGTGGGATCGAGGAACCACGGCTTGCCATCGACATCGACCTCGACGATCACATGGTCGAACGCGAGCGGCGTGGGCAGCCACCCGTCGAAGCCGGTGCGGTTGCCCAGGCGCGCGAGCACCGGCGTGCTCGCGATGCCCATGTCCTTCAACAGCGCGATCAGCAACAACGACTTGTCCTTGCAATCGCCGTAGCGGCGCGTCAGCACGGTGTTGGGTGCGGTGGGACGATGCGAACTGGTGCCCAGCGAGACCGAGAAGTAGCGGACCTGCGATTGCACGAACTCGAGCGCGCCGACGACGCGCTCTTCGACCGTGGCCCTGGTCATCAGCGTCGCGACCAATGCGGCGCGCTCCGCGTTGGGGGCCTCGGAAACGTCGAACAAGGACGCGGCCCAGGTGGCCACCGCATTCCAGCTCGGGTACTCGGAGAACTCCAGCCATCGATCGAGCGAAAAGCCCGAAGGCACGCCTGCCTCCGGCGGCATGCCCTTCAACGACTGTTCTTCGAAGACCAGCGAGCGGATGCCGTCACGCGTGGTTTCGGTCGGCGTCGGAAAATTCTTCGCGAGGTCGCCCTGAAACTTCCATGCGACCTTGCGTTGCACCGGCACGTTGAGAATCACGCGACGCAATTCGATCGGCAGCGCCTGGTCCCAGCCTTCGACCGCGCTATAGAGGGTGCCGAATACCGGATTGCTGCCGATCACCGAGTACGCCAGTTCGAGCGTGTCGCCCACGCGCAGGTCGTCGATCAGGATCGAGGCGGTGACCACGCCGCTGTACACGTTGTTCTCGAGTCCGGTCTCGCGCTGAAGAAAACGGATCTGCGCGGCCGGCAGGCGATCGAGCACCTGGCCCTCGCGCACCACCTGCAGGGTGTGCAGCACGACGCGCTGATACGCGGGAATGAAGGCGATCGGAACGCGCCCGATGTTCGACAGCACCAGCGCGTCGTTGACCTTGATCGCTCGATGCGAATAGCTCTGCGGCTGATCGCCGACCATGATCTGGCTGTCTGCGATCTGCAGTATCGCGGGGCCGATGGCCTTCGCTTCGGGGATCGCATGGGGCCGCACCCACTTTGGAATCCTCGCGTCCTTGACGAAGGCGTCCGATGCCAGCTGGATCTCGCGATCGATCTGCGGCGCAGGCGCGATCAGCGCGGGGACCGGTGAGGGAATCGACGGCGCCGGGTCCTGCGCGAGCGCCATGCTCGATGCGAGCGCGAGCGAAGCCAGGCATGCGCGTGCGGTGATGCGCCTCATGCGGACTCCCTCGCCGTCTGTTCGCATTCGATGCCGCCGCTCAGCGGTGCCAGCTATCGCGCAGGGTCGCGGTTCGGTTGAAGACCGGATGCCCGACGCTCGAATCGACGCGATCGGCAACGAAGTAGCCGAGGCGCTCGAACTGGAACGCCGCCTCGGCGATCGCTTCGAGGCCGGGCTCCACGAAGCCTCGCACGATGCGTTTCGATGCGGGGTTCAGGGCTTCAAGAAAATCCTTGCCGCCCGCGTCGGGTTGCGCATCGATGAACAGGCGATCGTAGAGCCGCACCTCGGCCGGCTGCGCATGCGCCGCGCTGATCCACGTGATGTTGCCCTTGACCTTGATGCTGTCCGCACCGGCCGTGCCGCTCTTGGTCTCGGGCAGGTATTCGCAGGTGACTTCGGCTGTCGAGCCGTCGGCGTTCTTCGTGAAGCCGGTGCAGCGAACCACGTAGCCGTATTTCAGACGTACCGTGCCGCCGGGCTTGTCGGCGCTCGGCGGATGGAGACGGAAGAATCCCTTCTGCGGCACTTCCTGGAAATCGTCGCGTTCGATCCACAAGGTCTTCGAAAACGGGAAGCTGCGGGTACCGCGCTCGGGTGCATGCGGATGGACCGGCGCGGAGCACGGTTCTTCACGGCCCTCGGGAAAATTGGTCACGACCAGCCGCAAGGGATCGAGCACCGCGATCGCGCGCGCGGCCTTGGCATCGAGGTCGTCGCGCAGCGCCTGCTCGAGGTCCGCGTACTCGGTCCAGCTGTTGGACTTCGATACGCCGCCGCGTTCGCACAACAGTCGAATGCTCGCCGGCGTATGGCCGCGACGTCGCAGGCCCACCAGCGTCGGCATGCGCGGATCGTCCCAGCCATCGACATGACCGTCATCGACCAGTTGCTTGAGCTTCCGCTTGCTGGTGATCACGTAGGTGAGGTTCAGCCGCGAGAACTCGTATTGATGCGGCAATCCGAACGGGTTGGGCGTGCCGAAGCCGCTGCTTCCGTCGAGCGCGTGCGTCAACAACGGCGCGAATTGCTCGGGGCTGTTCAGCAGCAGGTCGAAGAATGGATCGAGGTCTCTGAGGACCGCCCCGCGATCGTGTTCCCAGCGGTCGAACAGCGCACGCATCTGCGCCTCTTCCTTGCTCGCGAACAGCTTGTGCTTGAAGTTGTGGCAACGGAGCGCGAACTCCTTCTGTGCTTCGACGCCTTGCTCGCGAAGGGCGCGCACGCGATCGATCGCGTGAATGAACTGGGGCGCGCGCAACACCGGCACGATGCGCTCCAGCGCCCAGTCGTACAGCGGTCGATGGTCCTCGAACTCGAGCGTGCAGATCGAATGCGTGATGTTCTCGAGCGCGTCCGACACGCAGTGCGTGTAGTCGTACATCGGGTAGATCGGCCACGCGTCGCCGGTGCGGTGATGATGCACGTGACGGATGCGATAGAGCACCGGATCGCGCAGGTTGATGTTGGCCGACGCCATGTCGATCTTCGCGCGCAGCACATGCACGCCGTCGTCGAATTCACCGGCCCGCATCATGCGAAACAACGCGAGGTTCTCTTCGACCGTGCGCGAGCGATGCGGCGAGTCGGTGCCCGGCTCGACCAGCGTGCCGCGCGTCGCGCGGATCTCGTCGGCGGTCTGGCTGTCGACGTAGGCGTGACCGGTGCGGATCAGGTACTCGGCGTATTCGTAGAGCAACTCGAAGTATTCGCTGGCGAAATAGAGATGGTCCTCCACATCACCGCCGTCGGCGTCGCGCTCGAACGCCTTGGCGTCCCAATCGAAACCCAGCCAGTGGACCATCTCGATGATCGCGTCGACGTACTCGACGTCTTCGCGCTCCGGATTGGTGTCGTCGAAGCGCAGATGGCACACGCCGTCGTAGTCGCGCGCGAGCCCGAAATTCAGGCAGATCGATTTCGCATGCCCGATATGCAGATAGCCATTGGGCTCGGGTGGAAAGCGCGTGCGCAGCTTCGCGGGATCGGCCGTCACGGCGCGCTCGACCGCGTTGTTGATCGCACGATCGACCGCGTGATCGCCCGTGCTGCTCGCACGGTGCGGCACGCCCAGGCGCGCCGCATAGGCGCCGCGCGCGAGGTCGTGCTCGATGATGTGGCGCAGGAAGTTGGTCGAAGGCGCGTCGGGCTTTTCGTTCGGGCGGGAGGCTGCAGCGGGCACGGTGGCGTTCATGATGAGGGGGGTGACGCAGAGGGCGGCATTGTAATCAATCGCCTCGCGCATCGACTGTGCGTTGCCACCGCACATTTCCGACAGAGGAATGCCCCATGAATCTCGCCATGACTCGCACCATGCTCCCCATCGCAAGAATACTGATGATTTCAGCGGCCACGTTCGCGCTGACCGCCGGCAGCGCCGCGGCCGCCGACAACGGCTTGCTGGTACGACCGAGCAAATACGCGGTCGGTGATACGGTCGAGAAGATCGAAGCGGCCGCCAAGGCGCGCGGCCTCGTCATCTTCGCGCGCATCGACCACGCTGGCGAAGCGCAAAAGGTCGGGCTTACGATGAAGCCGACCGTGCTGATCCTGATCGGCAGTCCCAAGGCCGGCACGCCCGTGATGCTGGCCGCGCCCAGCGCCGCGATCGACCTTCCGCTCAAGGCACTGGTGGCGGAGTCGGCCGATGGCTCGACCACGGTGACGTTCAACGACCCCGCTTATCTGAAGGCGCGGCACGGATTGCCGGAAGAATTGCAGAAGAATGTCTCGGGACTAGGACCGTTGCTCGACGCGGCGTTGCAGTAGCGTCGGGTGGGTGCGGAGCACTTGCGACGCTCACCCCACGTCGTAAAAGAACTGCTCGTGCACCATCTTCCCGTCGCGCACGCCATAGACGCACACCTCGCTCATCGGGAAGCGACCGTGGCCCTTCGTCGTCACGTCCATCGCCATCGTGAGGCTGAACCAGTTTCCGGCGACTCCGCATCGCCGACCTTGCTGTCGTGAACGGCTTCGATCCCGCGCCGGCGATGATAGCGTCGGCGCGTTACCGTTCGACCTGCGCACTCCGCCCCTCGAACACAGGTAAAGCCCTCAAGGACGCCCCATGAAAGCTTCGACCGCATCGCTGCTGCTGACCATCGGCCTCACGCTCACCGGAGCCGCCGTGGCCCAGACGCCGATCGTCATCAAGTTCAGTCACGTCGCTTCGAGGGATACCCCCAAGGGCCAGGCGGCGGACCGCTTCAAGCAGTTGGTCGAGGAGCGCACGCAAGGCGGGGTGAAGGTCGAGGTCTATTCGAACAGCACGCTCTACAAGGACAAGGAAGAGCTCGAAGCGCTGCAACTGGGCGCCGTGCAGATGCTGGCGCCCGTGACGAGCAAATTCGGTCCGATCGGCGTGAAGGAGTTCGAGGCGCTCGACCTGCCGTACATGTTCCCGAGCATCGAGGCATTGCGCCGTGTCACCAGCGGCCCGATCGGGCAGGGGCTGATGAAAAAGCTCGAGGCCAGAAACATGGTGGGCCTCGCGTTCTGGGACACCGGCTTTCGGGTCATGAGCGCGAACCGCCCGCTGCACACGCCCGACGCGATGAAGGGTCTGAAGATGCGCATCAACTCGTCGAAGGTGAACGAGGCGATGATGCGCTCGGTGGGCGCGATCCCGCAGACGATGGCCCTCTCCGAGGTCTATCAGGCGCTGCAGAGCGGCGTGGTGGATGGCACCGACGGCCCGATCGCGAACCTCTACACGCAGAAGCATTACGAAGTGCAGAAATACATCTCGCTCACCGAGCACACCTACAGCGGGTCGGCGGTGGTGGTGAACAAGAAGTTCTGGGAGAGCCTGACACCGGAGCTGCGAGCCACGCTGGAAGCCGCGCTCAAGGAGGCCACCGCCTACAACAACGCGGTCGCAGACAAGGATGCGGCCGCGGCAATCGCCGCGATCAAGGACAGCGGCAAGAGCGAGTTTTACATTCCGACCCCGACCGAGAAGGCCGCCTGGGTCAAGGCGATGCAACCGGTGCAGGACGAGATGGCGCCGCGCGTGGGCAGGGAAACCATCGCGGCGATCCGCAAGGAAGTGGGGGGCCTCGCCGCGAAGTGAGGCAGCGGCGCAGGACTTACAGGCTGGCGTGCCACTTCGCCAGTACCCGGTCCACCATCACGCCCGACTGGCCGAGATAGGCCGCCGGGTCGCACATCGCGGCGAGCTGGTCGCGCGTGACGTGCCTGGCGATCTCGGCGTTCTCGGCCAGCAGGTCGAGCAGCGCACGCTCTTGCTTGATCGCGACGCGACAGATGTCATAGACCAGGTCGTGCGCATATTCGCGGCCGATGTACGGGGCCAGGCCCATCATCACCGCTTCCGAGACGACCAGGCCGTGCGTCATTTCGAGGTTCTCGCGCATGCGCTGCACATCGACCTCGAGCCCGCCGACGATGAAGCGCGACTGCGACAGTGCGCCCGCCAGAAGACAGAAGGCTTCGGGCAGCACGATCCATTCGATC
>JBBQCA010000071.1:0-13631 GCA_038318315.1 Burkholderiales bacterium | reverse complement strand
GTCGGGCACGCGCCTGTTCGGCAAGGTCACCAACATCACCGACTACGGCGCATTCGTCGAAGTCGAGCAGGGCATCGAAGGCCTGGTGCACGTGTCCGAAATGGACTGGACCAATCGCAACATCTCGCCGGCCAAGGTCGTCGCGCTGGGCGATGAAGTCGAAGTCATGGTGCTGGAGATCGACGAAGACCGTCGACGCATCAGCCTGGGCATGAAGCAGTGCAAGCCCAATCCTTGGGAAGAGTTCGCGCACAACCACAAGAAGGGCGACAAGGTCTCGGGCGCGATCAAGTCGATCACCGACTTCGGCGTGTTCATCGGCCAGCCGGGCGGCATCGACGGACTGGTGCATCTGTCCGACCTGTCGTGGAGCGAGCCGGGCGAAGAGGCCGTGCGCAAGTTCAAGAAGGGTGACGAACTCGAAGCCACCGTTCTCGCGATCGATCTCGAGCGCGAACGCATCTCGCTGGGCGTCAAGCAGATGGAAGGCGACCCGTTCTCGAACTTCGCATCGACCTACGAGAAGGGTGCGATCGTCGACGGCACCGTCAAGAGCGTCGACGCACGCGGAGCGGTCGTCACCATCGCAGGCGATGTCGAAGGTTACCTGCGCGCATCGGAAATCTCGCGCGATCGCGTCGAAGATGCCCGCAACGTGTTGAAGGAAGGCGACGCGGTCAATGCGATGGTCATCAACGTCGATCGCAAGAACCGCAGCATCAACCTGTCGATCAAGGCGAAGGACAGTGCAGACACGCAGGAGACGATGGCCCGCATGGCCGCCGAGAGCGGTGCCGCAACCGGCACCACCAACCTCGGCGCGTTGTTGAAAGCGAAGCTCGACAGCGGCAATCAGCAAAACTGATGCAGCAGAACTGAACGAAGAAGAAATGCGGACGCGATGCTTGGTTGGGCGCGTCCGCACATTTTTTTGCGGTCGTCTACATGCTGTTTCCAGCCTCTCGTGAACCTGCTGATTTCCTGATCCCGCACGGATGACCCACGCATGACTAAATCCGAGCTGATCGCCCGCCTCGCCGAGCGTTATCCGCAACTGATCGCGAAGGATGCCGACTTCGCGGTCAACACCATCCTCGAAGCGATGACCGAGTCGCTGGCCGTCGGCCAGCGCATCGAGATTCGCGGCTTCGGGAGTTTCGCGTTGAACACGCGGCCGCCGCGGGTAGGGCGCAATCCGAAGTCCGGCGAGAAGGTGCTGGTGCCTGAAAAGCGCGTTCCGCATTTCAAGGCCGGCAAGGAATTGCGCGAGCGTGTCGATACCGGCGCGAATGGCGATGCCACGACGAAGACCGGTCGCGCGACGTCGGCGGGTACCGAAGCAGGCGAAGGCGCGTCCGCGTTCGATCGATCGATCCAAGAGTGACGTCATCGTCATTCCGAAGCTCGGAATGACCTGCCAGAGGAGCTAGCCATGCGCATCATCGTCGGAGCATTGTGGCTGGTCCTATTCGTCGTCCTCTTCGCATTCGCGGTCAACAACACCGCACACGCCGACCTGCATTTCTTCGCCGGCATGAGCTGGAGCGCGCCGCTGATCGCGTTGCTGCTGGCATTCTTCGTCGCCGGTTTCGTCTGCGGCTTCGTCGCGTTGATGCCGACCTGGGTGCGGCAAAGAGTCGAGCTGCGGCGGCTGCGCAGGATCGCGCCGCAGAAGGCCGACAGCGGCCCCGCGGGCGGCCCGACGGCGCGCACGCCCACCACCGAAGAGTCGGCCGATGCGATCGCCTCGATCGCGCGCGGCGCGCGCACGACGACGTGACTGCGCCAATCTGATCGCGCGCACCCTTTCCCCCAACGCCCCGTCATGGAATTCCAGCCGTGGATGCTGCTGGCGATCGCCGGCGCCTTCGCCCTCGGATGGGTCACGGCCCGCGTCGATCTGCGCGCGCTGCTGACTGAATCGCGCAGCCTGCCCCGGTCCTATTTCAAGGGCCTCAACTTCCTGTTGTCCGAGCAGCCCGACCGCGCCATCGACGCGTTCATCGAGGTCGTCAAGCTCGATCCGGAAACGATCGAATTGCATTTCGCGCTCGGCAGCCTGTTTCGCCGCCGCGGCGAGACCGAGCGTGCGATCCGCATGCATCACAACCTGCTCAATCGACCCGACCTTCCCGATGAGCAACGCACCCACGCGCTCTACGAACTCGGCCAGGATTATCTGAAGGCCGGCCTGCTCGATCGCGCCGAAGAATCCTTCGAGCAACTCAAGGGCACGCCCTATGGCGTCGATGCGCAGCGCCACCTGCTCGAGATCTTTCAGATCGAGAAGGAGTGGACGCAGGCGATCGAGATCGCCGAAGAGTTGCAGCGTGCGGGAGCGGGTTCGAACCAGCTCCGCATCGCGCAGTTTCATTGCGAGATCGCGCACACCGCGATCAGCGAGTCGCGGCTCGAGGACGCCAAGCGTGCGCTGGCCGATGCGCTGGCCGCCAATCGGCAGAACGTGCGCGCCCTGATCCTGCAGGGCGACATCGCCGCGCAGGAGCAGCGCGACGAAGACGCGATCGCGTCGTGGAAGCGCGTCGAGCAGCAGAACGCGCCCTATGTCGCGTTGGTCGGCGATCGCCTGATCGACGCGTTCACGCGCCAGGGTCACGCCGAAGAAGGACTCAAGCTGCTGCGTTCGTGGCTCGACGCCAATCCGTCGATCGACCTGCTCGAAACCGTGGTGCGCGCCACGCGCGAGGCGCAAGGCAACGCCGCCGCCAACGAGATCGCGAGGCTCGAATTGCATCGCAGCCCGAGCCTGCTCGCGCTCGCGCAGTACTTGGACACGCGCGGCCAACTCGACCTGCCGCGCGAAGACGATCGCGGCGATCTCGATGTCGTCAAGAATCTGCTGCATCGTCACACGCGCAAGCTGGGTCGCTACGTGTGCACGCATTGCGGCTTCAAGGCGCACCAGTTCTATTGGCAGTGCCCGGGTTGCTCGAACTGGGAAACCTATCCGCCGCGCCGTACCGAAGAACTCGAAACTCAAAGGAATTGAAGCGATGAAAGTCACGATCGTGGGCAGCGGCTATGTGGGGCTCGTCACGGGCGCCTGTCTGGCCGAGGTCGGCAATCATGTGGTGTGCCTGGACGTGGATGCCAAGAAGATCGACATCCTCAACGGCGGCGGCATTCCGATCCACGAGCCCGGGCTGCTCGAGATGGTGACGCGCAATCGCCAGGCCGGCCGCATCTCGTTCACGACCGATGTCGAGAAAGCCGTATCGCATGGCGAGGTGCAGTTCATCGCGGTCGGCACGCCGCCCGATGAAGACGGCTCGGCCGACCTCAAGTACGTGACCGCGGCGGCGCGCAGCATCGGCAGGCACATGGCCGGGTTCAAGGTCGTCGTCGATAAATCCACCGTGCCGGTTGGCACCGCCGACAAGGTCCGCGAAGCGATCGCCGACGAGCTCGCCAAGCGCGGCTCCGGCGTCGAATTCACGGTCGTCTCCAACCCCGAGTTCCTGAAGGAAGGCGCCGCGGTCGACGACTTCATGCGACCCGACCGCGTGGTGCTCGGTTGCGCGTCCGACGCACCCGGCGAGCGTGCGCGTCGCGTGATGCGATCGTTGTATTCGCCATTCCAGCGCAATCACGAACGCATGCTGTTCATGGACGTGCGCTCGGCCGAGCTGACCAAGTACGCGGCCAACGCGATGCTGGCCACGCGCATCTCGTTCATGAACGAACTCGCCAACCTCGCCGAAGTGCTCGGCGCCGACATCGAGCTGGTGCGTCAGGGCATAGGCTCGGACCCGCGCATCGGCTATCACTTCCTGTATGCGGGATGCGGCTACGGCGGCTCGTGTTTTCCGAAAGACGTGCAGGCCTTGAAACGCAGCGGCATCGAGGCGGGGCGCCCGTCGCGCATCCTCGCAGCGGTCGAGGCCGCCAACGAAGCGCAGAAGCACGTGCTGGTCGACAAGCTGATCGCGCGCTTCGGCGAAGACCTCTCGGGTCGCCGCTTCGCGTTGTGGGGGCTGGCGTTCAAGCCCAATACCGACGACATGCGCGAAGCGCCGTCGCGCGTGCTGATTCGTCAGGTGCTCGAACGCGGCGGCGCGATCACGGCACACGATCCGGTCGCGATGGACGAAGCGAAACGCGTGCTGGCGCTCGACTATGCCGACCAACCCGAATGGCTCGCGCGCGTCGCCTATGCGGATACGCCCGAAGCCGCGCTCGAAGGCTGCGATGCGCTGATTATCGTCACCGAGTGGAAGGCATTTCGCAGTCCCGACTTCGATGCGATGCAGAGCAAGTTGTCGGAGAAGGTGATCTTCGACGGACGCAATCTCTACGACCCCGAGCGCATCGCGGCCTACGACCTCGACTACATCCCGATCGGCAGGCCCGCAGTGCGCTCGTCGGCGCAGTCGACAACGCTGCTCGCCAAGTAATACTGCGATGGATACATTCGATCGCAGTCGCATTGCCGCCGCGCGCGTGCTCGTGGTCGGCGACGTGATGCTCGATCGCTACTGGTTCGGCGATGTCGAACGCATCTCGCCGGAAGCGCCGGTGCCGGTGGTGCGCGTTACGCGACGTGAGGATCGATTGGGCGGCGCGGCCAACGTCGCGAAGAATGCCGCGGCGCTCGGCGCGAAGGTCGGCCTGCTGTCGGTGGTCGGTCGCGACGAGCCCGGCGAGCGCGTCGCCGAACTGCTCGCCGAGACCGGCATCGCATCGGCCTCGCGTCGACCATCTGCCCACGACCATCAAGCTGCGCGTGATCGGTCGTCAGCAGCAACTCGTGCGTGTCGATTTCGAGGACGCGCCCAGCCGCGAAGTGCTGGCCGACAAGCTCGAACAGTTCGTCGCGCTGCTCGCGCAATACGACGTGGTGGTGATGTCCGATTACGGCAAGGGCGGCCTCACGCACATCGGCCGCATGATCGCAGCCGCGCGCCGTGTCGAGCGTCGCGTGCTGGTCGATCCCAAGGGCGACGACTACGCGCGCTACGAAGGGGCGAGCATCCTCACGCCCAACCGTGCCGAGCTGCGCGAGGTGGTCGGCCGATGGACCAGCGAATCCGATCTCGAAGTGCGCGTGAAGAATCTGATCGACTCGCTCGGCCTGGAAGCGCTGCTGGTCACGCGCGCCGAAGAGGGCATGACATTGTTCGAGCCGCGCGAAGACGCGCTCGAGCGTTACGACGTTCCCGCACAGGCGCGCGAAGTGTTCGATGTGACCGGCGCCGGCGACACCGTGATCGCGACCCTTGCGACCTTGCTCGCCGCGGGCGCCGACCAGCGTCGTTCAGTCGATTACGCGAACCGCGCCGGCGGCATCGTGGTCGGCAAGCTCGGCACTTCGGTGGTGACGGCCGACGAGTTGTTCTGAGAGACGGCGTCCCGCCGGATATTTCATCGATATTCTTCGGAGAGCAATTTGTCGATGAACACCACCGTGCTCGACGTCGGCCTCTGCATCCAGAAACTGATGGAGATCACCTGAACAGGGGTCGTCGCAACGGACTCGGACACGGCTGGAAACGTGACCGATTGCGAAGCTCCATCCAAAATGCTGGCTGTAAAAGTACGTGAAGCCTGATCGATGGTCCAGTTGATATCGATCACGTTCCCGGAGCTGTAGCCCGAGATCGGGCCGACGGAGGGAAGCGCGAAAGGGTCGCCGAACCTGGTGCCGCTGAACCCACGAATGACGGTTGCGCTTCCAATCGACGGGGGCAGGAAATTTGTGAGTTCGACACCTCCGATGTAGTCGAGCGGGTGCCCGCCCTGAACGAGCCGCAATCCGAAGCCTACGGTTCCGAGGCCAACGAGCCGGAGCCGCACGCTGCCGCGTATGTTCGCTACGGGGCTGGTGGTGAAAGGCTCGGTCGACGCGATCAGAAAAACTATCCGACCGTCGGGCGACGCCGTAAACGCCGGCAACGGCGCGACGCGCACCGTCCGCCCGCCAGCAGGGTCGTTGACCACAGTCGATGTGAAAAACTGGGTCCTCCAGACCAGCGTGTCATTCGGCGGCGTCGGTGCCGGAGTCGCAGATGGGACCGCGCCGAGCGTATCCGTGTCGAATCTAGCGTCCAATCGAGGAATCACCGTCGTGCAGCCTGTCAGCAGCAGAAGAACCGCCGCGCCCCACGCGCAACCGGTTGCACCGAGCCTGTCTGCGCGTGCCACCAAAGCCGATGCCGTCAATTCCGATTTGCCTGTGCTCTTGAACATGTTCATGCACTCCTCCTCGAACGCGAAACCGGCGTGGCGAATGCAACGTCGGGCTGATTCAAAGCTTTCTGGTCATGAACACGCTATGCGGGTCTTCCACGTATTCCGCAAATGGTTCGCAATATTCAAACCCAAAGTCGGCGTACAGATTACGAGCGGGTTCGAAGGCTTCCATCGATCCCGTTTCCAGACTCACACGGCTGTAGGAACGGCGCTTGGCTTCTTCGAGTATGTGACCGAGCAGCCTTTTCGCCACGCCTTTTCTGAGATGCGATGACGACGTGCGCATCGATTTGATTTCCGCATGCCGGGCATCCAACTCCCTGATTGCCCCACAGCCCAGTAGCTGAGCGCCTTCCCAGGCGGTCCAGAACGTGATGTCTGGCTGACGCAGGGCTTCGATATTCAACGCATGCACGCTCTCGGGCGGCGAGTGCGACGCCACGCTCCGAAGGTGCTCTTGCAACAGTTCATGGATTTCGGTGCCGGACAGATCGTCTACTTTGATGTGCATGGAAGGATTCTGCCCGAGGGTGATTGCGCCTGCCCGCCGCCAGAACTTCGTCGAGGACTTTGCTCATGATGTTTTCCCATAGGAAAAAATACTGAACGACGTCGTCATGTACGCCACTCCGCGAACGTCGGCAGCCCATCGCCGAAGTGCACCCAGTCCAGATCATGGCTGAGCCACGAATGGGGTGTGGGCGAAAACGCGTTGGGGTTGTCGAGGCTGCACGTGGTCACGTCGATGGACGAAGCGTGATCCCTGTGCTCGTACGTGAGTGGGGTTCCGCACGAGGGACAAAACGTTCGCCGGACAAGCTCGGACGACTGAAACTGCGAGGGCACGCCCTTGATCGTGGCGAAGCGATCTTTCGGGAACGTGACCCACGCCACCACCGGAGAGGCGGCAACTCGTCTGCACGTCCGGCAATGACACACCATGCTATTGGCGGGAGGTCCTTCGATGCGATACCGGATAGACCCGCAAACGCAGCCGCCTTCACTGACCATGGGCATGATGTATCTTCTTTCAGAGTCGTCTGTGAAGCTCTGGAGCGCTCCGTGGGCAGACGGTTACGAGCCAGGGAAAGACTCAGTCCGCTTGCGACAAGGCAGGGTCGCTTCGGTACCGGAGCATCAGCAGGGCAGGGCCGTCGGGCGTGACGACTTCTCCGCGATCGATGAAGCCGGCGCGGCGGTAGCTTCGAATGGCTCGTTCATTCTCGGGCGACGGGTCGGCTTGCACCTTCGTGACCGCCGGGTCCTGCAACAACCACTCTACGAAGGCACTGACCATGGCACTTCCGAGACCGCGTCCGAGTTGTTCGGCGTCAGCCAGGAACTGATCGATCCCCAGCGTGCCAGGATCGGTTTCCTGTTCCCACCAGCCCTCACCTGAACCCATCGCGACGTACGACTGAATGAATCCGACGGGCTGGTCGTCAAGCATGGCAATGTAGGCACGCGTCGACGATTCATTCATCGTGACGGGCAGGTAGTCACGCTCGACTTCTGCCAGCGTTGTCGGCTCGCGCCACCATTCTGCGACGTGGGGTCGCTGCAGCCATGCATGAAGCATGGGCAAGTCTTGAGCGGTCAATGGTTTGAATATGCGGATTTGAAGGGCGGCGGACATGGGCTGCGTATTGGAACGGTCCCTGCGATTATTGCGCCGGCTCAACGATTTCGACAGGTTCATGGCTGATCGGCCTTCCTGTCGCAAGAGCGGAACGAAGGGGCGAATTCATCTCGAGGAATTTCGAATCTGGTTCAGCGCCCAGCGCATCCAATAGCTTGCTGAAGAAGCAGCGCGCCGCCGCCGTGGCTGCGATATCGAAGATCTCCTCATCCGAAAAGCCCAGTACTCGGAGCTTTTCAATGTCCGAGGACGTGATGTCGTTCGCCTGGCTGGCAATTTTTTCGGCAAAGGCCATCAAGGCCTGCTCCTTGGGCTCAAGCGGGGCGTCGACTTGTCCCAGAGCGATTTGGGCGACTGAAAGTGGATCGAAGACCTTCTCGGCCAGGACCGCGCCATGCGCCAGCATGCAATACGAGCTGTGCAAGGCGCGCGCGGCTGCCAGGGTGGCCAGCTCGTAATCCCGCAAGCTCATGTTGCTGCGTATGGAAGTCACCAGCGCCACCCAGCCGTCCATCACCGCGGGTCGCAGGCTAAATGCTTTGGTGTAGTTGGGAACGTATCCGAGTTGCTGTTGCGAGCGCATGTACATCTCGCGGACAGGCCCGACCGCCTCGGTCGCCGACACAGTACGGAGGAATGTCATGAGCTTCTCCTTTCCGCTAGAGCCACTTTCTGTGTGGCCGATCAAACAGGGCATATACGCCGGGTTATGCATATATCGCTAAGGGACCGAATAGGCATCAGCCAAATCGAGCGATTGGTAGAACATCGCAATGCGAGAGCGCGAGGGCAAGCTCACAGGAATGACAGTGGCGATCTATTCATGGAGCACGATCATCGCTGGGGCTTTCTGGCGTCTGACGAATTGGTTCAGCCGCGCTGCATGGCGGCGCCGGCTCGAGCGTCGGGTTGGGCGCCATTGTCTTATCCAGGTGCAATGCCCTTCACAGCCCAGGCGATCGCCGCGTACGACCGCGGGCCATCCACTTCCCCATCGACGTACGCGAGCCTTACCGCATCGCGAAGCCTGGTTCGTGCGGATTCGCCGAGCGCCGTGACGTATTCGGCGTTTGGCCCGTCCTTGCCCACGTAGGGGGCCCAATAGTCATCGAACGATGCGAACTCCATGCGAATACTCAATGTCGTCTCGACCACGTCGCTGAAGCCCGCGGCGCGCCAGGCGGTCGCCAATTCTCCCGGCCGGGTCATCGGGCGGGTGAAGTTACCCGCCCGGCGCTCACCTGCCTTGGGATCCAGCGCGGCTGCGGTATCGAGGAAGATTCGGTTGGCGACGAGGCCGCCGCGCGCGTCCCATACGGTCGCCCCGACCACGGCGCCCGGCCGGGCAACGCGTCGCATCTCGGCAATGGCCTGATCCGCACTTGGAACGAAGTGCAGTACGAGCAGTGAAAGGACGCGGTCGAAGCTGTGATCCGGAAAGTCCATCGCGCAGGCATCTCCAACCTGGAACGCGATCCTCGGGTCACGATTGTGGCGCGTGGCATGCTCGATATAGGCGGGCGAGAAGTCGATGCCGCGCAGCTGCTTTACCTGGCACTTCTTCGTCAGGGCAAAGGCGAGGCTGCCGGTGCCGCACCCCACATCGAGAATGCATTCGCCATCCGCACTGCCGACGAAATCAAGAAACGGTCCGGCAAGTCGCCGGCTCCAGCGCCCCATCAGCAACTCGTATCCGTCGCCGCTAGACGCAATGAATGTCGAAGACACCGTCATCGGACACTTCCTTCGTTAGGTCGGAATGTCAACTAAACCGATACAAGCTCCCACGTCGGCTGCAACGCAGGGTTAGGCCGCAGATTGCGTCTGCAGCTCGCTGCCGAATTCACTGGCCGGGAGGCGGTTGCCACAATTCAACCTTGTTTCCCTCTGGATCGACGACCCAGGCAAACTTTCCATACTCAGACTCGTCAATCTTGTCGAGGACGTTGCATCCTTCTTCCTTGAGAACCTCGACAATACCGTGAAGGTCTTCGACACGGTAGTTGACCATAAAGGATGCCTTGCTTGGAGCGAAGTGGTCGCCTTCCGTAGGACCAATAGACCAGATAGTGGTCCCAGCTGTGGGTTTGCCCTCCGCATCACTCCAGGTGAAGGCTGCGCCTCCCCATTCCTGAACGTCGATGCCGAGGTGACGCTTGTACCAGGCCTGCAAGGCAGGCGCGTCCTTGGCCTTGAAGAAGATGCCGCCGATGCCAGTAACTCGCTTCATTTCGACCTCCAATGCAGGGTGGTTGGAAGAGAAAGTGCTTTCTGCAGCCCAACGAATCGTTTCAGCGGCGACGAAGCCGTTCGCTGGAACGCCGGGTTGGACATCTATTGCGAGACCACTTCAAGGACTGCCTTCGGATTGGTACTTGCGATTGCAAGCAGAGTACGTGCCGCGCCGCTCCGTTGCTTGCGGCCCCGCTCCCATTCTTGGAGCGTGCGAACCGAGACACCCAGCAAGGCTGCGAATTGCGATTGAGAGAGGCGGTCTTGTTACGGGCTTCGATGACCGGGGAGGAGGCGACACGGACTTGTCCGGCCTTCATCTCGCGCACGGATTGCAGAAGGTCTGCAGCGAGATCGCGCTTCGCTTCATACGCCGCCAAGGCTGCCTTGCTGAGGGGTTTAGCTTTCGAGGGCACGGCGTATCTCCTGAAGTTGAAGTTGAAGTTGACCCCGTTTCGTGGAGCCTCGATCCTTAGCAAGGAAGAAGCCCATGATGCCAAGAAGCAGACCGCCATACCCGCAAGAGTTTCGTGAACAGATCGTCGAGTTGGCCAAGACAGATCGAACGCCCAGCGAGCTGTCGCGCGAGTTCGGATGTAGCGCGCAGACGACCACCAACTGGGTCGCCCAAGCCGCGATCGACGCCGGCAAGCCATTGCCCGGCAAGGACGGATTGACCGGCGTCGAGCGCGAGGAATTGACGCGCCTGCGCCGGGAGAATCGACGTCTGCAGATGGAGCGCGACATCCTAGCAAAGGCGACGGCCTGGTTCGCCGCCAAAGGAGAGAAGACGTCCACGACGTCTTCGAACTCGTGAACGCGAACCAGGCCGACGCTTCTGTCGAGATGATGTGCCGTGTGCTGAAGGTCTCGGTCAGCGGCTTCTATGCATGGTGTAGTCGCGCACTATCGCGACGATCGATCGACGATGCGGTCATGACCGAGCGCATCCGGACCGTTCACGCGCAGTCGCATGCGACCTACGGCATGCCGCGGGTGCGCGCGGAGCTGATCGATCAAGGCACCACGATCAGCAGGAAGCGCGTGGCCCGGCTGATGCGTTGCGCTCACATTCAGGGAGTGAGCCGGCGTCGTGGCTATGTCGTCACGACGCATCGAGACCAGCGGCAGCGTCCGGCACCTGATGTCGTCCAGCGTCGGTTCGCGGCTACGGCTGCGAACGAGCTCTGGGTCGCCGACATGACCTACGTCCCGACCTGGGCGGCTTCCTCTACCTGGCGATCGTGCTCGATGTCTGGAGTCGCCGCGTGGTCGGCTGGTCGATCGGCGAGCGCATGACCGGCGACCTGGTGCTGGCCGCGCTCAACATGGCGCTCGAGCAGAGGAAGCCGCAGTACACCGCCATCGAGTTCGGCAAGCGCTGCAACGCCATGGGCGTGCGCCCTTCGATGGGCACCGTCGGCGACGCCTACGACAACGCCATGGCCGAGAGCTTCTTCGCCAGCCTCGAATGCGAACTGATCGATCGTCACAGCTTCCAGTCCAAGGCCGAAGCCAGGCTCGCGCTGTTCACCTACATCGAAGGCTGGTACAACCCGCGACGACGGCACAGCGCGCTCAGCTACCGATCACCGCTAAACTTCGAGCACGCCCATCAACCCGCCTTGACCACCGTCGGCGCCTGCGTCGCAAGCGCCGCGCCGACCGTGGACAAGGCTACGACCGAGCACCTTGAACCGGCTTGAGATCCAAGCCAAAAACCCTCGGCGAATGCGGGGCAACTCCAACTCCAACTTCACCTAGCCAAGGACCGTGGGATTGAGCCGCCACAAGGCAAACGTGAGTGCCGAGGCAAAGCTCACCCAAGCCAGATAAGGAGCCAGCATAAGCGCGGCCAGCCGTTGCAGCGGCCAAAACGCGAGGATGGTGGCGACGATAAGCAGCCAGAGGACTGCGATCTCGGCGAGCGAAAGCGCACCGCGATTCAGCCCGAAGAACAGCCAAGTCCAAAGTGCGTTCGCGAAAAGTTGGATGACGAAGAGCGACAACGCCGTGGAAGCGCTCTGAAAGCCGTGTTTGCGCCAAACCAGCCACGCGGCCACCGCCATGAGGATGTAGAGCACAGACCAAACCGGACCAAACAGCCACGCCGGCGGAGCCCAAGCCGGCTGAACGAGTTGCCCGTAGAAGATGCCAGCTCTCGCAGAGGCAATTGCGCCGACGCTGCCAGCGGCAAAGGTAGCAAGGAGCCAGCCTGCGAGACCCAGTAACTGCGTTCTTAGCGATTGGTATGCCATCAGCGATTCTTCTGGGGCCTGACACCCTAACGTGATTTAGACAGCACCGAACCGTATCCGGGCGATGCGGCCTAAGTCAACGAACGCTGTTGTTAAAGCCCTGTCTCACTTCATTTGCGGGTCGCGCGAGTCTGATTAGAACGCCTAAATTTTCGCGGATGGATGCGTCCGGGTGGGAGGATGGTCTGACGTCCTGCGTCGCGCCCACCCGACAACGCGCGACCGTATTCCGCCCGATGCCATTGATCCCTGCTGACGCAACCTCCGTCGAATGCGCTAGTCGCGATACGCACCAGCGATATCATGTGCGCCCGCTTCGTGCCTCCATGTCTTGTACCCCAAGCGCATCCCCATGACCTACATCCCATGACCTACATCGTCACCGGCGCAGCCGGCTTCATCGGCAGCAATCTCGTCAAGGCCCTGAACGATCGCGGCGAGACCGACGTGATCGCGGTCGACGATCTGACGCAGGCCGACAAGTTCAGCAACCTGGTCGATTGCGAGATCGCGGACTACCTGGATCGCGGCGACTTCATCGCGCGCTTCACGCGCGGCGACTTCGGGCGCGTGCGCGCGATCCTGCATCAGGGCGCGTGCTCGGACACGATGGAGACCGACGGCCGCTACATGATGGACAACAACTATCGCTACTCGCTCGCGCTGATGGACGCGTGCGGCGAGCAGCACATCCCGTTCCTCTATGCGTCGTCGGCGGCGACCTATGGCGCGGGCCCGCGCTTCGTCGAAGAGCGCGGCGCCGAGCGGCCGCTCAACGTCTATGGCTATTCGAAATTCCTGTTCGATCAGGTCGTGCGCCGGCGTCTGCCAGACGCGAAGCATCAGATCGCGGGCTTTCGCTACTTCAACGTCTATGGTCCGCGCGAGTCGCACAAAGGCCGCATGGCGTCGGTGGCCTTTCACAACTTCAACCAGTTCAGCGCCGACGGTTGCGTGAAGTTGTTCGAAGGCCATGCGGGCTATGGCGACGGCATGCAGCAGCGCGACTTCGTGTCGGTCGAGGATGTCGTCAAGGTCAACCTGCACTTCCTCGAACACGGCACGTCGGGTATCTAAAACCTGGGTACCGGTCGCGCGCAAACCTTCAATGATGTGGCGATGTCGGTGGTCAACAGCCTGCGTCGTCATGCAGGGCATGCCGCGCTGTCGCTCGACCAGCAGATCGCCGAAGGGCTGATCGAATACGTCGCCTTTCCCGAAGCCCTGAAGGGCAAGTACCAGAGCTTCACCGAAGCCGACACGACGCAGCTGCGCGCGGCCGGCTACGACGC
>JBBQCA010000070.1:0-13741 GCA_038318315.1 Burkholderiales bacterium | reverse complement strand
GGCCAGCGCCTCGCCGATCGCGTCCAGCGATTCCTGCACGGCCGCATCGATGAAGCCGCAGGTGTTGACGATCACGAGGTCCGCGCCGTCGTAACTCTTGGACGTCTCGTAACCCTCGGCACGCAACTGCGTGAGGATCTGCTCGGAATCGACCAGGGCCTTGGGACAGCCGAGGGAGACGAAGCCGATCCGGGGTGCTGGGGGGAAAGGCGCGATCGAGTCGGTGGACGCAGTCGATTCGGCAGTGGCGGAAATAATCAAGCGGCTACTTCTTCGACTTGTCGCCGGCAGGCGGCGTGGGGGTGGACGCCGCGCCGGCAAACGGAAAGGCGCCGCCGAACATCGAGCGCGTCTGGCTCTGCATCTGCTCCTGCATCTGCATGAACATGTTCTTGCTCTGCTCGATGTAGTTGCCCATCATCGTCTGCATCATCGGCGCCTGCCCCGCGAGAAACTGCGGCCACAACTCGGGACCGAAGCCCTTGGTGTCGTACAACTGCTTGGACTGTTCCTTCAACTTTTCCTGGATGTCGATGAAGGCCTGGATGTTCTTCTCCAGGTACGAACCCATCATCCCCTGCATCGCGCTGCCGTAGAAACGGATCATGTGCGACAGCATCGGCGACGTGAACATCGGCGCGCCGCCCGCTTCTTCTTCGAGAATGATCTGCATGAGGATGGAACGAGTCAGGTCATCCTGCGACTTCGCATCGATGACCTGAAAGTCTTCTTGCGCGAGCACCAGTTGCTTGACGTCGGCAAGCGTGATGTAGGTGCTCGTCTGCGTATCGTAAAGCCTGCGATTGGGATACTTCTTGATCAGCCGTGTCGCTTGAGCCATGGTCTCTCCAGAAAGCGAAGGATGCCTGGCATCGGTTACCAGCTATTCCTTGCACCGGTTGCGTCGAGGGTAGGGGGTCGACAACGCATTGCCGGAATCGCGCAGAATTTTACATGACAGGGAATGCGTCGTTCCGGCCGCGACGCAAGCGTCGGCCAAAGCAAGTTAACCCGGGCATTCGCAACACGCGCGCTTCATGCTCCGATTCTTTGAGGAAGCACCATGCAAACGACCACCAGCATTTTCATGCTCCGCGCTTCGCTGATCGCCATCGCGTGCATGCTCGAAGGCTCGGTCGCACGGGCGGCGGACGACGCCGCACTCGACGCCGCAGCCGTCGCGGCGCTCGACGTCGAATATCAGGCCGCGGTCATGCGCAACGATGCCGCGACGATGGCGAAGATTCTCGCCGACGATTTCGTGCTCGTCACCGGCTCGGGCAAGACCTTCTCGAAGGAGGATCTGTTGACCGAGGCGCGAAGCGGCAAGACGATCTACCAGCGTCAGGAAGCCAGCCAGCGCAAGGTGCGCGTATGGGGCGACACCGCCGTGGTCACAGCGCTGTTGTGGGTCAAGGGCCTGGAGGTCGGCAAGCCGTTCGAGTCGCGGCTCTGGTACAGCGATACCTATGTGCGCTATGCGAGCGGATGGCGCTATGTGTTCGGCCAGGCATCGCGTTCGTTGGCGGAGCCCAAGGCGCCCTGAGCACGTCCGTCGTTCCCGCGAACTCTGGAACGCGGCACCCCGTTCAAGCGGCCGCTTGCCGGGCCGTGGCGCCCGCGTCCTTCCCGTGTTGCGTGCCCTCTCGCATCGCTGCACGCGTCGCGAGGATCGCGTCGCGTTGCGCGGCGATCGGAGCCGGCACCGGACGCTCGCCCGACAGCACGGCCTGTATCCACACCGCGGTCGTGGCCGCGTCGCGCGACTCGGGAATGAGCGGCAACTCGCGCACGACGCCGCTCTCGCCATGGACCACGATCGCGGCGACACCGTCGTGGAAGCGCTCGATGGTTGCGGCCCGGCGCGCATTGGCGACCGGCTCGCCCTCGGTCGCCCGCATCAGGAGCACGTCACCCGCCTGCGCGAATTGCGTGAAGTACGCCGACAGCGCGTCGTGATACTCGGGATGCGTGAAGCTCGCCAGCCGCACTGCGTGGCTGTCGAAAGGTTGCAGCAGCTTCACCAGCGTGTGCGCCGGACTGCGCACGCCCATCGCGCGGCGCAAGGCGAGCACGCGAGCGAGCGGGGCATTGAGATCGGTGATGGACATGAACACCGGCTCGCCGCGCGCCCACTGCGCGGCCGCGTCTTCGACGTTGCGGCACACCGGCAGGCTCATCGTCTCGAAGATCTCCCCGCTCGTGACGCGCGGCGGTGGCGGGCTCGTGAAGTTGGGGGCATCGAAGGCATGCGCCGTGCGCAGCGCCTCGCGATCGGCCTTGCTTGCGGGCGTCGCGGTCTTGCCGTGCACCAGCACCGGCACGCCTTCACGCGCGAGCAGGCAGGCCAACAGCGGCGTGAGATTGGGCATGTTGCGCGCGCCGTTGTAGCTCGGGATCACGACCGGTATCGAATCGACGTCATGCGCATCGCGCGGCGTGGCCAGGCGAAGCCCCCGCGATTCGGTCGCCGCGAGGAAACCGGCGATCTCTTCGACCGACTCGCCCTTGATGCGCATCGCCATCAGGATCGCACCGGTCTCGAGCTCCGCAATGCGGCCGTCGAGCAGCGCGCCCCACACCGTGAACGCATCATCGCGCGACAGTGCGCGCGCGTTGTCGCGGCCGCGGCCGATCTCCTTGATGTATTGCGCGCATGGCAATGCGGTTTGATTCATGGAACCGCCGTTCGATCGCATGTTCGGTCGCGTGTTCGACCCCGTGCCAGTTTACGACTTGATTACGCAGAAACCATGCCACGGGATGCATGCACCATGCGCTTCAACTCAGGCAGGCAGGAGCCGCATTCGGTTCCGCAGCGAAGCTGTCGCTGAAGCGCAGCCAGTCGCGTCGCGTCATCGCCATCGCTGTCGCCGTCTCCCCGGCCTTCGAACGATGCGAGCGCGGACGCGATCTCGCCCTCACCCACGTTCAGGCAGTTGCAGACGACGCGACCGCGCGACTTGAAACCCGCGGGCGCGGTGCTGCCCGGCTTCAACAGAAGGCGGCCGAGCGATGCAACCGGCATCGCGGTTTGGAGATATTCCTTCAACCAGGTTTCGGCCGACCAGTCGCCGCACAACGACACCGCGGCCAGCACGCCGTCTCGCACCAGCACGCGGCGCGCGTGCCCGCGGCGCGCGTCTTCGTACTTCAGGAGTTGCACATCGATCCGATCGCGCGCGGCATCGATATTCACGCGGTCGTCGATGCCCAGGGCTGCTTCGATTTCCGCGACACCCGCGCGATCGAGCGCCTCGTCATGAGCGCCGCGAAACAGGATGCCCACGCGCGACGGCGTGCCCTCGGCATTCCCGGTGCGGCCGAACGGCACGCAACTGGCATACGCAAAGCGCGCGAACTGCGCACTCAGGCGCGCCAGCGTCGCGAACATCGCATCTTCATCGACCCACGCGAATGCGACCAGCCGCCACGGCAGGTCGAGCTTCACGATGCGCAGAGCCGCGTGCTTCAACTCCGGCTGCTTCGAATCGGGATCGATCGCGGGCGACGTCAAGGTATTTACGCCGTGCCTCGCCCCCGCGCCGGCCACATGCTCTTCTCCCCAATGCATCGCGATGAAGGCCTGGCCGGCGCGCATCGCATCGGACTGCTGCACGCGCAGCACCTGACCGCCGCGACGGCTGGACAACTGCACGAAATCGCCATCGGCCAGCAGACGCCGCGTCATGTCGATGCCGGACAATTCGACCGATGGTTCCGCCACGTGCCCGAACAGTTGCGGAACCGTACCGGTACGGCTCATGCCGTGCCATTGATCGCGCAGGCGTCCGGTGTTGAGCGCGAACGGGAAGCGCGCATCGACCGGTTCGGCAACCGGCTTGTAGGGCGTGGCGACGAAGCGCGCACGGCCCGATGGCGTGGGGAACACACCGTCCGCGTAGAGCCGCCCGGTGCCTTCGGAGGCGCCTTCGACAAACGGCCAGAACTGTGGGCCGCGCGTGTCTAGCGTCGCATACGAAAGGCCGGTGATGTCGAGATCGCGACCGCGCGTCGATTCGCGATGCTCGTTCCAGATTTCTTCTTCGCAACCATAGGGAAACAGGCTTGGGCGGTCGCGGCCATGCGGCAATCGTTGCTCGAGCCGTCGCGCGAAGTCGCACACGATCGCCCAGTCGTCGCGCGCCGTACCGGGCGGCTCCACCGCCCGCCGCACGCGGCTGATGCGACGCTCGGAGTTAGTGACGGTGCCGCCCTTCTCGCCCCAGGTCGCAGCCGGCAACAGCACGTCGGCGTAACGCGCGGTCGCGATGTTCGCGAACGCATCCTGCACCACCACCAGCTCGGCCTTGGCCAGCGCCTCATGCACGCGCTTCTGGTCGGGCATCGATTGCGCGGGATTGGTACACGCGATCCACACGGCCTTGATCGAACCCTCGGCGATCGCCTCGAACAATTCGACCGCGGTCTTGCCGGGCGTCGCCGGCACGCGCGCTATGCCCCACAGCGCGGCGACCTCGGCGCGATGCACGGGATCGTTCAGATCGCGATGCGCGGACAACAGGTTCGCCATGCCGCCCACTTCGCGACCACCCATCGCATTGGGCTGGCCGGTCAACGAAAAGGGTCCTGCGCCGGCTCGCCCGATCTGTCCGGTCGCGAGATGCAGATTGATCAGCGCGGCGTTCTTCGCCGTGCCGGCCGACGACTGATTGAATCCCTGACAGTACAAGGACAGTGCTGCGCGCGCCTCGCCGAACCAGCGCGCGGCGGTCGCGAGATCGTCTTCGCTGATCCCGCAGGTGGCGGCGACGAAGCGCGGCGTGTAGTCGCGCACCAGGCGCTTCAGTTCGGGCCAGCCTTCGGTATGCGCCGCGATGTAGTCGGTCGCGATTCGGTCGTCCCACAGGCACAGATGCAGCAGACCGTTGAACAGCGCGACATCGGTGCCGGGGATGATCGCCAGATGCAGGTCGGCCTCGCGCGCGGTGTCGGTGCGACGCGGATCGATGACGATGGTCCGGAGCGATGCGCCCTTGCCTGCCGCGCGCGCCCTCGCGTCCTCGATACGGCGATAGAGGATGGGATGCGCATACGCCGTGTTCGATCCCGCGATCAGCAACAGGTCGGCATGGTCGATGTCCTCGTAGCAGGCGGGCGGGGCATCGGCGCCCAGCGTCTGCTTGTAGCCCGCGACCGCGCTCGACATGCACAGGCGCGAATTGGTATCGACGTTGTTGGTGCCGATCAATCCCTTCGCGAGCTTGTTGAAGACGTAGTAGTCCTCGGTCAGCAACTGGCCTGAAATGTAGAAGGCGACCGCATCGGGGCCGTCGGTTGCGATGATCTCCGCGAAGCGATCGGCGATATGGTCGAGCGCCGTGTCCCAGTCGACGCGCACGCGCGGCGCATCGCGCGTCGTGCGCAGTTCGGGCGCGTGCAGGCGTGCATTGCGAATCACCGCGGGTGTCGCGGTCAGGTGCAGCGTGCTGCCCTTGGAACACAGTCGTCCGAAGTTGGCCGGGTGGTCGGGGTCGCCGCGCACACCGACGATCTGGTTGGCGCGCGACTCGATGACTACTCCACAGCCCACGCCGCAGTAAGGACAGGTCGAGCGCGTCTCGACCGACGCAGACGCCTCACCCTCCAGATGGAGGGGGTTCACGCCGCAAGCGCAACGATCGCGATCGTGCGCACCTCGCGCGCATCGAGATGGACGCGGCCGGCATCGACGCGCACCGTGAACGCCTGTGTGCAGCCTTCGTCGGGCAACGCCGCCATGCCATCGGCGAGCCCGATGCTCCAGTTGTGCAACGGACACGCGACGCGATCGCCGAACACGATGCCTTGCGACAACGGGCCGCCGCGATGCGGACAGCGATCGAGTAGCGCGAACACGCGATCGTCCTGGCTGCGAAAGATCGCGATGTTGCCGCCGACCTTGCGCTCGACCACGCGCGCCCCCAGCACCGGCACGTCATCGACGCTGCAGATGTCCATCCAGTGCTCGGTGGGCTCAGTCATCGCGCTTCTCAAACCGTAGCCACCGGCTCGAACTGCCTCACGTCGATCGCCGCGCGCCGATGTTCGTGCCACGGATCGGGCTCGTCCTGCAATGCGAACTGCAGGCGCTCGTAGAGCGCGGCGCGATTTTCGGCATCGTCGACGACACGCTTCTTCACATGATCGAGCCCCATGCGCGCCACGTAATGCACGGTGCGTTCGAGATACCACCCCTCTTCGCGATAGAGCTGCAGGAACGCGCCGGCCGTCTCGAGCACGTCCTCGTGCGTCTTCACCTTGACGAGGAACTGCGCGACCTCGGTCTTGATGCCGCCGTTGCCCGCCACATAGATCTCCCAACCCGAGTCGACGCCGATCACGCCCACGTCCTTGATGCCACTCTCGGCGCAATTGCGCGGGCAGCCCGACACCGCGATCTTGACCTTGTGCGGTGCGTACATGCGCCACAGGGCGCGCTCGAGCTGCTGGCCCATCAGGGTCGAGTTCTGCGTTCCGAAGCGGCACCATTCGCTGCCCACGCAGGTCTTCACGGTGCGCAGCGCTTTCGCGTAGGCGTGACCGCTCGGCATGTCGAGGTCGCTCCATACGCCTTGCAGATCCTCTTTTTTCACGCCGAGCAGGTCGATGCGTTGCCCGCCGGTCACCTTGACGGTCGGGATCTTGTACTTGTCGACGACGTCGGCGATGCGCCGCAATTCGCTCGCATTGGTCTCGCCGCCCCACATGCGCGGGATCACCGAGAACGTGCCGTCGCGCTGGATGTTGGCATGCGCGCGTTCGTTGATGAAGCGCGATTGCGGATCGTCCTTCGCTTCCTTCGGCCAGGTCGAGAGCACGTAATAGTTGATCGCGGGCCGGCAGGTGGCGCAGCCGTTGGGCGTGCGCCATTCGAGAAAGTGCATGGTCGCGGGAATCGAGATCAGATGCTGCTCGCGGATCACGTTGCGCACCTGCTGATGGGTGCGATCGGTGCATGCGCAGATCGGTTTTTCAGTAGGCGTCGACGAGTAGTCGCCGCCGGCCACGAACATCAGGATCTGTTCGACCAGGCCCGTGCACGAGCCGCACGACGACGAGGCCTTGGTGTGCTTGCGTACGTCGTCGAGCGTGAAGAGGCCCTTCTCCTTGATCGCCTTGCAGATCGTTCCTTTCGCGACGCCGTTGCAGCCGCAGACTTCGGCGTCGTCGGCCATCGCGAGTGCCTTGCTCTGGCCCTGATGCCCGGTGTCGCCGAGGTTGTCTTCGCCGAACATCAAATGGTCGCGAATCTCCGCGACGCTCTTGCCTTCGCGCAGCAGCTTGAAGTACCACGCGCCGTCGACCGTGTCGCCGTAGAGGCAGGCGCCGATCAGCTTGTCGTCGCGCAGCACCAGCTTCTTGTAGACGCCGCCGATCGGGTCCGACAGCGTGATCTCTTCGGTGTCCGCACCGCCTGAGAAATCGCCTGCGGAAAACAGGTCGATGCCGGTGACCTTGAGCTTGGTCGAGGTCACCGAGCCGGCATAGCGCCCGATGCCGAATTGCGCGAGATGGGTGGCGCACACCCGCGCCATCTCGAACAGCGGCGCGACCAGGCCGTAGGCGCTGCCGCGATGGTTGACGCACTCGCCCACCGCGTAGATGCGCGGGTCGTAGGTCTGCATCGTGTCGTTGACGAGGATGCCGCCGGGTCGCGCCGAGCATTGCAGCCCCGCCGATTGCGCGAGCGCCGTATTGGGCCGGATGCCGACCGCCATCACGACCAGGTCGGCGGGAATCTCGCTGCCGTCCTTGAAGCGCACCGCACGCACACGGCCCTGCTCGTTGCCGATCAACGACTCGGTCTGCGCTTCCAGCATGAAGCTCAGCCCGCGCTGTTCGAGCGAATGCTGCAGCATCTTCGCGGCGACGCGATCGAGCTGGCGCTCCATCAGCCACGGCATGATGTGCACGACGGTGACGTCCATGCCGCGCAGATTGAGGCCGTTGGCCGCTTCGAGACCGAGCAAGCCGCCACCAATCACGACCGCATGCTTGTAGCTTGCCGCCGCGGCGATCATGCCGTGGGTGTCGGCGATGTCGCGATAGGTCAGGACGCCATCGAGTTCCTTGCCGGGGATCGGCAGGATGAAGGGGTTCGATCCGGTCGCGAGCAGCAGGCGATCGTAAGGTGCGGTCGTGCCGTCGCCGGCGATCACGACGCGATGGACGCGATCGATCTTCGCGACGGTCTTGTTCAGATGCAGCGTGATGCGGTTCGCCGCATACCAGTCGACCTCGTTCAACATGATGTCGGCGATGGTCTGCTCGCCGGCCAGCACCGGCGAGAGCAGGATGCGGTTGTAGTTGGCGTGCGGCTCCGAGCCGAACACCGTGATGTCGTAGAGGTCGGGCGCGATCTTCAACAGCTCTTCGAGCGTGCGCACGCCCGCCATGCCGTTGCCGACCAGGACCAGTTTTTGCCTGGGGTAGCCGGAGCCGTCCATCATCCGGATCCTCAAGCCGCCTGCTTCTCGCTCGGCATCCCGTGACGCCGATAGAGAAATTCGAGAACGGCCGCGCGGTGGTGCACGTACGCCGGGTCTTCGGCCAATGCGATGCGATCGCGCGGACGCGCGAGATCGACGGCGAGAATCTCGCCGATGGTTGCCGCAGGTCCGTTGGTCATCATCACGATGCGGTCCGAGAGCAGCACCGCTTCATCGACATCGTGCGTGACCATCAGCACGGTCGAGCCGGTCTTGCCGACGATCTTCAGCAGCTCATCCTGCAGATGGGCGCGCGTCAATGCATCGAGCGCGCCGAAGGGCTCGTCCATCAGCAAAACCTTGGGCTCCATCGCAAGCGCGCGCGCGATGCCGACGCGCTGCTTCATGCCGCCGGAGATTTCATGCGGACGCTTTTGCGACGCGTGGTCGAGGCCGACCAGCGTAAGCGCGGCGCGCGTGCGCTCGGCCAGTTGCGTTTTCGTTTCACGCGATGCGAACACGCGTTCGACGCCCAGATAGACGTTGTCGAAGCAGGTCAGCCACGGCAGCAGCGAATGATTCTGGAACACCACCGCGCGCTCGGGCGAGGGCCCGGCGATCTCGCGATCGGCGCAGATCAGCGTGCCGCCGGTCGCCTCGAGCAGACCCGCGACCAGATTGAGCAGCGTCGACTTGCCGCAACCCGAGTGCCCGATCAGGGTGACGAACTCACCCTTCCTGACCTGCAGGTCTATGTCGCGCAGCGCATGGAAGCGACCCTTCCTGGTCGTGAACACCATCTCGACGCTGTTCACGTCGATGTAGCGCTCGGTCTTGCGTTCGAGGCTCGACCCCTCGTTCACACCTTGATTGACCCTGGGCATGCTCATGTGAAATCGTCCCCGAAGCTGACCGCCTTCGCGAGCGCGATCAAGGCCTGCTCGAGCAGCAGACCCACGATGCCGATCGCGAAGATCGCGATGATGATGTGCGTGACGTTGAGGTTGTTCCACTCGTCCCACACCCAGAAGCCGATGCCCACGCCGCCGGTCAGCATCTCGGCCGCGACGATCACAAGCCACGCGGTGCCGATGGCCAGACGCACGCCTGTCAGCATGTACGGCAACACGGCGGGAAAGAGTATCTTCGTGACGATCTTCCACTCGGAAAGATTGAGCACGCGCGCGACGTTCATGTAGTCCTGCGGCACGCGCTGTACGCCCACCGCGGTGTTGATGATCATCGGCCAGATCGAGCAGATGAAGATCGCCCAGATCGCCGCGGGGTTGGCGGCCTTGAACAGCAGCAGTCCGATCGGCAGCCACGCGAGCGGCGACACCGGACGCAGCAGGCTGATGATGGGCGACGACATCCTCGAAAGAAATTCGAAGCGGCCGATCATGAAGCCGAGCGGTATGCCGATCACGGCCGCGAGCCCGAAACCCATGCCCACGCGCGCGAGCGACGACAGCAGATTCCATCCGATGCCCTGGTCGTTCGGCCCGTTTCGATAGAAGGGGTCGCTGAAGATCTTCACCGCCTCGTACCACGTCGCAAGCGGCGTGGGAATCTGCGGCACGAGCCTGGCGATGAAAGCCCAGAGTACGGTCATCACGAGTGCGCCCAGCAGCATCGGCACGAGCGCCCGGACGAGCGCCGAAACCACGGCGAGCGGCCGCTCGCGCAGCCATCGCATCGCCTTCGAAGGAGGCAACACTTCCCCTTCCCTCGCGGTCGACCGTATGGCCGCGCGCACCGCCGATTCGGTGCCGATCAACGACGACTCGTCAACCGCCCGCGCGGGCTGCGACTCGCTCGTGCTCGTCACGAGATTCAGCACGGCGCTCACGCGTGGACCTTGAAGCTCGCCGCATACGCCTTGGGGTTCTTGCCGTCCCATACGACGCCATCCATCAGCTTGGACGTGCGCATCGGATCCCTGGGCACGTTGATGTTCAACTGGCTCGCGGCCTGCCGGTAGAGCTCGATCTGGTTGACCGACTTCGCGACCGCGAGATAGTCGGGGTCGTCCTTCAGCAAGCCCCAGCGACGATGCTGGGTGGTGAACCACATGCCATCCGACAGGTAAGGAAAATTCACCGCGCCGTCGTTGAAGAATTTCATCGCATTCGGATCGTCCCAGGTCTTGCCCAGGCCATTCTGATAACGACCGAGGATGCGCTGGTTGATCACGTCGACCGAGGTGTTCACGTAGGCCTTGTCGGCCACCGTCTCGGCCATCTTCAATCGATTGGCCAGCGACGAGTCGATCCATCGTCCCGCTTCGAGCACCGCGAGCGTCATCGCGCGCGTGGTGTTCGGATACTTCTTCACGAAGTCGAGCTGCGTGCCGAGCACCTTCTCGGGATGGTCCTTCCAGATGTCTTGCGTGGTGATGGCGGTGATGCCGATCTTGTCGACGATGGCGCGATGGCCCCAGGGCTCGCCGACGCAGAAGCCATCCATGTTGCCCACGCGCATGTTGGCCACCATCTGCGGCGGCGGCACCACGATCGCTTTCACGTCCCTGAACGGATCGACGCCCGATGCGGCGAGCCAGTAGTAGAGCCACATCGCGTGCGTGCCGGTGGGAAAGGTCTGCGCGAAGATGTATTCGCCCTTTTCCTTGGCAACCAGGCTCGCAAACGATGGCCCGTCGATCGCTCCTTTGTCCGCGAGCTTCTTCGAAAGCGTGATCGCCTGGCCGTTGTTGTTCAGGGTCATCAGCACCGCCATGTCCTTCTTCGGGCCGCTGATGCCGAGCTGCAGACCGTAGATGAGGCCGTAGAGCACATGCGCGGCATCGAGCTCGCCGTTGACGAGCTTGTCACGC
Source organism: Burkholderiales bacterium (assembly GCA_038318315.1). GTDB lineage: Bacteria > Pseudomonadota > Gammaproteobacteria > Burkholderiales > Burkholderiaceae_D > CAHJXF01. The sequence goes on along the minus strand of JBBQCA010000070.1, from coordinate 2,476 downwards.
ACGCCGGCCCAGCTCGCTTCCTTGGTGGGCACGATCTTGATGCCGTACTTCTTGTCGAAGCCCATCACCGATGCCATCACGATCGATGCGCAATCGGTCAGCGGGATGAAGCCGATGCGGACTTCCTCCTTCTCGGGCTTGTCCGAGCCCGCGGCCCATGCACCCGCACGAACCAGCGGGTCGATCAGACTCGCGATCGATACGCTCGCCGCGCTGATCGCTCCCAACGCCGCGGCGCCGACGAAGCGGCGGCGTGAAGGCTGGTGTGCGCGGTCGTGTTCGCTTTGAAACGAATCGGAAGTCGTGTCGTTTGATTTGGGCAGCGGCATTGCAATCCCGTTCATGGAGAATGCAATGCTTGACGCAAGTCGCGTGCCACCACCGTCACGATCCTCAAGAGCTCGACGGCCACTTGACTAGATGCACCTCAAAGCAGATTGCCGCCCCGCATCCGTGCATCGCACCACGATGCATCATCGCGACGTCGCGGTCCGTCTCCAGCCTCGATGCGGGCCTCGCTATACTCGACCTCCGTCTATCCACGCCACCCCATGCTCGTCCTCGGCATCGAATCCTCGTGCGATGAAACCGGTGTTGCGCTCTACGACAGCGCGGTGCCGGAACCCGCGCGCGCGCTGCTCGCGCATCGCCTGCACACCCAGGCCGCGATGCACGAGGCGTATGGCGGCGTGGTGCCCGAACTCGCCTCGCGCGATCACATTCGCCGCGTGCTGCCGTTGATCGAAGCGGTGCTGGCCGATGCCGGCAAGACGCGCGACGACATCGACGCGATCGCATGCACCGAGGGTCCCGGCCTGGTGGGCGCGCTGCTGGTCGGCACCGCGTTCGCGCACGCGCTCGCGTTCGCGCTCGATGTGCCGGTGATCGGCATCCATCATCTCGAGGGCCATCTGTTGTCGCCGCTGATGTCCGACGATCCGCCGACCTTTCCCTTCGTCGCGTTGCTGGTGTCGGGCGGTCACACGCAATTGATGAAGGTGGAGGACGTAGGTCGCTACGAGCTCCTCGGCGAGACCCTCGACGACGCCGCCGGTGAAGCCTTCGACAAGACCGCCAAGTTGCTCGGCCTGCCCTACCCCGGCGGACCGGCGCTCGCGCGGCTTGCGCAATTCGGTGCGGCCGATGCGTTCGCCTTGCCGCGACCGATGCTTCACTCGGGCAATCTCGACTTCAGCTTCTCGGGCCTGAAGACCGCGGTCGTCACGGCGGTGCGCAACGCGGGTAACGTGTGCGACGCGGTGCGCGCCGACCTCGCAGCCTCGTTTCAACAAGCTGTCGTGGAAGTGCTCGTCGCGAAATCGATGGCCGCGTTGAAGGCGACGCAATCGAAACGCCTCGTCGTCGCAGGTGGGGTGGGCGCGAACACGTTGTTGCGCTCCGAACTCGCCGCCGCAGTTGCGAAGCGCGGCGCGCGCGTGTATTTCCCGGCGCCGCAGTGGTGTACCGACAACGGCGCGATGATCGCGCTCGCGGGCGCGCTGCGACTCGAGCGCGACGGCGCGGCGCCCAATCCCGATCTGGGCTTCAACGTTCGCGCGCGCTGGGAGCTCGACGCGATCGATGCGATCGATGCGATCGACGCGAAGCTCAGCCTCGCGTAGGCCATCCGAAATCCCACTCCCTCTGCGAGGTTCTTGATGAATCAGCTCTCGACACCCGAAGCCGCGAAGCGCTTCCACAACTTCGCCGAGTTCTATCCTTACTATCTCGCCGAGCACGGCAATCGCGCGTGCAGACGATTGCACTTCATCGGCACCAGCGGCGTGATCGGCTGCGTGATCGCAGGCATCGCGACCGGCAACGCGTGGTGGTTTTTCGCCGCACTCTTGTGCGGCTACGGCTTCGCGTGGGTCGGGCACTTCTTCTTCGAACACAACCGGCCCGCGACCTTCAAGCATCCGATCTACAGCCTCATCGGCGACTGGGTCATGTACCGGGACATGTGGCGCGGGAGAGTTTCGTTTTGAGAGTCGCGTCCCGCGCGCCGTGCCGGCCCGGCGCGCTTTCCTAATAATCCAGCGCGGCAAACTCCATGAGATCGAGACCTGACGGCGGCTGGAACGGCGGCAACTGCGGCAAGCCGCCGACTCGCAGAATCCCGCGCCCCACGCCCTCCACATAGATCGCACGATCGGTCTGGTCCGAAAGCGGATCGAAGAACCCCGACTCGGGCCGCCCCGGCAGCGCGATCGAGTTCAGAACCGGAAACCAGAAGATACCGAAGTCCATCGTGCCAAGGACGCCTGCCGTCCCCATCGCAAATCTCGTCTGCCGCTCTCCTCTCGAGAACTGCATGTCTTGCAGCAGCGACGCGGAGATCGTGAGCTTGTCGCCGCCGCGCAGCGCGGTGGTCATCGCGGTATCGAAGATCCAGTTGCGGCCGCCATCGATCGAGATCTTGATGCCGTCCGCATCGAGCACGTAGATGCCGTTGGCATCGAACGGATCGACGAAC
>JBBQCA010000069.1:0-13855 GCA_038318315.1 Burkholderiales bacterium | reverse complement strand
ATGGAAGCCGCGCGCGATCTGCACGACTTCGACGACGTGGTGACCGGGCCGCTCCACGGTTTTCGCGATGCCGACGATTACTGGATGCGCGCATCGAGCAAGCCGCTGCTGACGAATATCGAAGTACCTACGCTGATCCTCAACGCGAGAAACGATCCCTTCCTGCCCGCCTGCGCACTGCCGACACCCGCCGAGGTTTCATCGGCGGTCGCGCTCGAGTTTCCCGATCAGGGCGGCCACGTGGGCTTCGTGCACGCGGGTCGCGAAGGACGCGAATGGATGCCGCGCCACGTCATGCAATTTCTCGCAGAGCACGACGAGTCTCGACGCGCCGCGTTGAACGGCCAGTCGCCGCGCTTTGATCGCACGCGTCACCAAGCGTAAGCTCTCGACCGCTCTTCACCCGCGTTCGATCGCAAGACCGACGCACCCACGCAAGCCTGACGCAAGGACAACTCATGGACGATCTCGTCAAGCAGGCGCTCGCCAAGTGGCCCAACGTGCCCGATTGCACCGGATGGCTATTGCTCGATGCGCGCGGACGCTGGCGCGTGGGCGATGCGAAGGCGGGACTGCGACAGCCGATCACGCATGCCGCGATGATCGCGTTCATCAATCGCAACTATGTCGCGGCCGATCGCTGCTGGTATTTCCAGAACGGCCCGCAGCGCGTCTTCGTCGAACTCGAATACACGCCCTTCGTGTGGCGGCTGGTTCCGCTTCAGGCAGGCGCGTGGGACCTGGTTGCGCATACCGGCGTATCGGCGGTGCCGTCGGCGGTATGGCTCGACGATGCCGGACGCTTCCTGATCGAAGCGAAATTCGATGGGGGCGAGCGTCGCATCGGGGTGGTCCACGATCACGACACGGCGCTGATCGCCGACCTGTTGCGCGACGATGACGGCGATGCGCTCGACGACGACGCGATGGCGCGGCTGACGACGAGGCATGATGTCGCCGCAGCGGATGCCGTCGCAACGACGAACGCGAAACTGCGCTGGATCACGGCGACCAGCACGCCTCTGGAACTTCCCCTGCATCGGATCGCAGCCGATGCCGTGCCTGCGCGCTTCGGGTTCGAACCACGACCCTCGATCGTCGTGCCCGCCGATCTCGATACGCGGCGCTGACGCAGTGTTGACAGCCGCGACCCGTCAACGTGCGCTGCGCAAGCCGCCGTCCTTCTCGGCCTTCCTGATCTCTTCCATGCGCACCTGCAACTCGCGCACGCGCGCGTCGATCTGCGAGAGCTCGTAGAAGTCCGCGTTGGCCGGCGCGCTCGTCCTCGCGATCTTCATCTGCTCGAGCGCACCGGGCACGCTGCCACGAAGCAGATACGCCTCGCCGAGCATGCGATGCGACACCATGATCTCGCCCCTGGCCGCATAGCTCTTGGCGATCAATTCGTAAAGCACGGGCTCGCTGCGATAGAGCTGCATCTGATCGCGCAGAAACGCGATCGCTTCGTCGTGACGTCCCGCCTGCTGCAGGCAGTCTGCATAGTTCTGCGCGAGCATGCGCGATTGCGGGAATTGCGCACGTGCGGCCTTCGCGAGATCGATGGCGCCCTTGGCATCGCCCGACGCCTGCTTCACGTCGATGGCCAGGTTGGCGAGGATCGCATCGGGCTTCGGAACCAGCTTCCTGACCTTGTCGAGCTCCTGCTGTGCGCCCTTCGCATCGTTCTGCTTCAACAGAGCGACCGCCAGACCATAGCGGATCGCGGCCTCGCTCGCATACGAACCCGACTTCAATTGATCCTCGAACGCCGCGCGCGCGTCGCGAACGCCCTGCACGGTCGTGTTCTGGATCACGCGCAGGCGCGCGCGTATCAGTTGGAAGTCGAGGCTGTCGGGCCGCTGCCTGTACGGGGATTCGCGAATGCGGTTCTGCGCGTCGGCGATGCGCTCGGTCGTCAGCGGGTGCGATTGCAGGAAGGCCGGTGCGCCGGTCTCGTAGAAGCGCGTCGCTTGCTGCAGCCGGCCGAAGAAAGCCGCCATAGCGGTCACGTCGAAGTTCGAGTTCTGCAGGATCTGAAAGCCCACGCGATCGGCCTCGCGCTCGGCATCGCGGCCGAAGTTCAATTGGTCCTGGATTGCATAGCCCTGACCCGCCGCAATCGCCGCCTGCCCCGCATCGACGGTGTTGGCGCGCGAGGCCGCGAGCACGCCGAGCAGCGTAGCCGCGAGCGCGACCAGGCTGGTCTGCTTCTGGCGCGCGATCGAGCGCGCGATGTGCCGCTGCAGGATGTGCCCCATTTCGTGAGCCATCACCGAGGCGAGTTCGGACTCCGATTGGGTCGCCACGACGAGCCCCGAGTTCACGCCGATGTAGCCGCCCGGCAGCGCGAACGCGTTGATCTGGGGATCGCTGACGAAAAAGAACTGGAAGCTCTGCGACGTGTCGCCGAGCGCGACATGCGCGACCAGCGTGGCGCCGAAATTGTTGAGGTACTCGGTGGATTCGGCGTCCTCCATCACGTCGCCGGCCTCGCGCGCCTGCCGCATGATCTCCTCGCCGAGCTTGCGCTCGGTGATCGGCGAGAGGTCGTCGCTGGCCGAGTCGCCCAGGTTGGGCAAGGTGGTTCGCAGCGGTGGATCGCCTGCAGCCACCACAGGCAACGGGAGCGACATCATCGACGCGCTCAATGCGAGCGCCATCGCGCGGCGCGCGACGCGAGGGCGCGGCCGGGAAGAACAGCTCAGTCGATCGTTGCGGGAAGCGCGATGCATGGTGGTTATGATACTTGCCGAGCCCTTCCCCACCTCGTGCGATTGCGACGAAGAACATGCCGAAAGCGAACAGCAACAAATCCTCAGCGCCCAAGCTCACGCACTTCGACGCGTCGGGCCAGGCGCACATGGTCGATGTGGGCGACAAAGCCGTCACGCACCGCGTCGCCATCGCAACCGGTCGCATCGCGATGCAGCCGGCCACGCGAGCTCTCATCGCTTCGGGCACCTCGAAGAAGGGCGATGTGCTCGGCATCGCACGCATCGCTGCGATCCAGGGTGCGAAGCGGACTGCGGACCTGATTCCACTCTGCCATCCGATCGCGCTGACGCGCATCGCGGTGGACTTCGCGATCGCTGACGAGGACGACGCGGCGTCAGCAGTGACCTGCACCGCGACGGTGGAGTGTGTCGGGCAGACCGGTGTGGAGATGGAAGCCCTGACCGCGGTGCAGATCGGACTGCTAACGATCTACGACATGTGCAAGGCGGTGGATCGGGAGATGACGATTACCGATGTAAGGGTGGTGGAGAAGCGGGGGGGGAAGTCGGGGCGCTTCGCGGAGTCACTTTCTTTGCTTCGCCAAAGAAAGTAACCAAAGAAAGGCAACACCCGGTGAGGCTGCAACGTCAAAGGCCTCGCTGCGCTTCGAGGCGTCGTGTGGGTTCTGTCATTGCTGTGGCTTCTGCTTTGGTTTTGCTTCTGCTTTTTTTCTTTGGACTTTCCCCTGTGATGCTGCCGAGGCGAGCGGGCTGGGGGCGGGGCCTTTAAGCGACGAGTGTTTGAGCGCAGCGGGTTCTCGGCGCGCCGCCCCCAGCCCGCTCGACTCGGGTACCCCTCGCTGACGCCGACGCGTCAGCGAGGGGCAGCAGCACCGGGCCCGCCTTTCTTTGGTTACTTTCTTTGGCGGGCCAAAGAAAGTGACTCTCCGCGAAGCACCCAATTCGCCCACACCTGATCGCGCGGCGTCAGGTAATGCGGCGCGTAACCGTGGGTCACCTCGACCAGCGAGTGACGGGTATCCATATCCCAACGTGGTTGTAGGAAAACCCGCGCGATCTCCATGAACGGTGTAACTGCGCCGATCGCGAGCAGCACCACTGCGATGGCGCGCACGCTGGCGTCCCGGGTCTGCGCGAGCGGCGTCGAGAGCCAGTCTCCCAACTTCATCGCCAGCAACGCGAGTGCCGGTATCGACGCTCGCATCGCGAGGTCGTTGGCGCCCCCGATTCGATAGATCGGCAGGATCAACAACACTGCGATCGAGCAGAGCAGAAGAGGCTCGAGCCGGTAGCGCCACAGCAACAAGGCTGCGAACAGCGCGAACTCGAAGATGACGAACTCGAAATAGCGCGGAACGAAATCCTCTCCCACCCACCGCACGTCATAGCCCGCCCCCGACGCCACGGTCTCGCTACCGAGCAACAAGTAAGGGTAGATCAATGCGCAGCAGATCAAGGCCGGGACGACGACGCGAAGATCGAGAACGGCGGCAAACCAATTCACACGCCGATCCCGCATCAGTTCGGAAACGATCGCCACACCAAAAATCGGCGCGAGCCCGATCGCGGTCAGCGGCGACCAGAGCGGCGTCAACGCGACCATCAGGATCGCGGGCGCGATCGGCAGGCGCTTGCCCTGATGACCGAGCAACCATGCGATCGCTATCCAGCCTGGCAACGCGTGATTCGGTACCCAGAACAATTGGGTGGTATGCGACGAGTACTGAAAAAGAAAGGCCCACCATTCCAGATGTTCACCGATGGGGTGAGGGTTGTAGTGCGCGACGGTTCCGACAATGTCCATGCCGCTGAACAAAATGAACACGCCCAACCGGACCAGCAACTGCGACGCGCGAGGATGGTCCCGTTGCATCAGCATGAAGGTCAGGAAAACACCCAGGCCGGTCCACAACAGCAACGACAGTTCAGCGAACCGGATTCCGAGGAGCTTGCCTATGGCTGCGGCAGGCAGATAGAAGGCGATAGGCGCACGCAGCATCATGGCCGCCTGACTCGGCGCGCTATCGTAGACAACGGGCCACGGATTGCGCACCAGGTCGAGCAGCACGGCGTCGCGCACGGTCCAGTCGAGATTCGCAAAAACGAAATGGCCCACGCCGCCAAGCGTTGTCCAGACCGCAGCGATGCCCAGGGCGATCGCCGCCTGACCCAGCCGTATGCGTCGCGCCGATGACGAAACGCCGGGAAACAGCATCACCAGACAAAGTGCCAATGCCGCTGCCGCCGGGATGCCGAGAGGCGCGACGATCCAGCCAGCCAGATAGAAAAAAGTCGGAAGCGCGAGATAGAGGAGCGGGAGCGCGTCGAGCATTTCGACTGTGCCCCACGCGCGCAAGTGCCACGGTGACGCCGCATCGGATGACCCGACGCCTTGCGCGACGCTTGCAACTTTCACGGGGTGGCTTCGCTCGCGAGAGGTGGGTTGGCGACATGCAATCGATCCACCGCCGAAGCGGCGCTATCGTCCTCGTCATCGATCAATCGCGAGCCCTGCGCATCGGCCGGACGATCGTCTTCCTCGTGATATGTGTCGTCGATGTTGACTGCCCAGATCGCCGACTTGTCGGTGCTGCCGGCAAGGATCGCTTCGACCGCACGCTTGGCCGACAGCATGGAGTGATCCTGATTGTTGTAGCGATGCATGCCGTTGCGACCCACGCAAAAAAGATTTTGGATGCTGTCGAGAAATGCGCGCACTTCGTCGAAGTGTTCGTAGGCGCCGTAGTAGCCGGGGTAGGCCTTGGGCATGCGAAGCACGACGGCGTCGACGCATTCGTCCGGTTCGGCCATGCCGATCTGCTTCATCTCGCGTTTGGCAAGGGCAATCATGTCTTCGTCGGCGGACGACCAGAGCTCGTCGCCCTCGCCGCAGAAAAACTCGAGGCCGACCCAGACGTGATCGGGATGGTCGGCGATGCGTTCGACGAGGTAGGGGCTCCAGTTGTTGAAGATCTGGATGCGCCCGACCTTGACACCGGGTTCCTGGACGTAGATCCAATTGTCGGGAATCGATGCGCGTCCGGGTATCGAGTGCCTGTCGCTGCGCGCCAGCTTGCGATACAGGAGGCCGACCGTCATGAAGTCGCGGTACTCCAGAGCCGCCGCGATTTCGCGCACGCGCGGCGGCACGTCGCCGTCGATCGCGGCAATCAGTTCGCGGATCGGCATGGTCGATACCACCTGGCTTACGGCATGCCAGTCGCGCTTGCCCGATGCCAGGTCTTCCGTCTGTACCTCGGTCACCCGATGGTCAGTTAATTTCATACCGACCACCCGCGTGGACATTTTCAGGGGCACACCCAGCGCGGTCACGCGCGCCGCCACCGTTTCCCACATCTGGCCGGGCCCGAGTCGCGGATAAAGAAAATGCTCGATCAGTGACGTTTCCCTGGCGGCCGCGCTAGACCTGAACAATTGTCGCAACGCGTGCGAGATCGCGCGCGAGATCGACAGCCCCTTGACACGCTGCGCGCCCCAGGCCGCGCTGATTTCCCTGCAGGATCGTCCCCACACCTTTTCGGTATAGGTCTTGAAGAAACGCAGATAGAGACGGCGGCCGAAGCGATTGATGAAGAAGTCTTCGAGCGTCGTTTCGCGCCTGGGAAACGCGCGCGCCTTGATGTAGCTGACCGCATAAAGTGCGCATGCGACCGGACCGAGTTTCCACGCGGTGGCGACATCGATCTTCAACGGATACGCGAAGAGCTTGCCGCCGAAAAGTATGCGCGACAGTCGATCGCGAATCAGCATGCTCGCTTCGTTCGAGCTGCGCGGTGAGCCGTCGATGGCCAGCGTGCGGCGCATGCCCTGATAGGCAAGGAAGGCGTGTCCGCCGTCGGCCTTGAGCGTGGCGGGGTCGCTGTCGTCGGCAATCGGAAGCTTGTCGAGCCACCAGCGCATCACCCAATCGGACTTGGAGAAGAAGCGATGGCCGCCGATGTCGATGCGATTGCCGTGATGAACAACAGTCTTCGAAAGCCCGCCGACCTGCGCATCGGCGTCGAAGATCTTGACCGCCGTGTGGCCGGCTTCGATCAACTCGTAGGCTGCGGTGAGCCCTGCGGGGCCTGCACCGATGACGACGACAGGGTCCGGACTCATGACGCGTGTGTCGAAAACAGGATGGCCTTGCGGCTGATGAAGTTGGCGACGAAGCCGATTGCAGCCGAGATCGCCTTTGCGATCGGCAATGCGAGACCTGCAGCGGTGGCTGCGTACAGCGTGGCAGAATTGAGCGTCATGCCGACCATGCCCAGCGCCGCAAACACCATGAATTCACTGCGCGCATTCGATACGACCCTGCGCGCGAAGACCCATCGCACCGACAGCACATAGATCAGGACCAAGCCCGCCGCATAGCCAAGCGCGCCGGCCAGCCAGGCAGGAAGCCCCAGGCGAGTCGCGCCGATCCAGAGCAGCATCGCATCGAACGCGAGCGCGAACACCGACGCCACGAAATAGCGGATCGCTTCGCGGGCGAACAACCCACCTTCCGCTGATGCAGCGGGCGACGCAACGGAGATTTGCATATCGATCATCGTCATGCCGACATCATCCCGCTTGCAACGCGGAGCATCGATAAAGATAGAACTGCTTTTCATATCCATTCTCGACGACCCCTGCCGAAAAACTTGCCAACGGTTTCGCTCCTTCAAGCGTGCTTTGCAGCACCACGTAGTCGATGCCGCCTTCGGTACAGACGGTCTTAACCGCCACGACATCGGGTTCGCACGACGTCGCTTTCTCATTGAGGCTGTTCATCATGAGACAGATCTGTTCCTGAAAATCGAGCAGGGCGCTGACCTTGCGCCGCTTGTCCAGCTCCACCACCATGTCGCGCGAGAACACCGCACCCGACCCCTGCTGTTGCGTGTAGTAGTTGCCATGCCCCAGCAACACCCAGGGCGCGAACAGGTCGCGGTACCAATAGACCTTCGCGTCGGGTTCGATCAGGCCGGGCCAGATCTGCGCGCCGATTGGATGGGACTCGAGCTTGCGCAGCCACACGCCGCGCTGGTCCCACAACAGAAGCGACCCGGCGAATATCGACAATGCGACGATCGGCGCTGCGAATCCGAGTTTCGGGAGCGCACGCAGAACAAGGGCCACTGCCCCAAACAGAAGGATGTTCATCGCCAGTGCCTGGCCGAGAATTATCGACACCGGTTCGGCCAGTGCGAGGCCAGGCTTGAAGACGCGAATCTCGTATTGGATGGCGATGGTGGCGCCCGCGATCGCTGCGACGATACCGACGATGCGCGTGGTGGTTCGCGTCACGACGATACGATCCCGCAATGATTCGACAGCGACCGCGACGATCGTCACGAGACCCGGAGCGATGCCGAACGGCGCCATCCACCCCAACGCGAGCAGGAAGGCGGCGACACGTCCGTGCTCGCCTCGCTGCCACAACGCATGGAGTGCGAGGGGCAGCGTCGCCATCGCGGTCCATTGCATGATCCAGAGCGCGCGCCAGATCTGCAGCTTCCCGAAGAATGGATTGTCGAGCAGGTCGACGGCTACCAGGCTGACGAGGCTCGCACCGAGTCCGGCGACGACGACCGCGATGACGAACCCGCGCAAGCGGCCGTCGTCGACAAGACGGGCAACGAACCACAACACGCCGAGGTCGAAAACGATGACCCCGTAGTCATAAACCGTCCAGCGCGACACGAATGCGTGACCGTTGGCCTCGTGAAGCAAGGCAAGCCACTGCGCGTCGTAACGCGCAAAGACATCCGAGAAGGGTACTGCACCGATGGTGCCGACTACAGCCAGCCCGACGAGCCCGACGATCGCCAATGCGACCCATCGACGATCTTCTCGCACCAGGACGACCCACGCGGCCAAGACGCCGCCCGCGCCGATCAGAGGATGAATAACGAGCGCGACAACGAGCAACAGGCCGGCGAGGACGCGCCTCCCGCGCATGAGGGCTCCGAGGCCGAACAGCACCGCGGGTTCGGCGAAACTGCGTGCGGTCAGAAACGCTTCGGAGTACGCGAAGATGCGATTGCCACCGTAGACCGTCCAACCGAGCACGACTGCGAGAGTGCACACCCAGCGAAGCGGTTTGGGCGCGAACCAGGAAACCAGGTACCAGGTCGCCGCAAGGTATAGGCAGAACGCGGCGAGCATTCCGATCATGGTGCCGGTCCCGAGACCGAACAGCCGGATCAGCGTCGCGTAAAGCGCCGGCAGCAGCGTGAAGCGCCCCTGCGAGCCGTAGAGGAAGTAGAGGTCGTCATGGAATTCGCCCGGCATGAGGCGTGCGAGCGCATCGCCCGCATAGAGGATTCCGTCGTGCCGCACGCCCGTGAACGGATGGGACAGCAGCATGGCCGCTGCGACCACGAGAGCGGCGCACAGCCCGACCACCAGACGCGCTCTATGTGATGAAGGATTTTTCACGGAAAAAAAAGAGGTGCTCGAAAGCACCTCTTGATCGAAACGTTGCGGGAACAGAACTTAGCCGCGGCAGGAGCCAGGCAGGAACTTGGGCGGCACGCCACCCGAAGAGGGCGGTCCGCACTTCCACGTTGCAACGGCTTTCCCGAAGTCGGCGGCGGTCATCTTGGTCGTACCAGCCGCGTCGGAGTACGGGGTCAGGGTAATCGTCTTCGTATCGATGGTAGTGTCGCCAGTGTTTTGCACCGTCGCCGTGATCATGCCTCCCGCATCGGTGTCGATCTTGTTCACATACTTCGACCCTGAACCGGCGGCAACTTCACAACCCCAGGCTCCCGCGCTGCTGGTCACCGAATTGCCCGACTGAAAAGCCTCGGTAATGGCGGTGCGGCACGCGCTCGCTGCGAGAATGACTTCCGACAACTTGGCGCGCTTGGTGTAGTCCTGATAAGCCGGCAGCGCGATGGCAGCCAGGATACCGATGATCGCGACGACGATCATCAATTCGATCAGCGTGAAACCCTTTTGCATCTTGCCCATTTTCAAAACTCCTTGTGAGGTGGTATGGCCTTCAAGGGTCGCAAAGCAATCTGCGTGCCAGTACCGCTCAGAGGGGAAAACATGCCTTTCGTCGAGCGCGAGCGTCACGCCTCAAGCCGTGAGGCTCGCGCAGACGGACACTAAACGACGCAATTCGTCACTAACCGACGGATCGCGGCGTCCGCCGAAAATCGCGCGATGCGAGCGGAATCAGCCGCGGCAGGATCCGGGGAGAAACTTCGGGGGCACGCCGCCGCTGGAAGCAGGCCCGCACTTCCAGGTCGTAATCTGCTTGCCCGCGTCGGTAGCTCCAGCGGCGATCGCGGCGCCGATATAAGGCGTCAGCGTGACCTTGCCATCAGCGCCGCCACCGATGTTCTGCGAGGTCACCGTGACGATACCCGCGAGGTCGGTGGCAATCGATGCCACGTACTTGGAGGTGCTGGTGCTCGACTCGCAGCCGAATTGTCCGGCACTGGGGAAGGGGCTCGACGACGAGGCGATGTAGATCTCGGTCACGTACGTGCGGCAGTTGGCTGCGGCCAGGATCACCTCGGACATCTTGGCGCGCTTGGTGTAATTCTGGTACGCAGGCAACGCGATCGCGGCGAGGATACCGATGATCGCGACCACGATCATCAATTCGATCAGCGTAAAACCGGATGAATAAGTACGTCGTACTGAATTCATGGTGTTCCTTACATTGAGGCAGATGCAATCTTGAGCAACTTGGCGGGCGTGCGTAAGCAATTTTCGTGCAAGCACAAGCTGACGGCAAGACGAATCGGCAAGGCATTGTGATGAGCGATTGGCAACGGCTAACGAACGCACACCGCCCGCACCTGCTTGAGATCCGTCACCCCCCCCAAAACCTTCTCCATGCCATCCATGCGCAGCGTGCGCATCCCCTCGCCTATCCCTGTCACGAAGATATCGGCCACGCGCGCATGCTCTTGGATAGCGTGCTTGACTGCGTCGCTGCCGATCAGCAGCTCATGGAGTCCGACCCGGCCCTTGTAGCCGGTGTTGCTGCAGCGCTCGCAGCCCTTGGCGCGTTGGAACACGAGTTTGCCGTGGACGCCGTATTGCGCGACCCAGCCGTCGTAGAGTCGCTTGGCTTCGACGGTCGGTTGTGACTGCCACGCGGGAACCTGATGCAGGTCTTCGGCGTATTCGGTCACGAAGGCGCGGAGCTCGTGCTGGTCCGGCGTGTAGGCCTCCTTGCAGGTACACAGCTTCTTGGCGAGGCGCTGGGCGAGCACGCCTAGCAAGGCGTCGGCGAAGTTGAACGGGTCCATGCCCATGTCGAGCAGGCGCACGATCGACTCGGGTGCGCTGTTGGTGTGCAGGGTGGCAAACACGAGGTGGCCGGTCAGCGATGCCTCGATGCCGATCGCCACGGTCTCCTTGTCGCGCATTTCGCCGACCATGATGATGTCCGGATCGGCGCGCAGGAAAGACTTCATGATGGTCGCAAAATCCAGCCCGGCCTTGCGATTGATCTGGACCTGACGGAGGCCTTTTTGCGTGATCTCGACCGGGTCTTCCGCAGTCCAGATCTTGGTGCCCGGCGAGTTCAGATGGCCGAGGATCGAATGCAGGGTCGTGGTCTTGCCGGAACCGGTCGGGCCGCAGACGAAGAACAGGCCGTAGGGCTTGGCGATGACGGGCTTCAGGCGCGCGAGGTTGTGCGGCGAGAGGCCGAGCTGATCGAGCGGCATCGGCGTGCCCGCCGACAGCAGGCGCATCACCACGTCTTCGACGCCGCCCGCCGATGGAATGGTCGCGACACGAAGCTCGATGTCGAGCGGCCCGTACTTCTTGAACTTGATCTTGCCGTCCTGGGGCTTGCGCTTCTCGGAGATGTCGAGGTCGCACATGATCTTGATGCGCGCGGTCAGCGGCGCGCGATAGCTGGGCGGCACCTCGATGTAGGGCACCAGCGTGCCGTCCTTGCGAAAGCGGATCACGGTCTTCTGCCGACCGGGATAAGGCTCGATGTGGATGTCCGATGCGCCCTGATGATAGGCATCGATGATGACCCGATTGACGAACTTCACCAGCTCGTTGTCTTCGGCGGCAGTGGCTTCGTCGGCTTCGGCCAGGTCCTGAAGTCCTGCCTCGCTTTCGCGCAGCAGCGCACCGATGCCGGACGCGCTGAAGTCTTCGCCGAAGAACTGGTCGAGCGTCTTGCCGAAGTCCTCGCGCGTCGTCACGCGATACGCAACCTTGACGGCGCGCGGGAAGATGTTGAGGACCACTCGCGACGAGCGGATGCGCTCGGGGTCGGTGGTGAGCACGATCAAGCCCTCGCTCGCATCTTCGATCGGCACCCACTGCGTCGATTGCGCGAAGTCGCGCTTGATCTGCTTGAGCAGATCGATCGGCTTGGGCCGATCCGCCTTGAAACTCTCGTACGGGACATCGAAGAATTTCGCGAGCGCCGCGCCGATCGCCTCGCGACCGACCTGGAACTCGTCCTTCAGGATTTCTTCGACATCGACCGCCTTGCGGCGTGCCGAGTTGGCTGCGAGCTTGAGCTCTTCCGCCGAAATGTAGCCATCGGCGATCAAGGCGTCGTATTTCGTGCGCACCGGCCGCGCCACCAGCGACGCGAGTGCGGCCTCCTTGCGGCGATTGCGGATCGCGACCGCGAGGGTCTCGCATAGCTCGCGCAGGCCCTCGACCTCACGCGCGCCGAACGGCTGGCCGCTGCGTGTGTTGACCAGTTGCACGACCCCCATCAGCTCAGATGACGCGCCGCGCTTGCCGCGATAGACGATCGGCGCCGCCAGCACCTGACGCGGATCCTGCCCGGCCTCGATGCCCAAAGCACTTGCCGGTGCGAGATCGGGATGGATCGCATGCAGTTCGGCGGCGTCGCCCGCGTCGAGCAGATTGACTTCGACCAGGGTCTGCGCGACCACGCCCACCAGGCTGTGCGTCTTGATCGGCCGATGAAAATCGCTGATGGTTCCATCGCCCGCGCGTACCTTCGAGTGCAACAGCTTGCCGTCTTCGCTGACGACGTAGATGTGCATGCGCTCGGCGTTGAACACGCGTCGGATATCGGCGCCGCTGTCGAGCAGGATGTCGTCGACGCTCTGAGTCGCGTGGATGCGATTGGCGACGTGCTGCAGATTGCGCGACAACAGCAAGCGCGCGCCCAGGTCCGCTGGGCCGCCGCGATCCGCGCTCTGGCCGGACGCGGAGGCGGACGACGCGGCGGACGACGACGCAGTTGCAGAGCCTGACGATTCCGTCGACCTGCCGGGGACGGTGACTGACTTCATCGCATCGGATCCGGCGTGTGCGAGGCGCTCACCGGTAGAAGAACTCCATCTTCGTACCGGACAGTTCGATGATGTCGTGATTGGTCAGCGCGGTGGCGTCGAGCCCCAGCGCCTTGCCGTTGACGACCGGATAGGTCGACCCTTCGACGTGGGTGATGTAATAGCCCTGCGGCCGACGCGTGATCACGGCAACCTGCACGCCGGGTCGGCCGAGTGTCGTCAACGCCTTCGACAGCGCCAACTCCTTGCCCGCGTTGGGTCCGTTCAGGATCTGGATCGTCGCGGTGGCCGCGGCCGCGGCCGCGGCGCTCGGCGCGGTGGACATGCCCGGCATCGGCATCGATGCCGAGCTCGTGACTCCACTGCCCAGATGCGAGCGCGACGTCAGCGACACGCGCGGATCGGTGGTGACGGCGCTGGCGATGCCGGTGGTCGCCCCCCCGGGTACGGTCGGGTTCATCGACGAGGAAGACAGATTGCGCGAGGCCGACGCGCCACGCTTGGACTCTTCGCCTCGCATGCCGAACTTCTGCTGGTCGGACGCACCTTTGGTTTCGACCACGAACTTGAGCTTGTACTTGCCGAGCTCGACGGTGTCGTTGTTCTGCAGGAAATGCTTCTTGATCGGCTGGCCGTTGACGGTCGTGCCGTTGGTGCTGCCGAGGTCCTCGACGAATGAATCGCTGAGGATCGTGATCAGGACCGCATGCTCGCCGCTCACCGCGAGATTGTCGATCACGATGTCGTTGTGCGGGCGGCGACCGATGGTCGTGCGCTCCTTGGTCAGCTCGACTTCCTTCAGGACCAACCCGTCCATCGAAAGGATCAACTTCGCCATCCGGTACTCCGCAATTTGTC
>JBBQCA010000068.1:0-14013 GCA_038318315.1 Burkholderiales bacterium | reverse complement strand
TTGCGGAGGTAGCGAGCACCGCGTATCCGGACGCCACGCAATTCGATGCGAAGAGCAAGTATTTCGACCCCAAGGCCACACGCGAAACGCCGCGCTGGATGCTGGTCGACGTGCGTGCACGAAAGAAGACGCGTCTGATCTCGCTTGCCGAATTGCGCGAGCATCCGGCGCTGGCCGAGATGCGCGTGCTTTCCCGCGGCAATCGCCTTTCGATCACGCCGGTCACCGCGCGCGAGTACGCAGCGATCATCAAGCTCGCGCGCTGATCGCCGATCGGCCTCGCGGACGCGCTCTTGTCGCCACTCTTCATCGTCATGCTCCTGGTTCTCGGCTCCGCGACGGGATTTCTTGCGGGGCTGCTCGGCATCGGCGGCGGCATGTTGCTGGTGCCCTTTCTCACGATGCTGTTCACCGCGCAGGCGTTCCCACCGCAGCATGTCCTTCACATTGCCGTCGCGACCTCACTGACGACGATCCTCTTCACGTCGGTGTCCAGCGTACGCGCGCATCGAAAGCGCAGCGCGATGCGATGGGACATCATCAAGGCGATGGCGGGCGGCGCGTTTCTCGGCACGTTCGTCGGCGCGCAACTCGCAAGCCTTCTGCATACGCGCTGGCTCGCGACCTTCTTCGCGATCTTCGTCGGTTGTTCGGGTCTGGCGATGCTGCGCAATGCGCGCAGGACCATCCCCGCCGAGGGTCGTCCGCTGTTCGGGAAGGTCGGCCTGTTCGGGGCCGGCTCGGGCATCGGAGTCATCTCGAGCCTGGTCGGCGCAGGTGGCGGCTTCATCACCATCCCGTTTCTGACGTGGTGTCGCGTGCACATTCACGAAGCCGTCGCGACCAGCGCGGCGATGGGATTTCCAATCGCCGCCGGCGGACTGGTCGGCTATGTCATCTCCGGATGGAACGTGGAAGGATTGCCGCCGCTGGCGATCGGCTTCATCTACCTGCCCGCGCTGGCCGCGTGCGCGATCGCGAGCGTGCTGACCGCGCCGTTCGGTGCACGCGTTGCGCATACGCTCGATGTCATGAGCCTGAAGAAGATCTTCGCGATGCTGCTGATCGGGCTCGCGATCTACATGGCATGGAAGGCATATCACTCGTGAGCGACGTGAACGCGGATGTGAGCGCGGCAATGACCCCGAACGTGACTCCGATCGTGTCGTCCGCGATCGATGCGTGGCGCGGCCTTTCGCCCGAACCCGCATTGCAGTCCGTGATCGAACACGGTGGCGTGGTGGTGTGCGACCGGCTTGCGTTCGACGTGAGCGAAGAAGAGCGTCGTCTGTTCGATGCCGCCTTGACCGACGAGAAGCGCAAGAGCATCTACATCCGCGCCGGTCGCGACGGCCGCGATGGCCTGCGCGGCACCACTGCCGAAGGCGCGCAACGCGACGCGGTCGCAGCGATGATCGGACGCTATGCGAGCGCGTGCCACGACCTGATCGACGGGCTCTTTCCGAAATACGAGGCGCGGCGTTACGCCACCGGCACGAGCTTTCGTCCGCGCGCGATCGGCGACGTTACGTCGGGTAAGGCGTTGTCATGGAGAAAGGACGACACGCGCCTGCACATCGATGCCTTCCCCTCGAACCCGACGCATGGCGACCGCATCCTGCGCGTCTTCACCAACGTGCATCCGGATGCCATGCCGCGTGCCTGGCGTGTCGGCGAACCGTTCGCCGCGATGGCCGCGCGCTTTCTTCCACGTGCGGGGCAACTCGCGCCCGGCGCCGCGTGGTTGATGCACAAGCTCGGCATCACCAAGCGGCCGCGCTCGGCCTACGACCATCTGATGCTGCAACTTCACGATCTGGCCAAGGCCGATCTCGACTATCAGAAGCATGCCCCGCAGCGTGCCGTCGACTTCATGCCGGGCACGACCTGGATCTGCTTTTCCGATCAGGTCATGCATGCGGCCATGTCCGGCCAATTCATGTTCGAGCAGACTTATCGCCTGCCGCTTTCGGTCATCGCCGACCCCGAGGCCTCGCCGTTGCGCGTGCTCGAACGCCTCACCGATCGTCGGCTGGTACAGAGATAGATTCGGGCCCGATCGAGGCGCCGTGTTGCAAGCGCGCCTCATGCAGCGCAGTTCCATGCTTGCCGCTTGCATAATGCGCGCTTCACGTTCGAGATCGCGTATTTCCCACACTCCATGACTGTCATCACCGACTACCCAGCCGCAGGCGACGCCGCCATTCCGGATCGGCATCCGAAAGCCTTGCCGATGCTGTTTCTCACCGAGATGTGGGAACGCTTCAGCTACTACGGCATGCGCGCGCTGCTGGTGCTGTACCTCGTCAACTCTCTGCATTACGAGCGCAAGGACGCGCTCGCGCTCTACGGCCTCTACACCGGTCTGGTCTATCTGACGCCGATCCTGGGCGGCTATCTCGCCGATCGCTATCTCGGCCGCCGCAAGGCGATCCTGATCGGCGGTTTGACAATGGCGCTCGGTCATTTCGCGATGGCCTTCGAGCCGCTGCTGCATCTCGCGCTCGGCCTGCTCATCATCGGCAACGGCTTCTTCAAGCCCAATATCTCCACGCTGCTCGGCTCGCTGTATCGCGAGCACGACCCGCGCCGCGACGGCGGCTTCACGATCTTCTACATGGGCGTGAACCTGGGCGCCTTCCTCGCGCCGCTGGTGGCGGGAACGCTCGGCGAGAAGATCGGCTGGCACTACGGCTTCGCGTGCGCCGGCGTGGGCATGCTGTTCGGTCTCACGCAGTTCACGCTCGGACAGAAGAAGCTCGGCGATGCCGGCCTGCCGCCGGGCAAGTCGAAGCTCGAGACGATCGACTGGATCCACATCGTGGTGATCGCGGCCGCGATGATCCCGTTCGTGTATCTGGTGCTAGCAATCGCCTCGCTGGTCGGGCCCACGTGGACCGCGCTCGGCGGGTTCATGCAGCTGGTCGTGATCGTGATCGCCATCGCGCTGCTGTGGTTCGCCGGTCGCGTGCGCGGCTCGAAGCGCGGCATAGAACAGCGGGGCGAGCCGCTCACGCGCGAGGACTGGCATCGCATCGCGGCGATCTTCATCATGGGGCTGTTCGTGGTGTTCTTCTGGATGGGCTTCGAGCAGGCCGGCGGCACGATGAGCCTGTTCGCCGACAAGCAGACCGATCGGATGTTCTTCGGCTGGGAGATTCCGGCCTCGTATTTCCAGGCCATCAATCCGCTGGCGATCGTTGCGCTCGGTCCGCTGCTGTCGATGATGTGGACGCGTCTCGATCGATCGCGTTACGCGATTCCCACGCCGGCCAAGATGGGCCTGGGCATGATCATCCTCGGGCTCGGGTTCATCGTGCTCGCGATCGCCGATGCGCAGACTACGGGCGGCGCGAAGGTCGGCCCGCAATGGCTGTTCTTCGTCTTCCTGATCCACACCGTGGGCGAACTGTTTCTCTCGCCGATCGGCCTGTCGATGGTGACCAAGCTCGCGCCCGCGCGGCTGGCCGCGATGCTGATGGGCATGTGGTACCTCGCCAACGCGATCGCCAACTACCTCGCGGGCGCACTCGAGGCCTTGCTCAAGTCAACCCAGATCCCGCTCTACTGGTTCCTGGTCGGCAGCTCGATCGGTGCAGGCTGCGTGTTGCTCGCGATCACGCCGTTGATCAAGAAGCTGATGCACGGTCGCGGGTGACGGTTTCGTGCACGATGCGCGAGGCGTTGGGCCTCTCGCGCGTCGCTTCCACTAAGCCGCGAACGGATTGGCGAACACGAACATCAGCGCGATCCCCACGCCGATCAGGAAGTTCGCGTCGATCAATCCCGCGAGCAGGAACATCTTCACCTGCAGCGGGTTCATCAGTTCGGGCTGACGCGCCGCGGCCTCGATGTACTTGCCGCCCATGTTACCGATGCCGTTGCAGGCGCCGATCGCGCCCAGGCCGATGATCAGGCCGCAGGCGAGCGGGATGAGTGCGAGGTTGTTCATGATGCCTCCGAGTGATGGTTGGTCGGTCCGGACATCGGGCCTTCATCGACACGATGAGGTCTGGCGATCATCTCGGCAATGACCCTGGAGGTCATGCGTCAACGCGTGATCGGCGCTGCGAACGCGACCGCCTAGAGAGGCAACACCTTGAAGTCGAACACGCGCTCGGCGAACCAGATGGCCGCGACGACGGTCGCGGCGATCGAGATCGGCATCAGGACGCCGCGTCGATAGAAACGCCAGCGACGCAGCAGGTAGAGTGGCGTCAGGGCGAACACGACGATGATCAGCTGTCCCGCCTCGACGCCGAGGTTGAAGCGCAGCAGCGCCCACACGAATTGCCCCAGCGGCAGGTCGAGTTCGCGCAGCACGTCGGCGAAGCCGAAGCCATGCACCAGGCCGAACGCGAAAGGCATCGCGGCGCTTTCGCGAAAGCGCGACGGCCAGATGTTGCCGATGGCCGTGAAGATGATGGTCGCCGCGATCGCGGGCTCGATCACGCGCGGCGACAACTCGACGATGCGCAGGCCTGCCAGCGCGAGCGTGATGGTGTGCGCGATCGTGAACGCGGTCACGGTGATCAGCACCGGCTTGGCAGTCTCGGTCCACTTCGCGACCGGCCTCCACCCGCCCTTGAAACGAACCAGGACCGCGGGCAGCAACAGACAGATCAGGAACAGCACATGGTCGTAGCCGATCAGGATGTGATGTACGCCCGCCGGGAAGAAGCCGCCTGCGAACGGATCGTTGCCGCCTCCCGACCCGGAACCGGTTTGACCCGAGCGATCGATGACCTTCGCCCCGCCTGCCGGATCGAGCACGACCAGCGCCGCTTGCGACGACCCGAACGCAATGCGGACGATGCCTCGATGCGTGGGATCGATCTCGGTGAAGAGCTGGTAATCGATCTTCAGGCGATCGGTAACGCGGCACTGCGCTTCGAGCGTGACCACCAGATACGCGCCGTCGCTGTGATGGTCGATCGCGTGACCGCGTACCACCGGAACACAGCGTCCGTCCTCGAGCTTCAGGCGCGACAGCGCATAGCGATCGATCTCGTCGAAATGCGCCTTGGCCTCGCCCCAGGTCAGCGAGCGATCGCCATTGGCATCGAGGTCGAACGCCGCGTCGAGGTCGCGCAGCGCGATGTCCCATCGCACATCGACCGCGGCTTCGTGGACCGTGACGAAGAGATAGGCATCGCTGGGCTTGTGCGCGAACGCGCTACCGGCACAGCCGATCATCACCAGGGTCGTGACGATACGAACGATCGTGCGAATCAGGCTTACCGGCCGCGTCGCACGGATCGACGCGCCGCTATCAACGCGCACTACCACTCCCGATGATCTTCGCAAGCCGTGTATCGACGAGCCCGATCGAGGAAGCTGCGTCTTCGACCTCGCGCAGCGCCGCGCGATCGTTGGCCGCACGCGCGGCTTCGGCCATCACGATGAAGTCGGCAGGCTCCTTCTGAATGCGCAGATTCTCCCGCGCCACGAGCACGGCCTTCCTGGCATCGTCTTGAAGCGCGAACAGCTGGCGTGCGAGTTCGCGCCCGTGGATAGAGATCGCGTCGCCGCGTTCGCGGGCCGCATCGAAGCGCTCGCGCATTTGGTCTGCGAGCGCTTTGGCATCCGATGTGTCCAGCTTCTTGCGCGCTATCGCCAGGCGCAGCAGAACCCCGTCGCCATACGGCATCGGCTCTTTCGCGAGCAGACGATCGGCTTCCTGGAAACGATCGTGCGCCAGCAGGAAGTCCGCATAGTCGAGCGCGAGATAGCTGTCGCGACCCATGCCCGATGCGGATAGAAATGCCGCGTCGGCCGCGGCATCGTTACCCGCGCGTTCCTCGAGTTCGGCAAGCGTCGTGGTCAGCCAGCGCTGCACGTCGATCGTATCGCTGCCCGCGCGACTCGACATGGCCAGCAAGCCGCGCAGGGAAATCCGTGCTGCATCGAATTGTCCACGCAGCGCCCGATTCTCGGCGATGCACGCGCCTTCGTAGAGACGCGCCCTGACGCCGCCGCACAGACGGTCGGAATCCGCGTAGCGCCCCTGTACGCGTGCGATGGTCGCGAGCGTGAGCATCGCTTGTGGATTGCCGGGATCGCGCTGGAGCACCGCCTCGAGCATGCGGCGCGAACCATCGAAGTCGTGCTGGTATTGCGCGAGCGTCGCCTGAAGGATCGCGATCGGTGGCGGCGCGGCCGGATCGTTCTTCCATGGCGCGATCGCAGCGAGCGCGTAGCCCGCGTAGCGCGGGTCGCCTCGATCTCGGGCTTCGTCGAGAAAGGCACGCGCGCGTACGACGGCGTTTTCGGGATCGCGCGCCTCCTCGGACTGTCCCTCCGCAATCAGCCGCCTTACACCGTTCAGCCGCGCGGGCAAATGCTCTATGACTTCATGATCGGTGCTCGGAACGACCGGCGCGGCGCAGGCCAGGTGCGGCGCGCTCAAGATGCCGGCAGACGTCCATGCAACGAAGCAGACGCGCAGGACACGGGTGATGCGCCGGTTCAAATCGAATCCGATACGGTCATGTTGTTGGCAGACAAAAGAACGGCGCCCCACCGATAAGTGGGGCGCCGCACGTCATATCACTTTCAATCGCAAGTCAGGCCCAAAACATACACGATCCCATGAGCGCGAGCTTGCTTCTACGGTTGAACAAACTTCACGTCAAACCCCGGGATCAGGATCGGCCGTCTCGGAAGTCGGCGCGGTGAAAGCATTCACATCGAGCGGTTCGACCGTGTCCTGCATCGTGGCGACAAGGATCTTCAGATAGTCGATGAATCCCTGCACACTTGCCGATGCCGAGTCCGGCGGCGTGTTCGAGACCGGTGGCGGCGTCGGCGTCGGATTTCCGTCGTCGTGTCCACCTCCGCAGGACGCGAGCGCGACAACCATCGCGACGCCCGCGAGGGCCGTCACCACGCCACCACTGCGCCGAATGATCCCGTTCTTTGGTTGCACGTTTCTCATGGCTATGCTCCGGTGATCACGGGAACGTCGAGCCAACCGGCGCGGCGGGATTGAAGTTGCCGGACAACGGCGTCGTCAGATACGGGAACGTCGCGCCATAGTTGGCCGAAGTCTTGCGCACGCCATCGGTGAACGCCAATCCACCGGCCGGTGCATCGCTGGCCTTGCAACCCACGCCGAAGTTGTCGGCCGGGCCGGTCAGCACGCACAACGCTCCCATCGCGACGCGAATCGAGAGATCGACCACATCGTCACCCGGGCGTCTGCCGTTCGGGAATCCGGCATTGTCGCCGGCAGCAGCGCCAAGCGGGTTCTGCGCACCGATAGCAACCGGCGCGATCGACGTGTTCAGACGCATCATCTCGGCCGCAACCACCGTAGTCGGCTGGTTGAGACCCTTCAGGCCCTTGAGGAACACCGTCAACAGGTCGGTGCGCGGGAAGTTGGTCGGCGCCTTCGCCGCCGGGAAGAGCGTCTCGATCAATGCCGGCAGGACCGGATTGGTCACGTAGTCGGCGAAGTTGGTCGCATCATCCTTGGGCTTCGAGGCGTTGAACTTGTCCTTGTCGTCGATGCCGATCACGACCTCGTTGACGAGTGGCATGCCCAGGCGTGAAACCTGCGTCCAAGCGCCACCTTCCTTGAAGGCCTTGTTCAAACCGGTCACCGGCGCACCGCTGATCAGACGGCCCTGCCTCAGGCTCGCGGTGGTCCAGGTGCCGATCACGGGCTCGCTGCCTGCGGTCACGCACGAGATCGGAAGTTCGAGCGCGAGCGTGCTGACGTTCTTGCCTTCAAGATCGTTGTTGTTGCCACCGATCTCCGGTCCGAGCGGGTTGAAGTTGAACAGGTCGAAAATCTTGCCGACCGCGATGTAGAACGGTTCCTTGCGCTGACCGACGAACACCCTGCCCGGTGTGGAGCAGCCCGGGATGTTGACGTTGTAGATGTGCTGGTTCGCGTAGGTCGCGTATCCGGTCGCGCTGCCGAAAGTCTTGTCGCCGATGTTGTCGACCGGCTTGTCGAACACGGTGGCTCCGCCCGTCGCGTTGGTGACGCTGGCCTTCGTGCCGCCACGGCGCGTGCCGCGAACCAGATCGAGCGTGTAGGTTTCGCGAACGTTGAGCGTGCCCGGATTCACACCGCTGATCGCGCCGCTGTCGATCAACGGAATCTTCACGGCCTTGCCGCCTACGGTCAGCGCGGTGGCCTTCGAGGTATTGGTGAAGCGGAACTGGAACGTGAGGTCTTCGACACCGTCACCGGTGTTGTCGATGTGGATCTCGTAGAGCGCATTCGGATTGAACATGTAGAAGTTCGGGCCGCCTTGCGGATCCTGGAACGGGATGTAGTTCGCAAGAATCGTGACGAATCCCGATCGGCCCGTCTCGTAGCTGCGGAACGCGTAGACGTCCGTCGCATCGACGGAGGGATTCATCGCGATGCTCGGGGCTTCGCGATGGCTCGAGGCGTGTACTACGGGAATGGCGATCAGCGATGCGGCAAGCGTGCTTACCGTAAAGGCAAGCGGACGCTTGGCGCGCCGGATCAGAGCGGATGCATTCACGTCTATCTCCTGAAAAAAATTTGAAGTTGAATTGCGCGAACGTCGAGTGCCACAACGCGATGCGGCGACACGCGCATGCTTCTACGCAGATGTCGTCACATTCGGTTTCAAAAAAATAACCGGGCTTGCCGGCTTCATAAAACGTTCGAAGAAAAACCTGCAAACGGTTGACGCCCGAAAGTCCGGCTGTTATCGTTTGGTGAACAAACATTCACCAAACGCTTCGACTGCCTTTTCGCCCGCGCTTTAACCTGAAATCACATCCGATTTGCCATGCCCCGACCGCGTACGAATCTTTCACCCCATCTAGGGGCGCTGCAAGACTACTTTGTCCTAAACGGGGTCATC
This sequence comes from Burkholderiales bacterium, assembly GCA_038318315.1. Classification (GTDB taxonomy): domain Bacteria; phylum Pseudomonadota; class Gammaproteobacteria; order Burkholderiales; family Burkholderiaceae_D; genus CAHJXF01. The sequence continues at coordinate 5,161 of JBBQCA010000068.1, read as the reverse complement.
CCTTCACTGACAGAGCTGGGTAAGTTGTGGGGTATCGCGGGGCGCGCCTGGACCCATCGCGTGGTGGCGCGCCTGAAGGACGAGGGCTATCTCGAAGAGTCTCCGGGACGACGTCTCAAGCCGGGTGCGCGCTTCTTCGAACGCACCGTCGCAGACACCGTGCGCGCCGGCTTGCCGCAACCGGCCAACGACAGCGCACGCGATGCCTTCGCCATCGATCACTTCCTGATCGACAAGCCGTCCGAGACCGAGCTCTTCCAGGTGCGTGGCGACTCGATGATCGAGGCCGGCATTCACGAAGGCGATTTCGTGGTCGTCGAGAAGGCCCGCTCGGCCGTTCCCGGCGACGTCGTGCTCGCGTTCGTCGATGGCGAGTTCACGTTGAAGACGCTCGCGCGCGACAAGCGCGGCTTCTATCTCGAAGCGGCCAACGCGTCCTACGCGTCGATCCGGCCGGAACAGGATCTGGAGATTCACGGCGTGATGGTCGGGCTGTTCCGCAAGACCGTCTCGCCCCGCGTCGGTCACACGCGTCCGCGGCGCTGATGGCCCGGTTCACCACTCTCGCCTGCCCGCCATCGTGGCTTCCCTGCCCCTCTTTACTTCGTCGTTCCTGCCGCAGCAAGGCGCAGCGGCGTTCGCGAAGGCGAAACCTGCGTCTGCCGCACCCCCTGCTTCAAGCCACGTCGCGGCCATCGATCGCACCGAAACCGCATTGCGCGAAGCCGGTCATGCCGGACGCTTCTGGCGCGGCGATGCCTTGTCCACGTCGTCTCTGCCATCCACCCCGAGCGGCTTTCGCGCGCTCGATTCCGAGTTGCCCGGAGGCGGCTGGCCTTCACGCTGCCTGACCGAACTCCTGCTCGCGCATGCCGGCGTGGGCGAGATTCGTTTTCTCGCGGCGACGCTTGCCTCGTTGACGCAGAGCGGACGCGAGATCGTGTTGCTCGCGCCGCCACACGTGCCCGACCCCGCGGGATGGGAGCAGTTGGGCATAGACATGCGGCGCGTCCTGATCGTGCGCGCGGCGCGCCCGGCCGATCGCTTGTGGGCGCTCGAAGAAAGCTTGAAGAGCTCGGCCTTCGGCGCGCTCATCGCGTGGTTGCCCGAAGAGAAAGCGCTCGCGCGCCACGATGCCTTGCGTCGTCTGCAATCGGCAGCAGCGTCGGCCGACGGCCTCACGTTCCTGATGCGCCCGACGGCCGCGCAATACCACGCGTCCCCTGCTCCGCTTCGTCTCGCACTCGCCACCGGGCAGCCTATCGGCCAGCGCCGCACTATCTCGGTCCAACTGTTGAAGCGTCGCGGCCCGGTGCTCGCAAGACCGCTGACCCTGATCCTCCCCGAAGTGCGTCAGAGCCTGCGGTCTTTCAAACTGATCACCGAAGAACGCGCGTTTCCCGTGTTTGAAAAATCACCCATCGCGACGTCCCCTGCGCTTACGCATGCACTGGCTGGCCATTCATTGTCCGACGCTGCCGCTTGACTGCATCCTGCGCCGCTGGCCCGACGGTATAGCACCCGCGCTGGCCATCACCGACCTCGACGGCAGTCGGCGCTTCATCGCCGTCGCGACGCACGCCGCACAAAGCCGCGGCGTGTTTGCCGGACAAGCGGTGGCAACGTCTCTCGCGCTGCTGCCCGACCTGATCCTGGTCGCGCGCAATCCCGAAGGCGAACGCCAGGCTCTTGCCGAAGCGGCGCTCGCGGCCTTGCGCTTCACGCCGATCGTTTCGTTGCGCGCATCGGGGCTCGTGATGGAAATCTCGGCGAGCCTGAAACTCTTCGGCGGTCGTCGTGCCTTGAAGAAAGACATCGTCGCGGCCATGCGCATGCAGGCTCTCGAGATCGCGATCGCCGAAGCACCCACCCCGCACGGCGCGTGGCTGCTCGCGAAGAACGCCGCAGTCCAGGAGAGGCCCGCACGACACGCGAGCTTCGCTGCCGCACTCGATACCCTGCCGATCGCGCATCTCGAATCGACGCGGGATGATCGCGATCGCTTCGATGGCATCGGTTGCCGCACGCTCGCCGATCTGCGCCGGCTTCCCGAGAAGGGACTCGCGCGTCGCTTCGGTGTCGCGTTGCTCGACGAAATGGCGCGCGCTTCAGGCGACAGGCCCGATCCGCAGATCGTGTTCGAAGCGCCGTCGCGTTTCGATGCGCGCATCGAATTGATGGCGCGCGTCGAGAGCGCCGAAGCGCTGGTGTTCGCCGCCCAGAGACTGCTCGTGCAACTGGCGGGTTGGTTGACGGCGCGACGCGCCGCCGTGCGCGATTTCACGCTGGTGCTGCATCACGATCGATGGACCAAGGATGCGATCGCGCCGACCGCGCTGACGATCGCGCTGGCGACGCCCGGCAACGATGCCGCGCGCCTGACCGCACTCGTGCGCGAGCGTTTGTCGCGCCTCGAACTCAAGGCGCCGGTGCTCGAGCTCGCACTCGAAGCGCCGACCATCGTCGATGAACGCGAGTCCGAAGGCACGCTCTTTCCCGCGCGCGAACAGGCGACCGAAACCCTGGCGCGATTGATCGAGAAGCTGACCGCGCGCCTGGGCCCCGATGCGATGATGCGCATCGAACGCGTGGCCGATCATCGACCCGAGCGTGCATACAGAGAGGTGCGCGGCGACATGCGCGGCAACGTTCAGGCTGACGCGGCATGGCTCGATGGCGGTTCCTCGTCGAAGGCTACTTCAGGCCATGGCTCGCGGCGTGTGAACGCGCGTGGCACGGCGCCTCGCTCGAAGACGCGTGCGGGCCAGCCGATGGCCGCGTCCTGCACGGTCGGGCCGCGCCCGTCGTGGCTGTTGTCCGAGCCGCGCATGCTGGCCGTGCGCGCCCATCGTCCGGTGCTCGACTCGTCGCTCGATCTGCTCGCCGGACCCGAGCGCATCGAGACCGGCTGGTGGGACGATGCGCCGATCACGCGCGACTACTTCATCGCCGAGAACGCGGCGGGCCGCCTGCTGTGGGTCTATCGCGAGCGACTGCCGGCGACCGGCAAGGCCTTGTGGTACCTCCAGGGATTGTTCGGTTGACGGTCCATTTCCGCCAGAACAAAAGTCTTTTGCTCAATGTCTTAGATCATTTCAATAGCATTCACTTTCAATATGCGCTTGGCCTTCGTCGACCTCGAAACCACCAGTGGTTCGCCGACCGAGGATCGCATCACCGAGGTCGGGATCATCGAAGTCGATTTCGACGATCCCCAGCAACCGGTGCGCGAATGGGCGAGCCTGGTCAATCCCCAGGCGCCCATCCCGCCCTTCATCGAAACCTTGACCGGCATCACCAACGCGATGGTGGCCGATGCGCCGTGCTTCGAAGATTTGGCCGACGATATCCTGGCGCGCCTCGACGGCCGGCTCTTCATCGCGCACAACGCGCGCTTCGATCACGGCTTCCTGAAGAACGCGTTTCGCCGCACGGGCCATCCGTTCAGGCCGCCGGTGCTGTGCACCGTGCGCCTGTCGAGGAGGCTCTATCCCGGCTATTCTCGCCACAACCTCGACACGCTGATCGAACGCCATCGGCTGATCGTCGAGATGCGTCATCGCGCGATCGGCGACGCGCGCCTGCTCTGGCAGTTCTGGCAGAAGATCCACAGCGCCCTGCCGCCCGAGCAGATCGCGGTCGCCATCGATCAACTCACGGCGCGACCCAGCCTGCCGCGACATCTCGACCCCGACGTGCTCGACACCTTGCCCAAGACCGCGGGCGTCTATCTGTTTCATGGCGACGACGGTGGAAAGGCCGCGAACGAACAAGGCCAACCTCGCGCGAACCATCGTGCCGAGGAGCCGAGTCCCCTCTACATCGGCAAGGCGAAGAACCTGCGTCAGCGCGTGATGGCGCATTTCTCGGGCGACCACCTGTCGGCGCGCGAGATGGAAATCTCCCAGCAGATGACGCGCATCGAGTGGATCGAAACCGGCGGTGGCACGCAACAGGATCTGGGCGCGTTGCTGACCGAGGCCACGCTCGTGAAGGCGCGCATGCCGGCCTACAACCGTCAATTGCGCAAGAGCGAGGACGTGTGCGCGTGGCGGCTCGTGGTCGATCGCGCTCATGCATCACGACACGGCGGCTGGCGCCTCGCGATCGCGCGGCCCGACGACCTCTTCTTCGCGCAGGACCGCGACCTGTACGGTCCCTTCGTCACGCCGCGTCAGGCAACGGTCACGCTGGGCGCCATCGCCGATGCGCACGGGCTGTGCCCAGCATTGCTCAAGCTCGAGAAGGCCCATCCCGGCAAGCCCTGCTTCGCGCATCAGGTCAGGCGTTGCCGCGGCGCCTGCATCGGTCTCGAGACCATCGCCGAGCACACCGAACGCCTGCAGGCCGCGCTGGCTTCACTCGCGCTCGCGCCCTGGCCTTTTCCCGGCGCGATCGCGTTTTGCGAAGGCAATCGTCTGCATGTCGTCAATGGCTGGGCCTATCTCGGGATGGCATCGAGTGATATCGAAGCACGGCAACTGGCCACCACATCCCGGCTCTTCGATCACGATGTCTATCGGTTGCTGGTCAGGCGTTTGAACGCGCTGGATACGCGCGTCGTCAGGCTGGATGAATGACATCAAACAAAAGGATTGACGATCTTGAGCTTCTTGTCGATCGCGAAGCCATGTTGAAAATCTTCGGAATAGAGCGCCGTGCAACCGGCCAGCGAGGCGCTGGCCGCAATCAGCGCGTCGTACCACTCCCATTGGTATCGCTCGGCAAGCGCGCGTGCGCGATCGTAGGTTTCGACCGTCAATGGTTCGACGCTGCAAAGCTCGCGGACCGTCGCGAGAATTTCATCGATCTCCTTCCAGCTCAATTTCAGCTTGCGTCGCGCAACAGCAGTAAATTCGGAGAGGACCTGGACGGAAATGGTCGCATTCGATGCCATCAGTTTCTCGGCGCGATCGGCCTTGGCTTCGTCTGCAGAAAGCAGATACAGCAGGACATTCGTATCGACGAACGCGAGTCGCTGCCCGCTCATTCGTTGGCTTCGAGACGATCCCACTTGAACCCCGCAGGCAGGCGGCCGCGATATTTGCGCAAACGCGCCAACAGCGCCTTGTGGCCGGGCTTTTTTTCGATGTGCAGCGAACGGGGTCCGGCAACCTGGACCTCGATGTCTTCGCCTTCCTTCAAGTCGAGCGCTTCGACG
>JBBQCA010000067.1:0-14143 GCA_038318315.1 Burkholderiales bacterium | reverse complement strand
CGGTCAAGCGTCCAGACAGTTCTCGACGCGCCAGCTGTACAGCCACTCCATCGCATCGTAGAAGCGCTCTGCCGAGCGGCCCTTCCACATTTGATTGCGCACGAGTCTCTCCACCCCCTTGGCGTGAAAGATGCGGCCCATCTCGCGCGCCGACAACACGACACGGGCCGTCCGCGCGATGCGTGAGCGTTGGTATAAATCAAATGCCTTGGTCAAGTCGTTGTGCGTTACGCGTAGTGCCTCGCCCAGTGTGACGCCGTCTTCCATCGCCATGCAGGCGCCTTGCGCGAGGTACTGCAGCGTCGGATGCGCGGCGTCGCCCAGCAGCGTCACACGTCCAAAGGCCCATTGCCCGATCGGCTCGCGGTCGGCCGTGGCCCAGCGCTTCCAGTCCTTGGGAAGGTCGATGAGCTGGCGTGCCTTCGCGCAGATCCCTTCGAAGTAGCTCAGCACCTCGTCGCGGCTGCCCTCTCGCACGCTCCACTCTTCTTTTTCGCGACTGTGGAAGGTGACCACCACGTTGTACTGCTCGCCGCCGCGCAGCGGGTAGTGCACCAGATGGCAGTTCGGGCCGACCCAGATGCTTGCCGCGTTCCATTGCAGATTGGCCGGGAACTCCTTCTGGTCGACCACGGCGCGGTAGACCACGTGGCCCGATACGCGTGCGTCGTCGCCGACATACTGGCGACGAACGGCCGACTTCACGCCGTCCGCGCCGATGACCGCCAGACCTTGATGGGTGCCGCCCTGATCGTCATGCACGATGACGCTGCCGCCCCTCTGCTCGACGCGCTGAACCGTGGTCGAGGTCAGTACCTCCACGCGGCCGGTTTCCTGCGCACCTTCGAGCAGCGACATGTGGACGTCGGTGCGATGAATCACGGCGTACGGATTGGCGAAGCGCTTGCGGAACGACTCGCCCGTCGAGATGCGGCCAAACCAGGGTTTCGTCCAGTGCGTCGTGCATCACCATTTCATCGATGTACACGGCGCGGCTGCGTGCCTTCTCGCCGATTCCGAGCGCCTCGAGAGCGGCAAACGCGTTGGGCCCGAATTGGACTCCTGCGCCGATCTCACCGAGCGAGGATGCCTGCTCGATCACTTTTACCGAAAAGCCCTGGCGGGTCAGCGCGAGCGCTGCGGCCAGACCGCCGATCCCACCGCCGGCGACGAGAACGGGAAGGGAAGCAGATGCTCGATTCACAGTGTTTCCTTTTCCCGCTCGTCGACGAAGGAGCGACCGACGCCGGCTTCGCTCAACGGGCGCAGGCCGATGATTTCCCGTGCTTCGGTCGGGGTGGCTGGCTCGTAGCCCATCTCGCGGACCAGGCGGACAAGCCGCTCGATGAGCTGCACGTTGGTCGCAAGCTGGCCTTGCTCGTAATACAGATTGTCTTCGAGCCCGACGCGCACATGACCGCCCAGCAGGAGCGAATTCATCGCGGCTGGCAACTGCGCCGCGCCGATCGAGCTGACGTTGAACACGGTGTTGTGCGGCAGGTGGTCCACCATCGCCTGAAGCAGCCTGGGCGTATACGGCAAGGCGCCCTGGAAGGCGTTCGCGCCGATCACGATGTTGGGCTTGCTCATGAATCAATTCTCCATTCGAGAGATGCATCAAGGAGCTTGGGCTCTTTGACAAGGCAAACGACTACCGCCGTACCATCACCGAACCAACTACCCACCGATTGCCCGCCGAGCGTCACGGTATGCCCGTCATACGCCGTAATGGACCACTTGATCAAGCCTTCGAGCATGCCGAACCAGGCATGCTGAATCTCGCCGTGGTGCCCAAGCGATTCGCCTTGCGCTACGGCGCGCGAGGACGCGTCCTGACGAACGCGGCGGCGCGCAGGCTCGTCGAGCTGCCCGAACCATGTCGATTGACCAAGAAGTTCTTCGAGCGACAACGATGCGGTGTGCATCTGGAGTTGTCGAGTCATGTTCGTCTCCTCGCAAAGATCCCTGTGCCCGACTTCATTCGCACGGCCTGCGCCTGATTCACCCGAACGCGACCTTCAGGAGGCTGCATGGCAACTCTCGACGGCAAGCGCGCCTTGATTACGGCCGGCGCTGGCGGCATCGGCCTCTCAATCGCGAAGGCATTCGCAGAGGCCGGAGCGAAGGTGCACGGCTGCGATATCGACGAGGCGGGCCTGCGCGACCTGAAGGCGTTGCTGCCCGGTATCGGCACCACGGTCTGCGATATCGCTGACCGCGGCTCGGTGCAACGCATGATGGTCGAAGCTACGGCCGCGCTCGGCGGGCTCGACGTGCTGGTGAACAACGCCGGGATCGCCGGGCCGGCCGCCAGCGTCGAAGACATGGACCCTGAAGCGTGGGAGGCGATGCTGCGCGTGAACCTGACCGGCACCTCCCTACTCCACGACGAAGTGGGGGCTCATCGGTTTCACAAAGACCTTGGTGGCAGGTCCGCGCCTGCAGCAGGTCTTCGAGGGCCGTGCTTCAAAGAGCGGTCGCACGGCGGCGCAAGAAGAGTCCAGCGCGTTGGCAAACCAGTCGACAAGCGCTTCGTCGACCCCTCGGATATTGCCGCGCTCGCCGTATTCTTCGCCTCGAAAGCCGGGCGCTCGATTTCCGGTCAGATGATTCCGATCGATGGTGACTCACAAAGCGCGTGCTGACCACGCACTCGTGAACCGGTACGTCGAGTTCAATGCCAATCAAGTGAGATGCAGATGCAGCACGATTTCTTCGCCAATCCCCGGATGCTCGCGCCGCGCGAGACGGCCAGAACTTCACTGGGCGGCGGAGCCTTCGAGCTGCGATCGACGCAAGCGCTGCGCCCTTACGCGCGATGCATCGGTGAATGGCTGGAACACTGGAGCGCGCGGACACGGGATGCGTTGGCCTTTGCGGAGCCCGATTCACGAGGCGGGTGGCGGCCGTTGCCCTGGGCCGCCTTGCGGGCTCGCGTGGGTCGTGTCGCCCAAGGCCTTCTCGACCTGCGACTGCCGCAAGGCAAGCCGATCGTGGTCCTGTCGGACAATGCGCTCGACCACCTCGTACTGCTGCTGGCCGGCATGCACATCGGCCGCGCGGTCTGCACGGTATCGAGCGCCTACTGCCGGCTGGCACAAAATGATTTCAGCCGGATCCACCGCATTCTCGAAGCGCTCGATCCCGGGCTCGTCTATGCGTCGCATGCAGAAACCTACGGACTCGCGTTGAGGGGTTTGCGCTTCGATGTCGCCTTCGTTGTCAGCGAAGGCGCGGGCGATCATCCCGGCGCTCTCGAATTCGCGGATCTCGCCGACACGACCGAGACTGCAGCGGTAATGGAAGCCTTCGCTCGCATCGCGCCGGATACGCATGCCAAGTACTTGCTGACATCGGGCTCGACCGGGCATCCCAAGGTCGTGATCAACACGCACCGCATGATGTGCGCGAACCAGCAGATGCTGGCGCAGACGCTGCGGTTCCTCGATGACGAGAAGCCGGTGTTGCTGGACTGGCTGCCGTGGAGTCACACCTTCGGCGCGAATCACAACGTCAACATGGTGCTGCGGACCGGCGGGACGATGTACATCGACGATGGACGTCCCGTGCCGGGCGCGATCGACCGCACCATCGCGCATCTGCGCGAGATCCAGCCCACGGTGTACTTCAACGTGCCGCGCGGTTACGAGATGCTGCTGCCGGCACTCGAATCGGATGCCGCACTCGCGCGGCATTTCTTCGAACGCCTGCGCATGCTGTTCTACGCGGCCGCGGGCATGCCCGAATCGACGTGGCGCAGGCTCGAGGCAGTCGCGGCCAACGTGCGCGACGATCCGATCTGGCTCACCACTTCATGGGGCGCGACCGAGACTTCGCCTGCTGTCACGTTCGCGAACTGGCGTCTCGACGGCCCCGGCGTGATCGGCCTGCCGATGCCGGGAGCCAGCCTCAAGTTCGTGCCTAACGGCGAGAAACTGGAAATGCGGGTACGCGGCGATCTCGTCTTCCCCGGATATCGGAACGATCGAGAGGCCACCCTCGCGGCGTTCGACGAAGAGGGCTATTACCGCATCGGCGATGCGGGCTGTCTCAAGGACCAGGACGATCCCTCGCAAGGCGTGGTCTTCGACGGTCGGGTCGTCGAGGATTTCAAGCTCACCAGCGGAACGTGGGTATCGGTCGGGATACTGCGCGTACAGGTGGTCTCGGCCCTCGCGCCGCACGCGCAGGACGTAGTCGTCACGGGGCGCGACCGCAACGAGATCGGCGTTCTCGTCTTCCTCACCGAGGCCAGCCGGTCCCTGCCGCAGGGCGCTATCGTCGAGCACGTCCGCCAGGCGCTGCGGGCGCTAGGAAACGCGCGTGCCGGTTCGTCCCACACACCAACTCGCGCCCTGCTGTTGCACGACAGTCCGAGCGCGGCCCACGGCGAGATCACCGACAAGGGATACGTCAACCAGCGCAGCGTGCTCGGCCGCAGAACCGCGGAGGTCGATGCGCTCTATGCAATGCCGCAGGACTCGACCTCGGCTTCGAGATCGCATGCATCGGTGGCGGTCAGGGTATCGCACTGCTGATCGAGAACACGGAGGCCCAATGAGCAAGAGTCACATCCATCGTGTCGACGTGCACTTCGGCGACTGCGACCCGGCGGGCATCGTCTTCTATCCCAACTTCCAGCGCTGGATGGACGAGGCGTCGCTCGCGTTCTTCATGGCCCAAGGCATTCCGCCGTGGCGCGAACTCGCCAAGAAACGCGGCATCGTCGGCACGCCGCTGCTCGAAATCCACACGCGCTTCCTCATGCCGGTCACCTACGGCGAGACGATCGAGGTGCACACCTCGGTCGAGGCGTGGGCTGCCAAGACCTTTCGCCATCGTCACGTCATCAAACGTGGCGACGACCTGATCTGCGAGGGCACCGAAACACGCGCCTTCGTGATTCGCGATCCCGCCGATCCCGATCGCATCAAGGCGATCCCGATTCCCGAAGACATCAAGACCCTCTGTAGCTGATCCACACGACAACATTCTGAGAGAACATCGATGACGAAGACGATTGCATCTGTACTGGTCGCGACGGCGGCGGCCCTCGCCTCGCACGCAGCGCTTGCCGATATCACGATCGGCGTGAGCCTGCCGCTTACCGGGCCGGCATCCGGCTTGGGCATTCCGATGCAGAACGGCCTGAAGATGTGGCCGGCGACGATCTCCGGCGAGAAGGTCAACATGATCATCCTCGATGATGCGACCGATCCCACTCGTGGTGTGCAGAACGCGCGCCGCCTGGTCTCGGAAGACAAGGTCGATCTGCTGATGGGCTCGGTCGCGACGCCGGTCGCGATTCCGATGGCCGACGTGGCGATGGAAACGAAGACGCCGCAACTCTCGCTCTCGCCAATTCAGCTTCCCCCTGGCAAGGACACATGGACGTTCCGCCTGCCTCAAAGCAACGGCGTGATGGCCAACGCGATGGTCGCCCCATGCAGAAGCACGGCGTGAAAAGCGTCGGCTTCATCGGCTATACCGACGCCTACGGCCAAGGCTGGCTGCAGGAACTCACGCCCCGACTCGAGAAGGCCGGCATCAAGCTCGTGGCGACCGAGCGATTCACGCGCACCGACACGAGCGTGACCGGTCAGTCGCTCAAGATCGTCGGCGCCAATCCGGATGCGGTGGTGATCGTCGCCTCGGGAAGCGGCGCGGCGATGCCCGAGATGGGCCTGGTCGAACGCGGCTTCAAAGGCAAGTACTACCAGACCCATGCGGCGGCGACGCGCGATCTGATGCGCATCGGCGGCAAGGCCGTCGAAGGCACCTTCGTCACCGCCGGCCCGGTGGTCGTAGCCGAGCAACTTCCCGACAGCCATGCCTCCAAAGCCATCGGCGTGAAGTTCGTCGATGCCTATGAGAAGCTCTACGGCGCCGGTTCGCGCAATCAGTTCGCGGCGCACAGCTACGACGGATACCTGTTGCTCGAACAGGTCGTGCCGGTTGCGCTGAATAAGGGGAAGCCGGGAACGCCCGAGTTCCGGGCTGCGTTGAAGGAAGCGCTGGAGAACGGCAAGGGCTTCGTCGTCACGCACGGCGTACTCGACTAGAGCCCGACCGATCATTGGGGCTTTCGCCCCGACACCGGCGTGATCATGAAGGTCGTCAACGGAGACTGGAAAGTCGAGCGCTGAATCGACGACGTGGCCACTCTCCAGCTTGGCGATGCTGCATGCGCGGGACCGCGGTGACCGCACACGAGCGTGCACGCGACGCCTTCTATGGACCTTGGACAATAAATTGATTTACAACGAACATCGTCTCTGCGTCGCCCCGATGATGGACTGGACCGACCGTCATTGCCGCTACTTCCATCGCCAACTGTCGCGCGAGGCGCGGCTCTATACCGAGATGGTCACGACCGGCGCGCTGTTGCATGGCGATGTCCCACGGCATCTCGATTTCGACCCGGCCGAGCATCCGGTCGCGCTGCAACTGGGCGGCAGCGATCCCGATGCGCTCGCGCAGTGTGCGCGGCTGGGCGAACAATGGGGCTACGACGAGATCAACCTGAATTGCGGCTGTCCGTCGGAACGCGTCCAGAACGGCGCGTTCGGCGCCTGCCTGATGGCCGAGCCCGCGCTGGTTGCCGATGGCGTGAAGGCGATGATAGCTGCGGTCGATGTGCCGGTGACGGTCAAGCATCGCATCGGGCTCGATCGCAACGAGGACTACGGCTTCGTGCGCGACTTCGTGGGCACGGTGGCGGGTGCGGGTTGCGAGGTCTTCATCGTGCATGCGCGCAACGCGTGGCTCAAGGGTCTCTCGCCGAAAGAGAATCGCGAAGTGCCGCCGCTGCGCTACGAGATCGTCGCGACCCTCAAGCGCGACTTTCCGTCGCTGTGCTTCGTCGTCAACGGTGGCCTCGCCGATCCCGCGGCGATCGGCGAAGCCCTCGATCGCTTCGATGGCGCGATGATCGGGCGCGCCGCGTATCACGATCCGTGGTTGCTCGCGATGCTCGATCGACCCGATGGCCGTGCATCGTCCGACCTCGAGTCGGTGCGGCAGCCTCACAAACGCGCCGACGTGGTCGCGGCGATGGCGAGGTACGCCGAGGCGCAGTTGGCCAATGGCGTGCCCTTGCGCGCGATCGTGCGCCACATGCTGGGCCTCTATCACGCGCAGCCCGCGGCGCGAACGTGGCGGCGCATGTTGAGCGACGCGGATCTGTTGCGCGATGCCGACGTGTCGTTGCTGTGGAAGGCGCTCGAAGCCGTCGAGCGGCCAGCGACGCCGATACGCGACGTGCCGCAGGCGGCGCTGCTGCGTGCCTAGCGTACTCAGCGCTTCTTGCAGAGCGTCGCGTAGTCTTCGTCGGCGCGCAGCATGCGCGTTCGCTTTTTCGGTTGCTCGCGCAGAGCCGCGGCATCGTAGTCCTCGTGCGCGCGCCTGGCGCGAACGGCGAGCTTCCTGCACGAGCCAACCTCCTTGCTGCGATCGGAAACCGCGCGCACTGGGACACGCTCTGCGCGTTCGCGTTTCTCGCGATCGCGTTGCATCGCGTCTGCCGCGGCCTTGTCGCTGCGCAGGCGCGCGGCAGCGGCCGCGCGATCTGCGGCGCTCGGGCCGGATGCGTCGATGGCGACTTCCGATTGCCGGCCCGCGTTGCACGGCTTGTCGCTGTAGACGGTCTTGCCGTCGGCTTCGCAGCGATAGGCGGCCGACCACGCGCAGCCGACCGCGCACGACGCGGTGATCGCGAAGGCCAGCTTCATGGCGTTAGGCGACTTCGTCATCGAACTCTCCTCGCGTGCGGCGGCGCTCAAAGCACCTTGCCGGGATTCATGATCCCGTACGGGTCGAGCGCCGCCTTGATCGCCCGCATCAACGCCAACTCGCTTGCGCTCTTGTAGTGCGCGAGGTCGTCGCGCTTCAATTGCCCGATGCCGTGCTCCGCGCTGATCGAGCCGCCGTGCGCGACGACGGCGTCGTGCACGAGCCGATTGATGGCGGGCTGCTGCGCGAGAAAATCCGCATCGACGACGCCGCCGGGCGGCGAGACGTTGTAGTGCAGGTTGCCGTCGCCCACATGCCCGAACGTCACCATGCGAATCGCGGCAAACGCGCGTGCAAGCGCGGCATCGGTGTGCTCGATGAAATCGGCGATGCGCGAGATCGGCAGCGAGATGTCGTGCTTGATGTTCCTGCCTTCGGCGGCCTGCGCTTCGGAAATGTTTTCGCGCAGCGCCCACAGGGCTTTCGACTGCGCGAGGTTCTCGGCGACGGCCGCGTCGATGACAATGCCGCTCTCCACCGCGTGCGCAAGCAGACCTTCGAGCATCTCGCGCGCGTGCGCTTCGCTCTCGTGGTCCGATGCTTCGATCAGTACGGCCTGCGGATGTCGATCGGCGAACGGGGAATGCTGCGACGGGAAATGTTTCTCGACGAGCGCGAGCGCGTAGTCGGACACGAGCTCGAAGGCGGTGAGCGTGGATCCGCATCGCTGCTGGGCGACAGCAAGCAGGCGCACCGCATCGCGCGGCGTGGCGAGCGCCACCCATGCAGTCACGCGCGCGCGCGGCAGCGCGAAGAGTTTCATCGTCGCCGCGGTGATGATGCCGAGCGTGCCCTCGGCGCCGATCAGCAGATCGCTCCAGTGATAGCCGGTGTTGTCCTTGCGCAGACCCGAGAGATGTGACACCACGTCGCCATTCGCAAGCACCGCCTCGACACCCAGGCACAACTCGCGCGCGTTGCCATAGCGAAGGACGCTGGTCCCGCCGGCGTTGGTCGAGAGGTTCCCGCCGATCGTGCAAGTGCCTTCGGACGCGAGGCTGAGCGGGAACAGACGATCGAGCGCGAGCGCCGCGTTCTGCACATCGGCGAGTGTGCAGCCGGCCTCGACAGCGATCGTGTCGTTGACGGGATCGACCAGGCGGACCGCCTTCATGCGGGCGGTCGAGAGCACGATCGCATGGCCGCTGTCGTCGGGCGTGGCGCCGCCGACGAGGCCGGTGTTGCCGCCTTGCGGGACGATCGCGATGCGTTCCCGATTGCAGAAGCCCACGACGCGTGCGACCTCTTCGACGTTCGCGGGCCGCGCGACCGCGAGTGCGCGACCGACGTAGCGCTTGCGCCAATCGGTGAGGTAGCGCGCCGTGTCGGCTTCGTCGATCAGCACATGCGCCGTGCCGACGATGGTGGCGAGGGCGGAGATGCGTTCTGCCTGGTTCATCGTTTCGACTCGCGCGATGCCTTCTTCAGCGGTCGCAGGCAAGCGAGCATGGTGAAGAAGAAGATTCCGGAAACGAAGGCCTCGATACCACCCAGCGCAGCCGACGGCTGTGGATCGCTCATCGCGCGCACCACGCCTTCGGCAACGAACAGCAGGATCAGCATCGACGACCATTGCATCGCATACACATCGGCACGCCGGATGTGCAAGAGCATGACAACCAGCAGGAGGACCTTGACGGCCGCCAGAGCCGTCCCCGACCACATGCCGGGGCCTGCAAGCCACGCGATCGCGATCGACAACAGCATCAGCGCGACCAGGCACGCCACGGCAACGTGTTGAACGACTCGCGGAACGACTCGTGGAAGGATGCGCGGATTCATCGCGTCAGCATGCACGGATCGCTGCGCGTCGTCATCGTTCGAACTGACGAGGCGCCGCATCGACCAGCGACGCCACATGCTCGGCGATCGCGAGCGACGACGTGAGTCCGGGCGAATCGATGCCGAAGAGGTTGACGAGGCCGGCCACACCGTGATCGTGCGGCCCTGCGATCACGAAGTCGGCGGCCGCTTCGCCAGGCCCCGAAAGTTTCGGACGTATGCCCGCATACGCGGGCGCGAGAGCATCGTCGGGAAGCGCCGGCCAGTAGCGCCGGATCACATCGACGAACAGGTCGACGCGCCCGGGATCGACATTGAAATCGAACGGCGCATCGGGTGCCAGCCATTCGACGTCTGGACCGAACTTCGCCTGGCCGCCGAGATCGGGCGTGACGTGCACGCCCAGGCCGCTGGCTTCGGGCAGCGGGTAGATCAGATGCCTGAACGGCGAGCGCCCGGTGAGAGAAAAGTAGTTGCCCTTGGCGTAGTGAATCGTGGGGATGCTGGCAGCCGGCATGCCGTCGATTGCACGGGCAACGCGCGTGGCGCCGAGGCTCGCGCAATTGACGACCAGCCGCGCTTCGAGGGCGAACGTGTCGTCGCTCGCGACGCGCAGCGCGATGCCGTCGCTTGTGACCGCGCCACCCACGACGCGGCTCGACAACGCCAGCGTCGCGCCGTGCGCCTCGGCATCCGCGAGCAAGGCGAGCATCAGCGCGTGGCTGTCGACGATGCCGGTGCTCGGGCACCAGAGCGCGGCGACACAGCGGATCGCGGGCTCGAGCGTCGCGGCCTGCGACGCATCCAGCGCTTCGAGGTCGTCGACGCCCGAGGCGCGCGCATTCTCGAGCACGTGATCGAGCGCGCCGCGTTGCGCGTCATCGGTGGCGACGACCAGCTTGCCGATGCGGCTATGCGGGACATGGCGTTCGGCGCAGAACGCGTACATCAAGGCCTTGCCGCGAACACAAAGCCGCGCCTTCAGCGATCCGGGTGGGTAGTGGATGCCGGCGTGGATCACTTCGCTGTTGCGCGAACTGATGCCGGTGCCGATCGCATTTTCGGATTCGACGATCACGACTTCGCGCCCGGCGATCGCGAGCGCGCGCGCGATCGCAAGGCCGACCACGCCCGCGCCGATCACGACGCAATCGACCTGCTCGCTCATGCGCTCATGGACGGACGACGACGGTTCATGCGCGAGTTCATCCGGCACCGCGTGCCAGGCGCAGCGCGGTCACCGCGAGGCGTTTGCCCAGCGCGATTGCGAGCCGCCGTTCGGCCGCGCTGATCGGCGCCTGCGCATCGCTGCCTGCAACGTGGCTCGCTCCATAGGGCGTGCCGCCCGATTGCGTGGCCATCAGGTCGGGCTCGGTATAGGGAATGCCGACGATCAGCATGCCGTGATGAAGCAGCGGCATCATCATCGACATCAGCGTCGTCTCCTGTCCGCCGTGCATGCTGCTGGTCGACGTGAAGACGCATGCGGGCTTGCCCGCGAGCGCGCCGGAAATCCACAGCGCACCGGTGCCGTCGAGAAAATATTTGAGCGGCGCGGCCATGTTGCCGAACCGGGTCGGCGATCCCAGCGCGAGTCCCGCGCATTCTTCCAGGTCGCGCAATTCGACGTAGGGTGGCCCCGTCGCGGGAATGTCGGGCGCGGTCGCTTCGGCCACCGTCGAGACCGCGGGGACGGTGCGCAGGCGCGCGTGGGTTCCGCCAACACCGTCGATGCCTTCCGCGATCGCGTCGGCAAGCTTGCGCGTCGCGCCGTTGCGGCTGTAATAGAGGACGAGCAGGTCGAGCATCGAGGGAAGGAACCAATCAGGGTTGCGGCCCGACTATTATAGGGAGCGACTCCTGCCGCTCGCCGCATCACGCGCGTTTGCATGTACCTTCGCACGCTCCTGCGCTCACCAGCGTCAAGTAGCTTCGTCGCCCACCTCCATCGCGATTCATCGATGACCTCACGTCCCGTCGTCCTGCTCCGCCGCATCGCCAAGCAAGGCTGGCACACGATTCGCGACATCGCGCGCTTCGCGGTGCGGCGCGCCGATCAGGAGAAGGTGCTTCAGGTCGCGTCGAGCCTGACGTTCACGACCGTGCTGTCGATCGTGCCGCTGCTGACGACCGTGTTCGGCGTGATGACGGCGCTGCCGGTGTTCGACCGCATGCGCGTGGCCTTGCATACCTTCCTCGAATCGCGCCTCATGCCCGAGGCGATCTCGAGTTCGATCTTCAAGTACCTCGACCAGTTCTCGCAGAACGCGAGTTCGCTCACGGTCGTGTCGGTGCTGTCGTTCGCGGTCACGTCGCTGATGACGATGCTCACCATCGACGGTGCGCTCAACACCATCTGGGGGGTGCATCGCCCGCGGCCGTTGGCGCAACGCCTGATCACCTATTGGGCGATCCTGTCGGTGGGGCCGATCGTGCTCGGCATTTCGCTCACGTTGACGTCGTATCTCGCGTCGGCATCGGCGGGCTTCGTCACCGCGCCGCCGCCGCTAGTCGCGGCCGTGCTCGACATCGCGCCGCTGATCCTGTTCACCGCCGCGTATTCGGCGCTGTATGTGTATGTGCCCAATCGCCGCGTCGAGTGGCGCGACGCCATGGTCGGCGCATTCTTCGCGGCGCTTGCGTTCGAGGGCGCCAAGCGCGGCTTCGCGCTCTACATCACGCACTTCCCGACCTACAAGATGATCTACGGCGCGCTTGCCGCGGTGCCGTTGTTGCTGTTGTGGATCTATTACATCTGGGTCATCACGCTGGGTGGCGCGCTGATCGCGGCCAGCCTGCCCGCCATCTACGGCCGCAACTGGAATCGCGGACAGGCGCCCGGCGACCTGTACGGCGATGCGCTGCGCGTGCTGCGCGTGCTCTATCGCGCGCGACAGACCGATCATCCCGGACGCCTGCCGGGCATGAATGCCTATGCGATCCGCCAGGCCGCGCGCCTCGACTACGAATCGACCGACACCATCCTCGAGACCCTCGAGCAGGACGGCCTCGTGATCCGCACACGACAGGTCGTGCCCGCAGGCCCCACGCGCTTCAAGAGCGGCGACCTGTGGTTGTTCGCGGCCGATGCATCGGTGGTGAAGCTCGAACGCGTGTTTCGTCTCTTCGCCTTCGATCCCGCGCACGTGGCCGAGATGGCGCTCGACCGCGACGATCCGCTGGCGAAGTTCGTTCGGCGTCAGCGCCTGTCGAACGGTGATGAGCCGCTCGAGCTCGCGTTCCAGAGCGATCCGGGAGACGAAGCGGAACTGGCCGAGCAGGTCGACGCCGCTGCGCGCGAGGATGCAAGTCCCTATGCGCCGGCGACGCGCGTCGCGCTCGCGTCAGCGCGTTGAAAGAGAATCGACGAGCAGCAACGCTCGATAACGAAAGCGAGTCGTGAACACGAGCGGAGATGTGGAGGGGATGGAAGTGGAAAGCGACCATGCGGTCTACAAGACGCTGCTGGAATCCACCAAGGCAATCCCGTGGAAGATCGATTGGGCGACGACGACGTTCACCTACATCGGTCCGCAGATCGAGAGCCTGCTCGGCTGGTCTCCGTCGAGCTGGGTCGGCGTTGCCGACTGGGTCGATCGCATGCATCCCGAGGACCGCGATCGTGTCTTCCAGTTTTGCGTGTCGCAGTCCCAGGCCGGGATTGACCACGAGGCCGACTATCGCGCGCTGACCAAGGACGGCGGCTATGTCTGGATCCGCGACGTGGTGCACGTGGTGCGCAACGACGACGGCAGTGTCGACTCGCTGATCGGCTTCATGTTCGATATCGGCGAACGCAAGAAGACCGAGCAGGAGCTCGGGCGCCTGCAGAAGGAACTCGAGGAGCTGTCGTTCAAGGACGGGCTCACGGGCGTCGCCAATCGGCGCATGTTCGATTCCGTCATGGAACTCGAATGGGCCAATGCGAGGCGCGACAAGCAGCCGCTTTCGTTGATCATGCTCGACATCGATTATTTCGAGCAGTTCAACGATCGCTACGGTCACATCCAGGGAGACGAGTGCCTCAAGCGCGTGGGGCGGAAATTGAGCACGGCCGCCACACGGCCTCACGATTTCTTCGCCCGCTTCGGCGGTGAAGAATTCGTGCTGATCCTGCCGCAAGCGGACGAGGCCGCCGCGATGCGGGTGGCCGAGCGTTGTCGCGAACCGCGCCTACGCGCTGGCGCGGCTGCAGGAGCCGGTCGACATCGTCGCGCTGCTCGCGCGCTCGACGGGCGACGAGCCGACCTGTGGCCCAAAGCGGCGCCGGCTCGAAGGCAAGAGCATCTGAAAGCGGCCAGTGGTCACGATCCGCTCGCGACCCAAAGCGGCCGATCGCGATTCGAGAAGGCAGACGCTGCGTTCGTCTTTCTCGCAAATGTCGACAACCAGATGACGCGAGAGACGGCGCGAATCGACGGGTGAAACATTCGGCTCCAGCGAAGAAAGCCCGCGACAATCGGAAGCACGTTCAAATCGAAGAAAGCAGAATCGCCATGCGAATACTCCTGCTCGTCGCTGCCGCGGTCTTGAGTTCGCTTTGCACCTCGCTTTGCGCGGCCGCAATGCC
>JBBQCA010000066.1:0-14333 GCA_038318315.1 Burkholderiales bacterium | reverse complement strand
GAGATAGGGGCGGCAGGTGCAGATGTCCGAGCCGAACACGTCCGAGCCATTGCATTCGTCGTGCACCCGCGCGGTCAGCGTGACGTTCGCATCGGCCAGCGCGCGCGGGTCACCGAAGATGTAGAGCGTCTGCCCGCCGATAGGCGGGAGGAACACCTCGATGTCGCTTCTCGTGACGAGCTCGGGATACATGCCGCCGGTTTCCTCGAAGAGGCTGCGGCGCAGGTCGGCTTCGGAGACGCCAAAGCGCGCGGCCACGCCGGGCAGCCACCACACCGGTTCGATCGCGGCCTTGGTCACGACCGCGGAGCCGTTCTCGAGCAGCACGCGGTTGTCGGGGACCAGGCGATCGAACGTGATCGCGTGGCGGATTTCGGGCAGGTCGATATGCGCCTTGGTGACCGCGATGGTGGGCCGGATGTCGTAGCCCGCGGCGATGTAGTCGGCGAAGACGTCCACCACCGATGCGCCCCACGGGTCGATAGCCACCATCTTGCTGGCGTCGCCCCATTGCGGATTCGGTCCGATCAGATCGGTCGGCGAAGTGTTGGTGAGATCGGTGCGATGCCCGCGCATCAGGTTGCCCGCCGCGACCGCGAGCGCGCGATAGACGCCGTACGAACCCGAGTGGGTCCCGATGACGTTGCGCTGGCTGCGATTGGCCGTCGATCCGATCACCGGTCCGCGTTCGGCCGCGGTGGCTGCGCCCCAATGAATCGGCGGCGCGCCCGATGCGCCCTGCTGCCCGGGATGCGACGTCAATCGGATGTGCTTGTTCGGCGTCTTGCCGCCGAGCGGTTCGGAAGCCATCGTGGTTGCTTCGCGCGACGCGCGATTCCCATGTTCGTCGTGATTGCGGGCCATGTTCGGACCACGAGCGAGGCCGCGCGCAATGCGGCTCTCGTCCTCGCCATTACAATACGCGATCTTTTTCATCGTCAGCCCAAGTGCCGCGCAAATCCACTCCGCCTGGTGTCTCGTCTTCGCCCAACGCGACGAAGGACGGCGCGCGCCCGCATCCGGCAGCGAACCCCCGCATCGGCATCGTGATGGGCAGCGCGAGCGATTGGGAAACGATGCGCGCGGCTGCCGAACTGTTGCGCGAGTTCGATGTGACGTTCGAAGCGCGCGTGCTGTCGGCGCATCGCATGCCCGATGCGCTGTTCGCATATGCGGAGGCCGCCTCGACGCGCGGCCTCGTCGCGATCATCGCGGGCGCAGGCGGCGCTGCGCACCTGCCCGGCATGCTGGCCGCGAAGACGATGGTGCCGGTGCTCGGCGTGCCGGTGCCCACGCGTTATCTGCACGGTCAGGACTCGCTCTATTCGATCGTGCAGATGCCGCGCGGCATTCCGGTGGCGACCTTCGCGATCGGCAGCGGCGGCGCCGCGAACGCGGCCCTGTTCGCGATCGCGATGATGGCCGCGCACGATCGCGCCCTCGGCGACCGGCTCGCGGCATGGCGTGCCGCGCAGACGCAGGCCGCAAGCGACGCGCGCCTCGAACTCTGATACTGCTTTCTCGTCGATGAAAGCGTCTCGCCATGTCGCGTAGCGATCGTCTCGTCGTGGCTCCCGGAGGCTGGCTGGGTCTCCTCGGGGGCGGCCAGCTCGGACGCATGTTCGCGATGGCCGCGCAAAGCCTCGGTTATCGCGTGGCGGTGCTCGACCCCGCGCGCGGAGGGCCCGCGGCCTCGGTGGCCGACATGCACATCGAGGCCGACTACCTCGACGCACCCGCGCTCGAAAGCCTCGCCTCGCAATGCGCGGCGGTCACGACCGAATTCGAGAACGTGCCCGCGCAAAGCCTCGCGTTTCTGGCGGAGCATTGCTTCACGACGCCGTCGGCCGAAAGCGTCGCGGTCGCACAGGATCGCATCGCCGAGAAGCGCTTCATCGCATCGTGCGGGATCGCGGTTGCGCCGCATGCGGTGATCGAGAGCGCCGCCGATATCGATGCGGCCGGGGACGATCTCTTTCCCGGCATCCTGAAATCGAGTCGCCTCGGCTACGACGGCAAGGGACAGGCGCGCGTCGCCGATCGCGATGCCGCGCACGCGGCCTTCGCGAACTTCGACCGCCAGCCCGCGGTGCTCGAGAAGAGACTCGACCTGATGTTCGAACTCTCGGTGATCGTGGCGCGCGGATCGGACGGCGCGACGGCGATCTATTCACCGGCGGAGAACCTGCATCGCGACGGCATCCTCGCGATCAGCACCGTGCCGTCGCCAGCCATGCTGCCGTCGCTCGAAGCCGACGCGGTCGCGGCAGCGTTGCGCATCGCGCATGCGCTCGATTACATCGGCGTGCTGTGCGTGGAATTCTTCGTCGTGCCAGCGGACGACAAAGCGGCGAACGGTGCGTTGCGCCTGTTCGTCAACGAGATCGCGCCACGTCCGCACAACAGCGGGCACTACACCATCGACGCCTGCGTGACGAGCCAGTTCGCCCAGCAGGCGCGCATCGCGGCGGGTCTGCCGCTGGGCGAGACGCGGCGCCACAGCGCCGCGGTGATGATCAATCTGCTCGGCGACCTGTGGTTCGCGAGCGAAGACGGCGACGCAGTGGCCGACGCAGTGGCCGATGAATTGCGCGAACCCGATTGGTGCGCGGTGTTGGCGCACCCGGGCGCGAACCTGCATCTCTACGGAAAGACCGAAGCGCGTCGCGGTCGCAAGATGGGCCACGTGACCGTGATCGCGGAGAAAGCGGAAGACGCGAAGCGCATCGCGACAGCGATCGCCGACGTGCTCGGCATCGAACGATGGTGAAGATTGAGGCAGCCACACGGCTTGCCATCGAGTCAGCCGCTGCGCGCCTGGACGCGGGTAGCCTCGTCGCATTCCCGACCGAGACCGTTTACGGGCTCGGCGCCGACGCCAGCGACCCGCAGGCGGTTGCCGCGATCTTTCGTGCGAAGGGACGGCCGAGCAATCACCCGCTGATCGTGCACGTGCCCGAGGGCAGCGACCTTGCGGCATGGGCCGCCGATGTCCCGCCGGTTGCCGCGCGATTGATCGATCGCTTCTGGCCCGGGCCGCTCACGCTGATTCTTCCGCGTCGCGCGGGTGTGGGCGACGCCGCGGCAGGCGGGCAGGCTACGATCGGCCTTCGCTGTCCCGGACATCCGATCGCGCAGGCCTTGCTCGCCGCCTATGCATTGCGACGGAGCGGCCGCGATCGCGGCGCGCCTGTCGGCATCGCCGCGCCGTCGGCCAATCGTTTCGGGCATGTCAGTCCGACCAGCGCGGCGCATGTGCGCGACGAATTCGCCGACACAGGCGCGGACATATACACAGACGCCGACGCGGCCGACGCGTCGGCATCGATCCTCATTCTCGACGGTGGCGATTGCCCGGTCGGCATCGAATCGACCATCGTCGATTGCTCGCGGCTGGACACGATCGGGCCGGTGTTGCTGAGACCGGGTCACGTGAGCGCGGCGATGATCGAAGATGCGATCGGTGTCGAGCTACGCACCGCCGACCCCGACGCGCCGCGTGCATCCGGCACGCTCGCTGCGCATTACGCGCCGGCGACGCCGCTACGGCTGGTGGACGCGGAGGCCTTGCGTGGCGTGCCCGACGACGTCGCGGTGTGGAGCCGTGCGAAGCCTGCATCGTGCTCCGGCTCGCGATGGCGCGTCGCGCCGCCCGATGCGGTTACGTACGCGCACGAACTCTATGCGGCCCTGCGATCCTTCGACGCGAGTGGCGCGCGCGAGATCTGGATCGAGCGTCCGCCCTTGACCGCAGGGTGGACCGCGGTCAACGACCGCTTGAATCGCGCGGCCGCGGGCTCCGGCAGTCGCTGAAGTGCAGGGCAGCCTCACCGGGCGTCGCCTTTCTTTGGCTACTTTCCTTGGCGAAGAAAGAAAGTGACTCAGCGAAGCAACTACTAAGATCCCTCTTACCAATTCACGGCACCGAACTGATCGTGCCCAAGCAGCGTGTAATAGATTCCTATCGTCGCCCGCGTCTGCTTGCGACTCCCGATATCCGGATACGACGCATCCCTCCGGTTGCCGATATATTTGATCGACACCGCATGCGGACCCTTGATCCGCATCGTCAGCGACGCATCGAGCCGCGCGATGTTCTCGTGGCCACCGCGTTCGGCCGCCGCGACGCGGCTGACGAAGTATTCGCGGCCGGTCAGGTCGAGCGAGAATTTGTTGGCGTAGATCATGCGAAATGCGAGCAGGCCCTGCGGGGCCACGCCGTAGTGGTAGTCGCGCTCGTCGGTGCTGCGCACCGTTCCGACCGCGGCGTAGCCGGCGCCCAGCAACGCGGAGCCTTGAAAGGTGATGGAGTCCGAGGCCCGGTACTGCCCGGTCGTGCCGAGCGACAACGCGGTAGTCGAGACGCGAAAGGTCTGCGGTGCGATGTAGTCGTAGCTGCCGTATAGGCCGAGCACGCCGCGATAGTTCCGGCCGATCTCGTAGCCTCTTGCGAATAGCGAGCCGCGCGTGAGCACGTTCTCGAAGGTGTTCGCGCTCGTCGCGGTCGCCTGGAAGCTGAAGTGATCGAACGGTCGCGTGTATTCGTAACCGGGCTTGCCGGGCAGGCCATAGTCGATGACGAATTCGGCCTGTGCTTCATTGGCCTTGATGGCCGTGGCCGACAAGCCCGCATCGTTTTCGGCAGACCTGCTGTAGCCCACGTTCAGGCGGCTGTAGTACTCCGCACCGTGGCTCGAGAAGATGGTGTCGTCGCGCTGTCCGAAGGCGAGGCGATTGAAGCCCGTCGATGGCGAGATCGCGGCCGCACCCGCTTCGCGCCAGAAGCTCGGCGTGCTCTTGTTTTCCAGCACCAGGCTCGCCATGCGAAACAGCGCTTCGCCGAGAAACGCCCCGCCGATACCGCTGGCAACCTGGTCGTTTCCCGACGGACGCGTCTTCTCGCCCGCGATCTCCCAGGCCGCGCTGCCGGCGAAGGTGTAGGCAGACGATTCCCAGAAGTTGAGTCCCGACGATCGCGCGAAGCCGTGATACATCGAGCCCTGATACGGATGGCCGAGCTGGTTGATGCGAAACGGATCGCTGTCCACGCCCCAACTGCTGCGCAGATTGCGCTTGATGGTGGATAGATTACTGTCGTAATCGCTGCTGCCCGATCCGTAACGGTTGACCACGTTGACCAGCACATCGAAGCCGATGATTTCGAGCGCAGCGATGCCGTAGCGTTTGCGCACTTCGACATCGGCGGAGAAATCGCGCGCAACCGGTGGAGAAGATCGCACGGGCGAGTCGCTCGCAGCAGGTACGCGCGATGTCGATGGATCGCCTTCGGCAGACTGGGCGGCGACGGGCCCCGAAGCGGCCATCATGCCGATGGCGAACGCAGCGGAAAGGCCTTGCCCCCAAAGAGGCAAGTGGCGCATCGATCGACTCATCATCATCCTTCTCGTTTGTCGGTGCGAAAGTTTGAAGGACGCGACGCGACGCGACAAGCCGCGTCCTTCGAATCAGGCATCGACCTACGAGGCGCGCACAACAGCGCCGGCTACTTCGCGGCGGGCGCTTTGGCCACGCCTGTCTTCGCGTTCGCAAAATCTCCCGCCATGCCGAACACCATCTTTTCGGGCACGACATATTTGCGGAACGCGGCATTGACTTCGTCGAGCGTGATCTGGGCGCGCATCGCATCGAGTTCCGCGAAATACAGCGGCGTCTTGCCGCGCTTCACGAACGACGCCAGCGCGCGCGCGAGCGATGCGTCCTGCGCGCGTCCGAGCCGGCTTGTCGCGGCGATCGCGTCCTTGGCGCGCTTCAACTCGTCGGCGGTGAAGCCGTCGCGCCGCGCGCGCGCCACCTCGTCATCGAACGCGACCCTGACCTTCTCGGCGTTCTGAGGCGCAGTGATCGCGTACATGAGCCAATTCGAATTCGCGTCGAATTGACCCCCATTGATGCCCGCCCCGACGCCGTACGACAGGCCTTCCTTCTCGCGCACGCGATCCCACAATCTCCCGCTGCCGCTGCCGCCGAAGATCTGTGCGGCCAGGCGCAGCGACTGATACTCGCGATCGGACTCGCGCAACGGGAATTCGAGCTTGGATTCCGCAACCGCATTCTGTTTGTCCTTGACCTCGATCTTGAACTGCGCGGGCGCGAGTTCGAGCGCCGGTTGAGGCACGCGTATGAATGCCGTCGTGCTGGTCCAGTCGCCGATGCCGCTCGCGAGCTGAGGCGTCAATGCCTTGGGATCGAAATCGCCGACCACCGACACCACCGCGTTCGATGCGCCATAGAAGTCGCGATAAAAAGCGCGCACATCGTCGAGCTTCAGCCCCTTGAGCTCGGCGAGCGTTTCGTCGAAGGTCATCGCATAGCGCACGTCGCCCTTCGGATAAGGATTGCCGTGACGCTCGATGCGCTGCTGCAAGAGAGCCTGGGGCTCGGAGAGCGACTCCTCGATGCTGCTGATCCATCCGGTTTTCATCTGCTCGAACTCGGCCGCATCGAAGCGCGGCGTGCGCAGCACTTCGATCGCGAGTGCGATCGACGGCGCGAGATTGACCTTGGTCGCCTCCAGATGCAGCGTCACGCCCTGCGCGTCTCCGCCCACGTTCCAGGTCGTCTGCAACTGTTCGAAGGCGGCCGCGAGTTGTTCGCGTGTCAGGCGTTCGGTCCCGCGGGCAAGCATGCTGGCGGTACCCGCGCCGACCACGTCCTTGCCGAACAGGGTCTTCTCGTCACCGAGCCGCAGCGCGACCTCCACGATCACCTTGCCGCCGCGCGTGGTCTTGGGCAACAGCGCGGTGCGCACGCCGGCCTTGCCGGGCAGCGTCGCGATGGTCGTGCGCTTGTCGATGTTCGCCGGCGACGCATCGAAGCTTTCGCCGGCCGCGACCGCTTCGCCACCCTTGAAGTCCTTCATCACCGCAGCGACATCGACCTTGGCCGGCGCCGGCGCGCGCACCGGCGTCGCGCTTGGAATGAACGTGCCCAGCGTGCGATTGCTGGTCACGAAATACTCGTTCGCGACGCGATTGACGTCGGCCACGGTCGCGGCCTTGATGCGATCGCGGCGATCGAAGCCCAGGCGCCAGTCGCCTTGCGCGATGTATTCGGACAAGGCGATGCCCACGCGCTGCGGGTCGTTCAGGGTCTGCGTGAAGCCGCGCTGCCAGATGTTCTTGGCGCGCTCGAGTTCGGCCGCGGTGAAAGGATTGCCTGCGATACCTTCGACCGTCGCGTCCATGGCATCGCGCGCGGGATCGATCGCCTGATCGGACTTCAGTTGCGCGCCGAAGAATGCGAAACCGGGTTCGGCCAATGCGCGCGTGCCGCCGAAAGCCGCGGCCGCAAGATTCTTCTCGACCAGCGCCTTGTGGAGGCGGAACTCGGGGCCGCCGAGTATCACGCTGGCGAGCGTGGCCGCCGCGAAGTCGGGCGCCGGGCCCGCGGGGATGTGATACATCGCGATCAGAAGCGGCGTATCGCCCACGCGTCGCAGCGTCACGGTGCGTTCGCCGTCCTGCGCGGGGTCGAGCGTGTAGGTGGGCTCGATCACGCGCGTGGGTTTGGGGATCTTGCCGAAGGTCGATGCGATCAGCGCGAGCGTCCTGGCCTCATCGAACTTGCCGGCGACGATCAGCACGGCGTTGTCGGGCTGGTAGTACTTGCGATAGAAGGCCTGCAGGTGCGAGATGTTCACGTTCTCGACATCGGCGCGCGCCCCGATCGTGCTCTTCGCATAGTTGTGCCAGTGGAAAGCCACGGCCTGCACGTCCTGGAAGAGCACGTTGCCCGGATCGTTCTCGCCCTGTTCCATCTCGTTGCGCACCACCGTCATCTCGGAGTCGAGCGCCTTCCTGGCGATGAACGATTGCGTCAGCGCTTCGGCCAGCCAGTGCAGGTAGAAGTCCAGATGCTGCGGGTTCTCGGCCATGCTCGCGAAGTAGTTGGTGCGATCGTCCGAGGTCGTGCCGTTCCATTGCAGACCGCGATCGCTCATCTCCTTCTTCGGGTCCGGATGGTGCGGCGTGCCCTTGAACATCAGGTGCTCGAGCAGATGCGCCATGCCCGTCTCGCCGTAATTCTCCATGCGCGAGCCGACCTTGATCGTCAGGTTGACGGTGGTGGTGGGCTTGGATGAGTCGGGCAGGGTCAGTACGTGCAAGCCGTTGGGTAACGCGTATTCGGTGATCCCTTCGACTTGCGTGACGCGCGTCACGCCGGCCGGCAGGTGCATCGCGGCCGGGGCCGTGGCCGGCGCGGTCTGCGCGGTCTGCGCCTGGACCAGGCCCGCGAGGCCGCACATCAATGTGCTGAACAAGAACACCGACGCGCGCACGCGCGCACCACCGAGCCAGAACGTCCGCATGAAGCTCTCCAACCTGGAAAGCGGCCATTCTACGGACCGGTGATGCGGCGAGGCTGTCCGCCATACGGACTTCGCACATCGGATCCGTCGATTCGTCGCATGGGCGTGCGACTACAATGCAGCGCCGTCTTTCAGCCCATCGGCTGATGGTCCCATCGAGTGTGCCCATGCCCGTTCGCCTCGCACCACCCAACCCCGTCGACATCAAGCCCGTACCGGGCGTGGAACTCGGCTTCGCCGAGGCCGGCATCAAGAGAGCGAATCGCCGCGACCTGATGGTGATGCGCCTTGCGCCCGAGAGCCGCGTGGCGGGCGTCTTCACGCAGAACAGTTTCGCTGCCGCGCCGGTTCAGGTGTGCCGCGACCACCTGTCGCGCAGCACCGGCATCCGCGCGCTGGTCGTCAACGCCGGCAATGCCAATTGCGGAACCGGCGACGACGGCATCGCGAGCGCGCTGCGCATGTGCGAATCCGTCGGTCGGCTGGTGGGCTGCTCGATCACCGATGTGCTGCCGTTCTCGACCGGCGTGATCCTCGAACCCTTGCCGATCGCGAAGATCGAGGCGGCCATGCCGAAAGCGTTCGAATCGCTGGCCGCCGATCGATGGGCCGACGCCGCGGCGGCCATCATGACCACCGACACCGTCGCCAAGGCCGCGTCGCGCAGCGTGAAGCTGGCCGACAAGACCATCACGGTGACCGGCATCGCCAAGGGCGTGGGCATGCTCCAGCCCGACATGGCGACGATGCTCGCCTACATCGCAACCGATGCCAGGATCGCGCAGTCCAGCCTGCAACGCATGGTCAAGGAAGTCGCCGACCTGTCGTTCAATCGCGTCACGGTCGACGGCGACACCTCCACCAACGATTCCTTCGTGCTGATCGCGACCGGGCTGGCCGGGGGCGAGGAGATCAGCGACATCGACCTCGACCACTACGGCATCGTGCGCGACGCGATCGTCGAAGTCGCGCAGCAGCTCGCGCAGGCGATCGCGCGCGACGGCGAAGGCGCGACCAAGTTCATCACCATCACCGTCGCGCACGCACTCGACGAAGCCGAGGCCTTGCGCGTGGCGCGCTCGATCGCGAACTCGCCGCTGGTCAAGACCGCGCTGTTCGCGTCCGACCCCAATCTGGGCCGCTTGTTGATGGCGATCGGCAACGCAAGAATCGAAGCGCTCGACACGAGCAAGGTCGATCTCTATCTTTCGGCGGGCAACGACGAGGTCAAGGTGATCGACGCGGGACGGCGTGCTCCCACCTATCGCGAGGAAGACGGCGCGCGCGTGATGAAGCCCGACGAAATCGCGATCCGCGTCGAGCTCGCGCGCGGCGATGCGAAGACGGTGGTCTGGACCTGCGACTTTTCGTACGACTACGTGAAGATCAATGCGGAGTATCGGACGTGATGGGCGCATTGATTCATGTCGACTGAACTGCAAAGCTTCCTCGACCGTGCCGATGCCCTGGTCGCGCGCATCGAAGCCTTGCTTCCTCCCGCGTCGCGCGAGACCGACTGGTCCGCTTCGACCGCGTTCCGCTGGAGGAAACGTGACGGGCGCGCGCGCCTCGAACCGGTCGCGCACATCGCGCCGATCGCATTGTCGAACCTCAAGAACATCGATCGGCAACGCGAGCTGATCGAACGCAATACCCGCCAGTTCGTGCAGGGCAAACCTGCCAACAACGTCCTGCTCACCGGCGCGCGCGGCACCGGCAAGTCGTCCCTGATCAAGGCCTGCCTGAATGCCTATGCGCATCGAGGCCTGCGATTGATCGAGGTCGACAAGAGCGATCTCGTCGATCTGCCCGACATCGTCGATCTGGTCGGGGCGCGGCTCGAACGCTTCGTCATTTTCTGCGACGACCTGTCGTTCGAGGAAGGCGAGTCGAGCTACAAGGCCTTGAAGGTCGCGCTCGACGGATCGATCGCGGCGCCGTCCGACAACGTGCTGATCTATGCGACCAGCAATCGCCGCCATCTGATGCCCGAGCAGATGAAGGACAACCTCGCGACCCGTCACATCGATGCGGGCGACGGCAACGTCGAGATCCATCCGGCCGACGTCGTCGAGGAAAAGATCTCGCTGTCCGAGCGCTTCGGCCTGTGGGTCAGCTTCTATCCATTCCGGCAGGACGAATACCTCACGATCGTCGATGAATGGATGCGGCACTTCGGCTGCAGCGACGCCGAGATCGCGAAGGCCGAGGCCGATGCCTTGCGCTGGGCGCTCGAACGCGGTTCGCGGTCGGGTCGCGTCGCGCATCAGTTCGCGCGCGACTGGGCGGGGCGGTCGCAGATGAAGACCCAATCATCGAAAGCCGCGGTCCGCAGCAAGCGCGCGAAGCGCCCGTGAGCGCAGCGGCGCATGCATCGACAGCGCCGATCGACGTCGCGGTCGGCGTGTTGATTAGAGACGATGGATCCTTCCTGCTCGCGCAACGACCCGAGGGCAAGGCGCTGTCGGGCTACTGGGAATTTCCCGGCGGCAAGCTGGAAGCGAGCGAGTCGGTCTTCGAAGCGCTGGTCCGCGAGTTCGATGAAGAGCTCGGCGTCCATATCACCGGCGCGCATCCGTGGGCGCAGCGCGTGGTGGTCTATCCGCACGCGACCGTGTGCCTGCATTTCTGGCGCAGCTTCGGTCGTGACCATGAATGGAACGGCGATCCGGTTTCGCGCGAGGGTCAGGCGTTTCGCTGGGAACGCATCGATCGCCTGACGAGCTATCCCTGGCTGCAGGGCGCGATGCCCGTCAAGCGATGGATGCAGCTGCCCGAGCACTATGCGATCTCGCATGCGGCTGCGATGGGCACAGCCAAATTTCTCGCGCGCCTCGATCAGCGTCTGGCGAGCGGTGCGATCAGGATGCTTCAATTGCGCGAATCCGAACTCGACGCGTCGTCGTTCGCATCGCTGTTCGACGAAGTCCATGCGCGCTGTACGTCGCACGGCGCGCGCCTGCTGGTCAACAGCACGCATCCGAACACCTTTTGGTCGCGCGCCGACGGCGTTCATCTGACCGCGCGCGACCTGATGCGGCTCGATGCGCGGCCCGATGTCGACTGGTGTATCGCGTCGTGCCACGACGCAGATGAACTCGCCCACGCGGGCGAGCTCGGCTTCGACGCGGCGGTGCTCGGCCCGGTCGCGCCGACCGCTTCACATGTCGGCGCCGACGTCCTCGGGTGGAACCGCTTCAAGAGCATTGCGGAAAAGACCTCGATCCCGGTCTATGCGATCGGCGGCATGACGACCGATGACCTCATGCGTGCGATCGAGGCCGGCGCGCACGGGGTCGCGATGATCCGCGCGGTGTGGGACTAGCCGAGTCGGCGAACCGATCAACGATGGCTGTTCGCAATGCCGGGCAATGATGGCGTCGCGAGTTGCGGCTGGTACTCCCAACGCTTCCACGCTCCGAGCACGATATTCGGATACTCGGCGCGGCCGAGGCTGCCGTTGTAGCGTCCGAGCGCGCGGAACAGGTCGCCGTTCTCGCGATCCAGATAGTGGCGCAGCACCACGCATCCGTAGCGGATGTTGGCCTGCATGTTGAAGAGCTTCTTCGCATCGCCGTCGCCGATCAGGCCCGCCCAGAACGGCATCACCTGCGTGAAGCCGCGCGCGCCGGCCGAACTGATCGCGAATTTGTGGAAGCCCGACTCGACCTGAATGAGGCCGAGCATCAACGCCGGATCGAGTCCTGCGCGCTTGCTTTCGTAGTACACGGTCTCCAGGAATTCGCGGCGCGTCTGGTAGTCGGGCGTGCGCTTCTTCATGCGTTCCGACATTTCGCCCAGCCATTCGAGATAGGCGAGGCGCGTCTTGATGTCGTCGAAGTGCGCGCGCGGCGGGCGCTCGTCGGCGATGCTGGCCGACAGCGCGGTGCGCACCGACGCGGTCAGGGGCTCGTATTGCTGCGCGCCCGCGCGAGCCGCGTGCGGAATGATGACGCAGGCTGCAAGCGCCGTGGCTAGCCCGATGCGATAGAACTTCCGAACCATGCGATCCGTCTAGAGAGCGGCCAGGCGTTCGAGAACCGCTGGTCCCGCGTCGGCGAGCGCGACATCGGAGTTGATACCGTCGCGACGCGCCTGCATCTCGAGCTTGCCGTCCTTCAAGCCGCGATCGCCGATGGTGATGCGCAGCGGCACGCCGATCAATTCCCAGTCGGCGAACATCACGCCCGGCCTGAGATCGCGATCGTCGACGATCACATCGACCCCGGCCCTGGCGAGCTCGTCGTGCAAGGCATTGGCCGCCTCGCGCACGGCCTCGTTGCGGCCCCAGCCCACCGGACAGATCACGACCTCGAAGGGCGCGAGCGCGCGCGGCCACACGATGCCGCGCTCGTCGAAGTTCTGCTCGATCGCGGCGCCCACGATGCGCGTGATGCCGATGCCGTAGCAGCCCATCTCGAAGGGACGCGGCTTGCCGGTCTCGTCGAGAAAGCTCGCGCGCAGCGAGTCCGAGTACTTGGTGCGCAACTGGAAGATGTGGCCGACTTCGATGCCGCGGCAGATCTCGAGCGCGCCGGGACCATCGGGCGCGGCGTCGCCGGCCTTGACGTTGCGGATGTCCGCGACGACGGGCTCGGGCAAATCGCGCCCCCAGTTCACGCCGGCGATATGGAAGTCCTCTTGGTTCGCGCCGATCACGAAGTCGCTCATCGCAGCGACGGCGCGATCGGCGATCACCACCGCGGACTGCTTCATGCCGATCGGGCCGAGGTAGCCGGGCTTGGTTCCGAAGGCATCGACGATCTCGGCCTCGGTCGCGAAGCGGAAGTCCGCGAGACCTTCGAGCTTCTTCGTCTTGATCTCGTTCAGGTCGTGGTCGCCACGCAGCAGGAGCAGACAGATGCGTTTGGGGGCCGCCTCATCCTTCTTCGCATCGACCGCGAGAACGATGGACTTGACGGTGCGCACCAGCGGAATGCCCAGCAGTTCGGCGACGTGCTCGCACTTTGCTTTGCCCGGCGTTGCCACCTTGCGCATCTCTTCGGACGAAGCCTGGCGCGCGTCGGGCGCCTTCGCTTCGGCGAGCTCGACGTTGGCCGCGTAGCTCGATTGGGGGTTGAAGGCGATGGCATCTTCGCCCGAGTCGGCGAGCACATGGAATTCGTGCGAGCCCGTGCCGCCTATCGATCCGGTGTCGGCCGCGACCACGCGATAGCGCAGACCCATGCGCTCGAAGATCGCGCAATAGGCCGCGCGCATTTTCTCGTAGCTGGTCTCGAGTCCGGCGACATCGCGGTCGAACGAATACGCATCCTTCATCGTGAACTCGCGGCCGCGCATGACGCCGAAGCGCGGCCGGATCTCGTCGCGGAACTTGGTCTGGATGTGATAGAAATTGATCGGTAACTGCTTGTAGCTGGCGAGTTCCTTCCTCGCGATGTCGGTGATGACTTCT
This sequence comes from Burkholderiales bacterium, assembly GCA_038318315.1. Taxonomy (GTDB): domain Bacteria; phylum Pseudomonadota; class Gammaproteobacteria; order Burkholderiales; family Burkholderiaceae_D; genus CAHJXF01. Next base: position 588 of record JBBQCA010000066.1, on the reverse strand, counting down.
TCGGACGTGGGCTGTACGATGAAGTCGCGTTGATGCCTATCCTTGACGCGCAGCAGTTCGGGCCCGTACTTCTCCCAGCGCCCCGACTCCTGCCACAGCTCGGCGGGCTGAACCACCGGCATCAACAGCTCGATCGCACCGGCGCGATTCATTTCGTCGCGCACGATCGCTTCGACCTTGCGGATCACGCGCAAGCCCATCGGCATATAGGTATAGATGCCGCCCGCGAGGCGTTTGATGAGGCCGGCCCTGAGCATCAGCTTGTGGCTGACGATCTCGGCGTCCGAGGGAGCTTCCTTGAGGGTGGAGATGAAAAAGCGTGAGGCGTGCATGCGGCGGTTGTGTGGTCGGTCGCGTGAGATCAGCGGCGAAGGCGCGCGGCGGGCGCGTGGATTCGTCGTGTGAATCGTGGAGTAGGGAGTCGCTACCGGCGAAGCGCGGGACGTAGCGATAGCCGCGCGGACGGTCGAGACGTGTTTATAATCTTTTCAATCTTAACGGAATCGGGTGGTCCGACATGTTGGATAGAGAAGGCTACCGCCCCAACGTCGGAATCATCCTGGCAAATGCCAGGGGTGAGGTGTTCTG
>JBBQCA010000065.1:0-14335 GCA_038318315.1 Burkholderiales bacterium | reverse complement strand
CCGACCGGCATCTTGCGGGCCTTGTCCTCACTGCGACGCCAGGGCTTGAGCTTGGTGCCGAAGCAGGGTGCGGGCGGGCGCGGATCGATCGCCGATACGCGCGCGCCCGGTGCAAGCCCCTGCACTTCGGTGGTCGGCATGAGAAAGATGCGATCGCCCGCGAAGCCCACCACCTCGGCTTCGGTCGGACGCTGACCGGGTTGCTCGACCAGGCAGGTGCTGCCGATCGGCAGGCGCAGTCCCGCGGCCTCCATCACCAGGCCCGCGATGCGCACCAGGCGGCCATGCCGCATCAGCGGATCGACGCCTTGCACCGCGATCCCGCAGTCGGCGATATAGCGCGACCAGCCGGCGAATGCATCGCCGCTCGGTTTGGGTCCTTGCGTCGGTTCAGACGAGCCAGGCATCGTCGCGCTCCAGTTGAGCCATCACACGACTCCAACGCGTTGCGATGGTCGCATCGACTTCGCCGCCCGCGAATTCGAGACGGCACCCGCCGCGCTCGACCTTGTCATCGCCGAACGGGCGCCAGCCCGCATGCGCGAGCGCCTCGCCGAGACGCTCCTCCACGATCGGCAGGTCCGACGGATTCACGTGAAGGGCACCGGGATCGGCAGTGCGCGCGATGCCGGCGAGCGCATCGTTGACCAGCGGAACGAGGATTTCGGGTCGAACCGCGATGGTCTCGCGCACGACCTGCCGCGCGAGATCGACCGCGAGCTTGACGAGCGTATCGGCCATCTCGCGTTCCATCCGCGCGACCGATGCGGACACGCTGCTCAACAGCGATTCGAGTCGCGCGCTGCCGTCCTGCGCTTCGGCGAGGCCAGCACGATAGCCTTCTTCGCGCGCGTGATGCTCGATGGCCACGACTTCATCGGCGGTCGGCAGGTGCTCCGCGGTGACGCGTCGTGCCTTCGGCGCACTGGTGTTGCCTGCGGCATCGAAGACGCCGATGGTCCAGGGTTGCACGCCGACCAGACGGTCGGCCGCGATCAGGCGATCCGACGAGCGATCGAACCCGCGCTCGCCGCTTCGATCGAGTCCGCGATCGAGTCCGCGATCCGTTGCTCGATCGGCGTCGCGATCGAGCGCGCGTTCAGACAAAGCCATCGTCGCCCTTTCCGCCGAGCATCAGCTGGCCGTCGTCTGCAAGACGACGCACGGTTTTCAGGATCGCCTTCTGTTCGGCTTCGACGTCCGAGAGTCGCACCGGACCCTTGGCGTCGAGGTCTTCCTTCATCATGTCTGCGGCACGTTGCGACATGTTCTTGAAGATCTTGTCGCGCAATTCCTCGGACGCGCCCTTGAGTGCAATCACCAGCGACTCGGACTGCACTTCGCGCAGCAGGAGCTGGATGCCGCGGTCGTCGATGTCCAGGATGTTGTCGAAGATGAACATCGCCTCGAGGATCTTCTCGGCGAGCGTCGGATCGCTCGCACGCAGGCTTTCGATGATCGCAACCTCCGCACCCGAGCCGACGTGATTGAGGATGTCGGCTGCCGCGCGTACGCCGCCCACATCGGAGCGCTTGACGCGGCCGCCGCTGGCGACCAGCTTCTCGAGTGCGTCGTCGAGTTCGCGCATCGCCTGCGGCTGGATGCCCTCGAGCGTCGCGATGCGATGGATCACCTGGCTCTGCATGCTTTCGTCGAGCGCCGCGATCACCGCCGACGCCTGGTCGCGATCGAGATGCGCGAGGATGGACGCGACGATCTGCGGATGTTCGCCGCCGATCAGCTCGGCGATCGATGCCGCGTCCATCAGCTTGAGACCGTCGATGCCGCTCGAGCGATCGTTCTTGAGGATGCGGTCGCACAGCATGCGCGCCTTGTCGTTACCCAGCGCCTTGTTGAGCACCGCGCGCACGTAGGTGTCGGCACCCGCGTCGATGGCGGGCGTCTTGTCGGCCGCACCGTTGAAGCGTTCCAGCGTATCGGTCAGGCGATTGCGCGACACACTGCCCAGGCGCGCCATCGCTTCGCTCAGCTTGGCGACTTCGGACGCGCCGAGATGGCGGAAGACTTCGGCAGCCTCGTCCTCGCCGATCGCCAGCATCAGGATCGCGCTGTCCTCGACTCCGGTATCACTCATGGCCGGCACCTACCCAATTCCTGACGAGTCCGGCGACGGCCTTGGGGTCGTCGCGAGCGAGTTGTCGCGCGCGTTGCAGATGTTCGGGATACGCGAGAACCTGGGTGCTGGTCTCGACGTTGGTGGTCAGCGAAGCGGTAGCGGCTTCCTGCGGACTCTGCTGCGTGAGCTTCTTCATCGCGGGCCGCAGGACGCCGAACAGCAGATATGCGGCGAAGAGGGCGAAGGCGATGTTCTTGCCGACCTCCTTCGCGGTGCCGATGTTCTCGGGGTCCTTCCACATCGGTACATCGACTGCCGCGATGGTCTCGGGCTGCGTGAAATTCGCGTTGACCACATTGATCGAGTCGCCGCGCTTCTCGTCGAATCCGATCGCCTCGCGAGCGAGCGCGGTGATCTGGTCGATCTCGGCTTTCGGCAGGGGTTCGGACTTCGCGGTCGCCGCAGCTTTCCCGTCAGCCGCCTTCCCATCCGCGGCCTTGCCATCGACGGGCTTGACTTCGACCGCCTTGCGATTGTTGACCACGATCGCTGCCGACAGACGCTTGATCGTGCCCACCGGCATGCGCCGGGTCTCGACCGTGCGATCGAGTTCGTAGTTGATGGTGTTGTCCTTCTTGACCGCGCTGTTGTTCGATGCGCCGCTCGCGCCATTGGCCGCGCCGTTGTTCGCACCGGCAGGTGCTGCCGCGTTGGTCGGCGTGTTGGCTTGCGCACCCGGGACGCCTCCAGCCGTTGCGGTGCCGTTGCTGTTGGTCGACTCGGTGCTTTGCTGGCTGCGCATCGCGGCGGCCTGGCCGTTGCCGTTGGGCTTGAAGGTCTCGGCGGTCTGCTCGGTCTGGCTGAAGTCGATGTCGGCCGTGACTTCAGCGCGCACGTTGCCGGCGCCCACGATCGGTTCGAGGATGGCCGCGATGCGTCGCGTATAGGTCTGCTCGAGGTCGTGCAGGTAGGCGAGCTTGCCGGGGTCGAGCCCGCCGACTTCGGTAGCGCGGCTGATGAGGTTGCCCGTGCCATCGACGATGCTCACGTTCGCGTCGGGCAGTTCGGGCACGCTCGACGCAACCAGATGCACGATGCCCGCGACCTGCGCGCCGTCGAGCGTCCTGCCCGGGAACAACGTGACGAGAACCGATGCGCTGGGCTTCTGGTGCTCGCGCAGGAAGATGGTGGGTTTCGGAATGGCGAGATGCACGCGTGCGCTCTGCACCGACGAGACCGACTGGATCGACTTCGCGAGTTCGCCTTCGAGACCGCGCTGGAAGTTGACCTGCTCCTGCAATTGGGTCGTGCCGAATTTCTGCTGGTCGAGCAATTCGAAGCCGACGGTGCTGCCCTTGGGCAGTCCTTGCGACGCGAGCTTCAGGCGGGTGTCGTAGATCATGTTGGCCGGAACCAGGATCGCGCCGCCGCCCTCGCTGTACTTGTAAGGCACGTTCATCTGTGCCAGCGACGCCACCACCGCGCCGCCGTCGCGATCGCCGAGATTGGTGAACAGCACCCGGTAGTCGGGCGTCTGCAACCACGTCCAGGCCCCGATCAGCATCGCGATCATGGCCACCACCGCAACCGCGAGCCCGCCCATCTGGCGGGCGGGAAGAGCTGAAAGACGTTTGAGCGAATCCATGCGATGTGATTTCAGGAAGCCGGACGAGGAAGGAAGCGGATGGCGAGGATTATGGAAAACACCGCGTCGTTGCGATCGCGGGAATAGCCGGCCTTTGTGCGCGCTGTTCAACGCTTCGGTCGCGGCGCGCGACCCCTAATGTGCACACCTGAGCCGATGCCTTCGCGTTCTTTCCGCGAACGCCAGGCGCACCGGACCGCGACGGGTCACTCAATCAAGTCAGGAGGTCACGATGGAAATCAGCACGGTCCGCATGCCCGCGATCAACGCGCTCGACAATGCCCTGGCGTCGGCCACCAAGAAGACCGATCAGTCTCGACCGGGCGGAGATTTCGCGAGCCTGATTGCGCAATCGCTCGAACGCGTCAACGCGACGCAGGGCAAGGCCGACAGCATGGCCCACCAGTATCAACTCGGGCAGAACGACGTGTCGCTCGAAGACGCGATGATCTCGATGCAGAAGGCGAACATCAGTTTTCAGACGACGGTACAGGTGCGCAACAAAATCGTCGCCGCCTACAACGACATCATGAACATGCCGCTGTAGGTGCTCCCCCCTCGAGGGAGCCGATCTCAATCCTTGCGGCGCATCAGCTCCACGCGATTCACGTAGCGCTGGATCTGGCTAGCGATCTTCGCGGGTATCGCCACGAATCGGAATCCGACCCTGACCCGGGATGGCGATCCTTTGGGCGACGCCGGCGCCGGCTTCACACTGCGCAGCTTCGCGTCGAGTGCGATGCGGCCGACTTCAGGCAGCGACAGTATCAATTCGTGCTCGCTGTCCGGCTCGCACAACGCACACCCCTGATCGTCGACTTCCAGCGCCGCACCTCCGCAACTCAGGTCGACCGCGCGTGCGGGGCTCGCGTTGCCCTGCGCATCGAACACCGTGCAACGAATCGGCGGATCGAGCGGAAGCGCAACGCGAAACCATTCGCGGCGTTGGAGTCGCACCAGCGCCCTGGGGAACTCGACCAGCGCCGCCGGCCCGTCGGCGCAAGCGACCAGCGACGGCGCCGACGTATCGAACGCGATCGGAATGTTGTCGAGCTCGGCGACGAACGACAGCCGTTGCGCCGCGAACAGCCGGCGGTTCTGTTCGGGGTCGCGCGCGATGTCGAAGATCATGGCGCTGACATTACGGCGCAATTCGAGCAGGCTCGACACGATCGCGTGCCCGTCGCCGAATTCGACGGTGGCCAACGCGCGTTGTGCGCGCAGCCGCTCGAGGATCGCGACGATCTCCCCGGGGTGATGCAAGGTGTAGTCGTCGCTGGCGGCACTCAGCCGGGCGGCGCGCGTGATGCCTGTCCCGGGGGCATTGATTGGGGCGCTCACGGCGGCGAGACCTCCCGTGCCGCATGCGCTTCGAGCCGATAGAGCCATGCGAGCAATTCGGCCACCGCATGAAAAAGCTGGGGCGGGATGGCGCGATCGATATCGACCTGCATCAACACCGCGGCCAGATTGTTCGACACGTGAATCGCAACGCCATGCTCCTCCGCGCGACGAATGATTTCTTCCGCGACCAGCCCGCGACCCTTGGCCGTCACGATCGGTGCGGCCATGCCTTCGCGATAGCGAAGCGCGGCTGCGAACCGCGTCGCTTGCGGCTCGAGCGCGGACTTCATCGCGTCGTGGCCCGAAGCATCACGCGCTGCCACGACCGCTCCCGCCAAAGGCCGCGTCCAGCGACAGCGATGCGGCCGAGCGCATCGCGTCGGCCGCGGGTCGGCCAACCGACAGGCCCGAGATGCGCAGATCGATGTGGGCGAACGCCGCGGCGAGTTCGGCAGTGGCGCCGCTCAATCGCGTGACGCTGGTTTCGGCGTCGGCATCGAGTCGCACGCGCAGGCCCTGCATCGAAAATGCAAGGTGCCCGGTCACGCGACCGAGCTCAGGCAAGTCGATCACGACTTCGCCGCACCAGTGGTCGAGCGCCGGATTGTCGAGCGTCTCGTCGGCACGCTCGCGACGCACGATCAATTCCATCTCTTGTCCGTCCCACGCCAGTCCCTGCAGGACCAGAGGAACGAAGATCGGCGGCGTGTTGCTGGTCTCGATTGCATGGCGGATGGCAGGCGCGGTCGGCTCGCGTATCGCTGCGTCGTCGACGGCGCCGGCACCGAGATCGGCAGCGGCAGCCATCGCGGCGTCGACGTGCGCGGGCCTCGCGTCGGACGGCGATCTCGACTCGATCACCAGCAGCGGCATCTCGAAGCGCACCGGACCGCCTTCACTTGCAGCGGGGGCAGGCGAACCCATGAGGGCTTGCAGTCGCAGCGCGTCGCTGCTCCATCGCGGCGCGTTCGGGAGATTGCGGCCGGGCAGGGCCGGATCGTCGGCCGGCTGTTCGCCCCGCCTGGGTGTGTCCGCGGGATCGACGATCGCGCGCAACGGATCGATCGCAAGCATGCGATCGATCTGCAGGCGGCGGTCGAGCGCCACATCGATCTCCCGCATCGGTGCTTAACCCGATGCGGCGCCGCTCCCGTATACGCGGTCGAGGCGCGCAACGGTTGCAGGGCTGCGCAACAATGCGTCGAGCTTCTTGAGCCACGGCTGGCTGAGCACACGAATCTCGGCGTCGTCGGCCAGTACGCGCTTCATCAGCCCGAGCTTTTGTTGCCGCAACCCGGGATCGGAAGGGGCGAGATCACCCATCTGCGCGAGTTCCGCGATCAGGGTCGCGCATTCCTTCTCGACCTCGCCGACGGTGTCCCAATCATCCTCGCGCGCCGCCGAGAGCATGCGATGGCTGGCATCGGCCATGCGGGTATAGCGTTCGACGATCTGCTTTTCCATTTCCATGCGCTGGTTCATGCGGTCACGCTCCATCCCGATGCCACGATCGATTCCGCACCCGGGATGCCGACCTGCATGCGCTCGAAGGCGATGGCTCTGCCGGACGCCTGCTCCTCTCGCAGCGCGACCCACGCCTCGCGCAGTTCACTGAGAAGCCCGCGGACTTCCGCGAAGATCGCGCGGTCGGCTTGCACGTTCGCAGCGAACAAGCGTCGCGCCATGTATTCGTAGAGGGACGCCAGCCCTTCGGCGAGCGTTCCGCCGATGCGCTTGTCGAGACTCGCGGCCAGACCCTGATTGATGATGTCGATGGCCTTCGAGGCATAGGTTCCGCGCGCTTCGATCTCGCCCTTGCCGAGATGCGTTTCGGCGCGGACGATCGCGTGGATCGCGCCGTCATAGAGCATGACGACGAGGCCGAGAGGATCCGCCGCGGCCACGCCGGTCTCTATGCCGATGGCGCGATAGGCATTGGCGCCATACGGAGTCTTGTGATGCATGATGCGTCCTTGGGGTCCGGGGTGCTGCGATTAGTTGTTCTTCTGGAAATTCTGGATCGCCGTGATCTGTTGCGTCAGATAGCTGGCGGTACCGTTCAGCTTGGCGACGAGCGTATCCATCGCGTTGTATTGCGCGGTATATCGCGCTCGAATCGAGATGAGACGGGTATTCCAATCGTCTTCGCTCTTCTTCAAGTGAGTGATGCTCGAATTGATGCTGTCGGTCGCGGCGGTGACGAGACCGTTGGTCGTATCGAGGAACTGCGTCAGGACGTCGTTGAGCTGCGCCGCGATGCCGCGGTTGAAGGCGATCGTGCCGCGACTGCCGGTGACGCCTCCGGTGATGGCGACCTTGAGGCCCTCCGCGGAGGTCGAGGCCGCGCCGATCGCGGTCTGGCCGCTTCCGGCAAAGGCCACGCCGTCGATGGTGCCGGCGACGTCGCGCCCGCCGGCCAACGAAGGCGCGCTGCCGAACAGGCTCACCGCGCCGCTTCCCCCGTCGGTGGTCACCGATGATGCCGATCCGAAGCGCTGCGAGGTCAGCGTCAGCACGCCGCCGCTCGCGCTCGCGGAGACGCTGCTGCCGGCCGCCGAGAAGGCGGCCGTGCCGTTGATCTTGGCTTGCACCTGGGTCGCCAGCGCGGATGCATCGCTGTAGCTTCCCGGCGCGAGCGTGATGGTTGCCGACAGATTGTCGATCGTGATCGCCAGGCTATCGTTGACGCCCGCGGTGATCGTCAGAGCCGCAGCGGACGAGCCGGTGATCGTGCCGCGCGTCGCGAGTTGGCTGACCGATAGCGCGTGATTGCCGACCTGGGTCTTGGCGGTCGAGTCGGTGTAGGCAACCTGTGCATCGCCGGCCGCGCCGGTTTTTGCGAACAGGCGCGAGACGGCGCCGGGATCGCCGGTCAGCACCTTGCCCAGTTTGGCGGCATCGACATCGAGCTTGCCGCTGGCGTTGAACGTGATGCCGATGTCGGCAAGCATCGTCACGCTGCCGCCGGTGGGAACGACGCTGGCGACCAGCGATTGCAGTCGCGTCTTGATCAGGCGCAACGACGAGTCGCCGTTGAGGACGCCGGCGGTCTTCGAGGTCGAGTCGTAGCTGGTCAGCGAAGCGAGATTCGCGACGATGCTGTTGTACGCGTTGGCAAAGTTGGTGATGCCGGTCTTCGCGGTGGCGATATCGCGCGCGATGTTGAATGTCGTCGTGGTCGCGGTGTCGGCCTTCGTCAGGTCGATCGTCAGGCCTGCGATCGCATCGGTGACGTGATTGTCGGGTTTGGAGATCGCGATGCCGTCGATCGAGAATGCGGCGTTCGCGGCATTGGCGAGGCGCTGGGTCTGGGCCGTGCCTCCCGCAGCCGTCGGATCGAATGCAAGTTGCGAAAGGCCTGCGGCGTCCAGGTTGCCGCCGTCGCCGTCTGCGGTCGTCACGCGAAAGCCCTGCGTGTTGCCGGTAGAGCTTCCGGACAGGACCAGACGATTGCCCGATCCGTCGTTGACGATGGCCGCGGACACGCCGGCAGCCGCTCCATTGATCGCGTCGCGAATGCCGACCAGCGTGTTGTTGCTGCTGTCGATCGTGATGGTCTTGCTGCCGGCGTCCGCGTTCGGGGTGAAGCTCGAGTAGTCGCTGTTCCAGCTTCCGATGTCGATCGTCAGAGTACCGGTACCGATGATGGTCGACGTCGCCGGAACGCCGGTCGACGCCGTTCGTTGCGAGGTCGCCAGGCTGTCGACGCGCAAGGTATGCGTACCTGCCGACAAGGAACCGCTCTGGGTCGGGTCCACCGCCACGGACGCCAGGGTCGAATCGCCGATGGTCGCGGCGAAACTCGAGAACGCCGCCGGATCCGCCAATGCGGAAACGCTGGTCTGGAACGATGCCAGCGCGCCGCGTGCGGCGCCGTATGCGGACAGCTTGGTCTGGTAGGCCGTCTCCTGCGCCTTGATCCGGTTCAGCGGCGCCGCTTCGACCGATACGAGTTTGTCGACGATCCCCGCGATGTCGAGGCCGGAACCGACGCCCTGCGTGGTCACGGCCCCGGTGTTGGCCGATGGGATGGTTGTGGTCATGGAGACTCTTCGGCTGCGGGCTCGGAGGCGGGCACGGGGCGCTTCGCGCCGCTCATGCCTTGTCGGAAATGAGAAAGCCCTGCATGCGGTCGATCGCCTGCGCGATACGAAGCACTTCGGCATCGGGAACCTGGCGGATCACGGCGGAGGCAGCAATGGGCATGCCTGACGTAACGCCGATGACTTGCGAGTCCATGATGTTTCTCCGATCGACTGCCGTACTCGACCCGCCGGGGCTCATGAGTTCAAGAAGATCCGACGCCACCAAATGCCTGGCGGCGGATCGCAAATTCGAGAAGGCGCGCCTTCGTGAGGCGCGCCTTCGGTTGCCGACTATTGATCAGCGATTTACTTCAAGAGCGACAGCACGTTGTTGGGGAGGCTGTTCGCCTGCGCCAGCATCGCGGTACCGGCCTGCTGAAGGATCTGCGCCTTCGTCAGGTTGGCCGTTTCGGCAGCGAAGTCCGTGTCCTGAATGCGGCTGCGTGATGCGGACAGGTTTTCGCTGGTCGTCTGCAGGTTCGTGACCACCGACGAGAAGCGGCTCTGCACCGCGCCGAGGGTTGCACGCGAGCTGGCGATCTGGCCGAGTGCGCTGTCGATCTGCTTGATCGCGAGTTGTGCGCCTGCGAAGCTCGAGACATCCAGCGTGGTCAGGCCGCTCACGGTCGCTGCCGTTCCACCCGAGGCTGCACTGAGACCGGTGAGCGTGTCGCCGGCGCCGGTCTTGGCAACCGTGAACGTCGATGACGACGTCAGGTTGATCTTGCCGGACGTGCTGTCGACGAAAGCGTTGACGCCGGTCGTGACGGATACCTTGTTGATCGCATCGGCGACTTGGGCAGCGCGTTCCTGCGACGTGCCGACAGCGGCCAGCGCACCGATACTCGTACCGTTGATGGATATGCTGTCGGTCGAGCCATCGAGCGCGCCGGTGGTGAAGCCCGAGATCGCGGCCGACTGACCGGTCGCTGCGCTCACGCTCGAAAGACCGGCGAGTGTCGCGTTCTGCAGACCCGAGACGGCGATGGTGTCGTTGCTGGTGGTGTTGGCTCCGACCTGGAACACGAAGCTCGGGCTCGATCCGTCGAGCAGCTTCACGCCGTTGAACGACGAGTTGTTCGCGGTACGGTCGATTTCCGACGTGAGCTGGCCGACTTCCGTCTGGATCGCGGTGCGGTCGCTGGAGCTGTTGGTCGCGTTGGCGGCCTGAACTGCCAACTGACGCATGCGCTGCAGGTTGTCGGTAATGGTGGACAGCGAGCCTTCCGCGGTCTGCGCAAGCGAAATGCCGTCGCTGGCGTTGCGTGATGCCTGGTCGCTGCCGTTGATCTGCGAAGTGAAGCGCTGCGAGATCGCAAGACCGGCCGCGTCGTCTTTAGCGCTGTTGATACGCATGCCCGATGAAAGGCGTTGCAGCGAGGTTTGCAGCGTGTCGCGTGAAGCATTGAGGTTGCGCTGAGCGTTCAGCGATGCAACGTTGGTACCGATTACTTGTGCCATCTAAATTCTCCTGGGCTGTCGATAAACACCGGCGAGTTCGCCGGGCTAACCGGTGTTCCAAAATGGATGTCAGCCGGTGTTGCAATGCTTATCGGAGGCCCTTCGGAAATATTGAGGCGCGCTTCTAAAATTTCCTCCGATGGCCGTCAATCTAATGGTTCGAGGGCGGGGGAGAAGCGCCGAATAGATGCGTGAATCGATCGCTGTTCATTCGGTGCTTGCGGCAAGCATGGCGCCAGGGCGCCATGGTGTCGGGGTGTCAGGCCGCGCGCGCTTCCGCGACCGGGGCGATGACGATGCAGTTCTTGCCTGCCTGCTTGGCCTGGCGAAGGGCACGATCTGCGCGCGTCATGACGTGCCCGAGCGCCTCGCCGTCGTCGACCTGCGCGACCCCGGCGGAGAACGTGATCAACGGACCATGCGTCTCGCTGGAAATCATGCGGTCGAGCAGGGCGCGTTGCATCGTCAGTACGGCACGCTCGGCCTCGTGGACCGTCGCTCTCGGGAACATCAGAGCAAACTCCTCGCCGCCATAGCGGGCGACGATGTTGGCCGGCATTGCGCATTGGTGAAGGACTTCGACCAGACTGCAAAGAACTTCGTCGCCGACCGAGTGGCCGAACTGTTCGTTGATGCACTTGAAGTCATCGACGTCGATCATCGCGATCGACGGCATGGCACCGCCGTCGGCATCGATCATCTCGGAGGCGAACGCGTCTCCGAAGCCGCGCCGATTCATGGCGCGCGTGAGCGGATCGGTGCGCATCAGGGTACTGGCTTCACGCAACTCGTTTTCGAGTGTTTGGGTGCGCTCCTGCAGAACCTGCACGCGCGACTGCGCATCGGCCAGAAGAGAATGCTCGGTGGCGACATTGGATGACATCAGCCGTGCATCGGCCACCAGCATCTGCGTGAGGTTCGAGAGCTGCGTGAGGTTGTCGGCCGATGCGATGCGCTCGGCCATCTCGAACACCTTGGTCGAGAAGCAATCAGTCGAGGAGACCAGGCCCGAAAGCCGCTCCAGCAGGGTCTCGGCGAGGTCTCGAAGGGCGCGCTTGGTTTCGTCCATGCTGTGCTTGATCGCGCCCTGGCGAACGATCAGCGCGCGCAGGCAGCGCTCGGCTTCGTCGAGCTTCTTCTCGGTCAAAGGCGCGGTCAGCACGCGGCCGATCTGCTCGATCTGGTTGCCGAGCAACCCGGAGTCGGGCGTCAGGTCCGCGATGTTCTTGAGCAGCAATGCGAGCAGGCCCGCAAGCCTCAGGCTGATCACGCCCTCGGGCAATTCGCTCGTCGCGGGCACTGCGCGCGCCGACTGGTGGCCAGAATCGATCCGCGGAAGGGTCGTCGATGCGGTCGGCGATGAATTCGGCGACACGATCGACTGGATTGCGGCATGCGAGATGGACGCGGTCGGGGACGCGAGCGTATGCACATGCCCGTGCGCAAATTCCGAACTGTGGTTCGCGCCGAGAATATCGGTGCCGAGGAACTGGCTGACATTCAGGCCGGTTTCGGCGTTCGGCCCATTCCACGAGTCCATCAGGCGATTGATGCGCGCGAACAATGCGGGCAGCGGCTCGGCGCGCGGCACCAGCGCACGCTTGAGGCCTTCGCGTTTTTTGGTGACGGTGATGCCGGCATGATGGGCATCGACTTGCACGAGCAGACGATTGATCAGCGAAGCGCCGACGCGACTGTCATCGTTGCCCTCGATCGCGGCCGGAGGCGGATGGTCCGGATGCGTGGCCGACACTTCGCGATAGATGCGTGCGTAGGCCTCCGGCGTCGGACTGATGCGCTGCTGGGCTATGCGTCGCAGCGTTTCGCGCGCGACGGTATTGATCGCAGCGGATTCGCGGGTCGTGGTTGGAGTCGGAATCGTCATCGCGTCAACTCATGGTGACGAACGCCTTGCGCGGCGAGGCGGCAACCGGTCGATATTTTTTTTCACGTCGTTCGTCACACAACCTTGGATTGAATTCCCGGAGCCTGGGCGAACGACCATCCCCATGGTCGCTTGCGAGGCGTAAACGTTTCCTGCTCGATAGCTGCCTCGGCAGGCGCGTTCAATTCTTGAATGCCGGACGGCGGCTTTGCGCCGTTTTTTGCGGACTTCGTCTTAAACCTCGCGCGGTTTGCGGTCGGCAAAAAGAAAAACCCCGCCGAAGCGGGGTTTCTCGTCAGAGCCGGTAAGAACGAAACCGTTCTCGCGGGTTTTACATGTCCATGCCGCCCATGCCACCCATGCCGCCCATGCCACCACCCATGCCGCCCATGCCACCGCTCGCCTTGTCTTCCGGGAGCTCTCCGACCATCGCGTCGGTGGTGAGGATGAGGCCTGCGATCGAGGCGGCGTTCTGCAGTGCCGAACGCGTGACCTTGGCCGGATCGAGGATGCCCATTTCGATCATGTCGCCGTAAGTGCCGTTGGCTGCGTTGTAGCCGAAGTTGCCCTTGCCTTCGATCACCTTGTTAAGGACCACCGACGGCTCTTCACCGGCATTGAACACGATCTGACGCAGCGGCTCTTCGATGGCGCGCAAGACGATCTTGATGCCCGCTTCCTGATCGGGGTTGTCGCCCTTGACCTTGATGAGCGCACGGGCGCGCAGATAAGCCACGCCGCCGCCGGCAACGATGCCTTCTTCCACAGCCGCACGGGTTGCGTGCAGTGCGTCTTCGACACGCGCCTTCTTTTCCTTCATCTCGATTTCGGTCGCGGCGCCGACCTTGATCAGCGCTACGCCGCCGGCCAGTTTCGCAACGCGTTCCTGCAGCTTTTCCTTGTCGTAGTCGGATGTCGCTTCGTCGATCTGCACGCGCACCTGCTTGACGCGCGCCTCGATGTTCTTGGCGTCGCCCGCGCCGTCGATGATGGTGGTGTTCTCTTTGGTGATCTCGACGCGTGCGGCCTGGCCGAGGTCGGTCAGTTGCGCCTTCTCCAGCGTGAGACCGACTTCTTCTGCGATCACTTGTCCGCCGGTCAGCACTGCGATGTCTTCGAGCATGGCCTTGCGACGATCGCCGAAGCCCGGCGCCTTGACCGCACAGGTCTTCAAGATGCCGCGGATGTTGTTGACCACCAGCGTTGCGAGCGCTTCGCCTTCGACGTCTTCGGCGACGATCAGGAGCGGACGTCCAGCCTTGGCCACCTGCTCGAGTACCGGCAGCAGATCGCGGATGTTCGAGATCTTCTTGTCGAACAACAGCACGAACGGGTTCTCGAGGATGGCGGTCTGCTTCTCGGGATTGTTGATGAAGTAGGGCGACAGGTAGCCGCGGTCGAACTGCATGCCTTCGACGACTTCGAGTTCGTTGTTGAGCGACTTGCCGTCTTCGACGGTGATCACGCCTTCCTTGCCGACCTTGTCCATGGCATCGGAGATGATCTTGCCGATGTCCTCGTCCGCGTTGGCCGAGATGGCGCCGACCTGCGCGATCTCCTTGCTGGTCGTGGTGGGCTTGGACAGCTTCCTGATTTCTTCGACGAGCGCGACGACGGTCTTGTCGATGCCGCGCTTCAGGTCCATCGGGTTGATGCCGGCCGCCACGAACTTGAAGCCTTCGCGCACGATGGCTTGTGCGAGCACGGTCGCGGTGGTGGTGCCGTCACCGGCGTTGTCGCTGGTCTTGGAAGCGACTTCCTTGACGAGCTGGGCGCCCATGTTTTCGAACTTGTCCTTCAGTTCGATTTCCTTGGCGACCGAGACGCCGTCCTTGGTG
>JBBQCA010000064.1:0-14442 GCA_038318315.1 Burkholderiales bacterium | reverse complement strand
GTGGCCCGGACAGTTCATCGGCTTCAACGCGTAAGTCCGGTTCTCGGACTCCGTGACGAACATGTTGTCCTTGTAGTTCTCCCAGTGCCCGGTCTTCTCCCACAGCGCGCGGTCGAGGATCTGCGGGCCCTTGACTTCCTGATAGCCGTTGTCGCGATAGACCGCGCGCATATAGGCCTCGACCTGCTGCCAGATGGTCCAGCCCTTGGGATGCCAGAACACCAGGCCCGGTGCCTCTTCCTGCATGTGGAAGAGATCGAGCGCGCGTCCCAGCTTGCGATGGTCGCGCTTCTCGGCTTCTTCGAGCATGTGAAGATAGACGTCCTGCTCTTCCTTGGTCGCCCACGCGGTACCGTAGATGCGCTGAAGCATCTCGTTGCCGGAATCGCCGCGCCAATAGGCGCCCGCGACCTTCATCAGCTTGAAGACCTTGAGCTTGCCGGTCGACGGCACGTGCGGTCCGCGACACAGATCGATGAAGTCGCCCTGGCGATAGAGCGAGATGTCCTGATCCGCGGGAATCGCGGAAATGATCTCGGCCTTGTAGTCCTCGCCGATCGACTTGAAGAACGCGACCGCATCGTCGCGCTTCCACACTTCGCGCTTCACGGGAATGTCGCGCTTGACGATCTCGGCCATGCGCTTCTCGATCGCCGCCAGGTCTTCCGGCGTGAAAGGACGCTTGTACGAAAAATCGTAGTAGAAGCCGTTGTCGATCACCGGGCCGATCGTGACCTGCGCATCGGAAAACAATTCCTTGACCGCATCGGCCAGCAGATGGGCGGTGGAATGGCGAATCAGGTCGAGACCGTCGGCGTCCCTGGCCGTGACGATCGCCAATTCGGCATCGCCATCGATGGTTGCCGACGTATCGACCAGGCGCAGCGGTGCAGCGCCCACCTTGAGCTTGCCGCCAAGCGCGGCCTTCGCAAGCCCGGGGCCGATGGAAGCGGCGACGTCGGCGACAGTGACGGGGTGATCGAACGAGCGTATCGATCCGTCGGGGAGTTTGATGTTGAGCATGGCGAGTTCGAAAAGATGAGGTCGCGAAAATGAAAAAGCGCGGACAGCCGCGCTTTTCATCGGGGCGCCTGATCGAGGAGATCGGCGCCGGCATGCGGCTGCTTATTCGATGGAGGAGCCCTGCGTTCGCGGTGTCATAACCATGCTCGGCGCATTTCTACCAAGCGCCCGGCCCTTTCGCGCCTGATTTCTGAATGCTGGTAGGCGCGATTGGACTCGAACCAACGACCCCCACCATGTCAAGGTGGTGCTCTAACCAGCTGAGCTACGCGCCTGCAAAAAGAGGCGGAAGTCTAGCACGCGTGGCGCGCGCTGGACGCGGTGCGATGCAGATTCACAACGAACTGCTTGCCTGCGTCATCGCCGTGTCATCAGCAGCCGATTGAATGCCGGCTCAGCATGAACGCCCCGCTGAACCCCTCGCTCGCCTCGACACTCTTCGTCTCGCCTCCATCGCATCCCGCAGAGGATGAAGCGCCATCGCATCGCTATCGAACCATCTGGATCTCGGACGTGCATCTGGGCACGGCCGGATGCAAGGCCGACTTTCTGCTCGACTTCCTCAAGTGCACCGAGTCCGACACGCTGTATCTGGTGGGCGACATCATCGATGGCTGGCGCCTGAAGAAAGGCTGGACATGGCGACAGTCGCATAACGACGTCGTTCAGAAGATACTGCGCAAGGCACGCAAAGGCACGCGCGTGATCTACGTGCCGGGCAATCACGACGAGTTCGCGCGCGGCTATGTCGAGCACGCCTTCGGCGGCATCGACGTGGTCTACGAAGCCACCCACATCACGGCCGACGGCAGGCGCCTCTTGGTGACGCACGGCGACCTGTTCGACGGCGTGATCCAGCAAGCCAAGTGGCTCGCGCACCTCGGAGACTCGCTCTACACGCTGATCCTCGCGCTCAACCACTGGTTCAATCGGGTGCGCGTGCGCCTGGGCTTCGGCTACTGGTCGCTGTCGCAATACCTGAAGCACAAGGTCAAGAACGCGGTCAGCTTCATCAGCGACTACGAGCACGCGCTGGTCAACGAAGCGCGCCGCCGCGGCTTCGACGGCGTGGTCTGCGGCCACATCCACAAAGCGGAGATTCGAATGATCGATGGCGTGCTCTATTGCAATGACGGCGACTGGGTCGAAAGCCTGACCGCGCTGGTGGAAGACTATGCGGGACACCTGGAAATCGTCGAATGGATGGCGCCGCGCGATCGCATGCGCAGCGCAAGCCCGCCGCTTGCGGTGGCCGCGCGATGAAGATCCTGATCGTCACCGACGCGTGGGATCCGCAGGTCAACGGCGTCGTGCGCACGCTCAAGTCCACCCGGCGCGAACTGGAAAAGATGGGCCACGACGTCGATCTCGTGACGCCGCAGGAATTTCACACCGTGCCTTGCCCGACCTATCCGGAAATCCGCCTGTCGATTTTTCCCGCGCGGCGCGTCAACCAACGCATCGCCGATGCCAGGCCCGACGCGATTCATATCGCCACCGAAGGCCCCTTGGGACTCGCTGCGCGCCGATACGCGATCAGGCAAGGCCTGCCGTTCACCACCGCATACCACACGCGCTTTCCCGAATACGTGAAGGCACGCATCGGCGTTCCGCTGGCGATCACCTATCGCTTCCTGCGCTGGTTCCATGGCAAGGCTCAGGCGATCCTGGTGCCCACGCGCGTCGTCAAGGCCGACCTCGAAGCCGCGGGCTTCGCGCCCGAGCGCGTGGTGCTGTGGTCGCGCGGCGTGGAACTCGACATCTTCAAGCCCGGCCCGCGCGCGGCCAACGACCTGCGTCCGCCGATCTTTCTCTATGTCGGCCGGGTCGCCGTCGAAAAGAACATCGAGGCCTTCCTCGAACTCGATCTGCCGGGCAGCAAGTGGGTGGCCGGTGAAGGTCCGCTGCTGGCGCGGCTCAAGCTCGAATATCCGGACGTGCGTTTCACCGGTGTGCTCGACCAGACCCAGCTCGCCGAGGTCTACAACGCGGCCGATGTCTTCGTCTTTCCGAGCAGGACCGACACCTTCGGCCTGGTGCTGCTCGAAGCGCTCGCCTGCGGATGCCCGGTCGCCGCCTATCCGGTGACGGGACCGATCGACGTCATCGGCGACGCGGCCGCCGGTGCGCTAAACGACGATCTCGGGACCGCATGCCTGAGAGCTCTCGAGATCGATCGGTCGACCGCGCGCGCGCATGCCGAGCGCTATTCGTGGGAGGCGTGCACGCGACAATTCCTCGCGCAGCTTCATCCCATCGCGGATGCGACCGGCATGCGGGCGGGTGGCGACCTGATCGGCGGCGAAAGCGCGTCGTCATGACCCATCGCGATCGCGCGCATGGCGCGATCGATGAAACCGGCGACACTCTCGAGATCCACGAGCGCGAGAGCCCGTACAAGAGCATCGGCGGTCCGGGCCGCATCTGGAACGCGCTGCGCTATTCGATGCGCGGCCTCGCGCTGGCGCTGCGGCTCGAGAGCGCCTTCCGACAGGAGCTGATACTCGCCGCGGTACTCGTGCCGATCGCCTGCGCGCTGCGTCTGCCTGCGCTCGACACGCTCGCGCTGATCGGCTCGGTGGTGATGGTGCTGATCGTCGAGCTCGTCAACTCGAGCATCGAAGCCGCGGTCGATCGCATCTCGCTCGATCATCATCGCCTCTCGGGCCGCGCGAAGGATCTCGGCAGCGCCGCCGTGTTCCTCGCGTTGATGCTGTGTATCCTCACGTGGGTTCTGATCGCGGGGCCGGCCCTGGCGTCGCGCATCGCGCATCTGGTGTGACCCGCGCGACGACGACGGTTCAAAGACATGCAGGCCATTCACCTTTTTCTCTGGCGCCACGCGGAAGCCGAAGACAGCTGGCCCGACCTCGCGCGTCCGCTCACGGCGCAAGGCAGGCGCGATGCCGCGCGCGTTGCGCGCGCGCTGGCCAAGCGCATGCGCGACAACACGCGGCTCGTCGTCAGTCCTGCCGTGCGCGCGCGCGAAACCGCGGAGCCTCTGGTGGCCAGGACCTCCGTGCATGTCGAGGTCGATCAAAGACTCGCACCGGGATCGAGTACCAGCGAAGTGCTGGCCGCTCTCGAAGACGCGCTCACCGCCTGCAACGGCGACGCCCCGTTAATCGTGATGGTCGGGCATCAGCCGTGGATCGGTCAGGTCGCGCGACGATTGCTGAGCGACTCGGAAGGCGACTGGAGCGTGAAGAAGGCCGCCGCATGGTGGCTGGTCCGTCGCGCGCGCGACGGCAGCGGCGAGTGGACGCTGCGCACGGTGTTCGATCCCGACCTGTTGTAGCCGGCGTCCGGAGCGGTTCGACTCAGACCAGTTCGACGGCCATCCCCAACTTCGCCCACTCGCCGATTTCCTGACGAAGGCTGAATTCGGTCAGCGGATGATCGGAGAGCCACGCGGCATCGGCGCGCAGCGCATAACCGCGCGCGGTGACCTTCAACGCGAGCCGCGACACATCGAGGTCGATGCGCCGGCGATGCACCAGCACCGCGACGCGCAGGCACAGCACCGCCAGCCACTCGGTCGGATCGTCGACCATGCCGTCGAGCTTGCTCAGCTTGCCGGCATGCCCGAGCGCGAGCAGCGCGACCTTGGCCTGATCCATCTTCGAAAAGCCGGGCATGTCGGCATTCGACAGGATGTAGGCCGAATGCTTGTGGTAAGACGCGTGCGAGATCGACAGGCCGATCTCGTGCAGCATCGCCGCCCATTGCAGGCGATGCGCGATCTCGACGCTGGCCTCGTCGTCGCCCTTGACGATCTGGCGCAGCAGGTCGACGGCGAGTTGCCCGACCCGACGCGCCTGTTCGCGATCGACGCCATAGCGCTGCGTGAATTGCTCGATGGTCGCGTCGCGCATGTCGTGGTGCTCGCTGCGACCGAGCAGGTCGTAGAGCACGCCCTGCCGAAGCGCGCCGTCCGACACGTCGACGCGCTGCAGATCGAGCATCTTGAAGACCGCCGACATGATCGCGAAGCCTCCCGGCAGCACCGGGATGCGATCGGGTTTCAGGGCTTCGAGCTTCATGCGATCGGCATGGCCGGCCTTCAACATCAACTCGCGCAGGGCCGCGAGCCCTTCGCGCGTGATGCCTTCGGCCGAGAGACCGTTCTGCTCGAGGATTTCGCCGAGCGCGCGCGCGGTACCCGACGATCCGATCGCGTGTTGCCATCCGGTATCGAGATAGGCGCGCGCGATCACCTCGAGTTCCTGCTGCGCGGCGAGCTCGGCCTCTTTCAAGTTGTGCTTGTCGATCTCGCCGCCGGGAAAGAACTTGAGGCTGTAGCTCACGCAGCCCATGAAGAGCGACTCCATCAGCCGTGGCTCATGGCCCTCGCCGATGATGAATTCGGTCGAGCCGCCGCCGATATCGACGACCAGTGTCCGGCCCGGCGAGATCGGCGTGGTGTTCGCCACGCCGGTGTAGATGAGGCGCGCTTCTTCGCGTCCTGCGATCACCTCGATCGGAAAGCCGAGCGCGTCTTCGGCGCGCAACAGGAAATCGCGCGCGTTCTTGGCCACGCGCAAGGTGTTGGTGGCCACCGCGCGTACCGAATGCGGCGCGAACGATCGCAGGCGTTCGCCGAAGCGTTCGAGAGCCAGGAGCGCGCGCTGCTGTGATTCGGCATCGAGCCTTTTTTCGCGCGTCAAGCCCGACGCGAGCCGCACCGTTTCCTTCAGGCTGTCGAGGGGATAGACCTGCGTTCCGGCGGGCGTCTTGACGACGCGCCCGATCAGGAGACGAAAGCTGTTGGACCCCAGGTCGACGGCGGCGAGCAATTCGGGAACGGGCATAAGGGCGAACGTAGAATGAGGATGCGCCCCGGATGTTACCGAATGGCTATCGACGCGCATCGCGCGAGGCGCAGTCTCATTGCTGAAATATTCGTCGACGAAGCTCCGAGGATTTGTCTTTGACCAAGCGCGTGCCCGCCCACAACTTCCTCAATCGCGAACTCTCGCTGCTTGCGTTCAACGAACGCGTGCTTGCGCAGGCCGAAGACGCATCGTTGCCGCTGCTCGAACGCCTGCGCTTCCTGTGCATCGCGAGCAGCAACCTCGACGAGTTCTTCGAGGTGCGCGTGGCGGGGCTGAAGGAACAGCTGCGGATGAATCCGGGGCACGCCGATGTCGACGGGCTGCCGGTGGCCGAGGCGATCGCGCTGATTTCCACGCGCGCGCACACGCTGGTCGCGCGCCAGTACGCGCTGCTCAATCAAACGCTGCTGCCGCTCTTGGTCGCCGAAGGCATCGTGCTGCATCTGGCGGCGAACTGGAACGAGGCAGTGGGGGCGTGGGCGCGCGACTATTTCCGTCAGGCGATCCTGCCGGTGCTCACCCCGATCGGGCTCGATCCGGCCCATCCGTTTCCACGCGTGCTCAACAAGAGCCTGAACTTCGCGGTCGAGCTCGGCGGTCGCGATGCCTTCGGGCGCAAGTCGGGGGTCGCGATCGTGCAGGCCCCACGCGCGCTGCCGCGGCTGATCAGCCTGCCCGAGAATCTGTCCGCGAGCCTGCCTGCGGGTTCGGCCCACCGGCCGCATGTGATCGTGATGCTGACGACCATCATGCAGGCCCATGTCTCGGAGTTGTTCGCGGGCATGGAGGTGCACGGCTGCCATGCCTTCAGGGTCACGCGCAACTCCGACCTGTTCGTCGACGACGAGGAGATCACCAACCTGCGGGTCGCCTTGCAGGGCGAGTTGCCGCAGCGTCATTACGGCGACGCCGTGCGACTCGAGATCGCCGACACCTGCTCGGACGCGATCGCGCAATTGCTCAAGCGCGAGTTCGCGCTCGACGACGCCGACGTCTATCGCGTGGCCGAGCCGGTCAACCTGGTGCGACTGATGCAGTTGCCCGAGATGGTGGCGCGGCCCGACCTCAAGTTCCCGCCCTTCCATCCGTCGCTGCCGCCGGAGATCCGCAAGGCCACGCTCAAGAACGCGGACATCTTTCAGACCATCGCCAAGCGCGACATCCTGGTCCACCACCCCTATCAATCCTTCGTTCCGGTGCTCGACTTTCTCGAAGCCGCGGCCACCGATCCCGATGTGGTCGCGATCAAGCAGACCATCTATCGCACCGGCAGCGATTCGGCGCTGATGCAGTCCCTGCTGCTGGCCGCGCGCAGCGGCAAGGAAGTGACCGCGGTGGTGGAGCTGATGGCGCGCTTCGACGAAGAGACCAACATCAACTGGGCTTCGCGGCTCGAGGAGATCGGCGCGCACGTGGTGTATGGGGTGGTGGGTCACAAGACCCACGCGAAGATGGTGCTGGTGGTGCGCCGCGAAATTTCGCGCGACGGCACGCCCGTGCTGCGCCGCTATGCGCATCTGGGCACCGGCAACTACCATTCGGGCACCGCGCGCGCTTACACCGACTTCGGTCTCTTCACGGCCGATGAGGATCTGTGCAGCGACGTTCACGAAGTCTTCCAGCAGCTCACGGGTCTGGGCAGCGCCAAGAAACTCAAGTGCATGTGGCAGTCGCCGTTCAGCCTGCATGGCAACATCGTGGCCGCGATCCGCAACGAGGCGCGGCTCGCGAAAGCGGGCCGACCGACCCGCATCATGGCGCGCATGAACGCGCTGCTCGAAGCCGAGGTCATCAACGAGCTCTACGCCGCGAGCGCCGCGGGCGTGAAGATCGATCTGATCGTGCGCGGGGTATGCACGCTGCGACCCGGCGTGAAGGGACTGTCCGAGAACATCACCGTGCGATCGATCGTCGGCCGCTTTCTCGAGCACAGCCGCATCTTCTACTTCAGGAACGACGGCGCCGACGAGGTCTATCTGTCAAGCGCCGACTGGATGGATCGCAACTTCTTTCGCCGCGTCGAACTCGCGTTCCCGGTGCGCGATGCGCGCCTGAAGAAGCGCGTGCTCGACGAGGGACTGCGGGTGCATCTGAAGGACAACGCGCTCGCGTGGCAGATGGACAGCGATGGTGTCTATCATCGCAAGCGCCATCGCAAGGCGCGGTTTTCGGGGCAGCAGAGCTTGCTCGAGAAAGCGGCGAGCAGCGGCTAGTGGCCGCGGCCCCTCACTTCCGCTTCGCGTCCACCACCCCCTTCACTTCCCCGATCGCCACCAGCGCCTTCTGCAACAGGCGCGCGTCGCCGACCTCGGCGGTGAAGGCCATGCGCGCCATGCCCTTGCGGCTTTCGGTCTGCACCGCGACGACGTTGATCTTTTCGCGCGAGAACACTTCGGAGATGTCGCGCAACAGGCCCTGACGGTCCTGCGCCGTGACAT
Organism: Burkholderiales bacterium; assembly: GCA_038318315.1. GTDB lineage: Bacteria > Pseudomonadota > Gammaproteobacteria > Burkholderiales > Burkholderiaceae_D > CAHJXF01. The sequence goes on along the minus strand of JBBQCA010000064.1, from coordinate 6,146 downwards.
GCACATCGACCGGATAGACCGCGTCGCCGCGCTTGTCGGCGTCGCCCCAATCGACATCGATCATGCGTTCGGGATCGCGCTCGCGCATCGCGGCCAGGTTGCTGCAGTCGGCGCGATGGATCGATACGCCGCGGCCACGCGTGACGAAGCCCGAGATCGCATCGGGCGGCGCCGGCTTGCAGCACTTGGCCAGTTGCGTGAGCAAGGCATCGACGCCCACCACCAGTACGCCGCTGCGCTTCGGATCGCTGGCGGTGCTTGTGCCGGACTTGCGCACGCGCAGCAGGTCGTCGATGTCGAGCTCGGCTTTCGCGCTGCTATCGTCGAGCGCCGCATCGCCCACTGCTTCGGCCAGTTTTCGCAGGCTGATCTCGTCCTTGGCCACCGAGGCGAACAATTCATCGGCCTTCGAGAACCCCAGCCGCGCGGCGACTTCGTCGAACGCCGGCATCGCCTTGCCGCTCCCGCGCGCGGTCTGCTGCAAGGTCTTCTCGACTAGCGCACGTCCCGCGGCCAGTGTCGTTTCGAGTTCGCGTGCGTTGAACCACTGCCGCACTTTCGCGCGCGCGCGCGGGCTCTGCAGATAGCCGAGCTGCGGATTGAGCCAGTCGCGCGAGGGACCGAGCGCCTCGAGCGGCGTGGTCGCCGAGGCCTTCGCGGTGATGATCTCGACCGTCTGCCCGGTCTTCAACGCGGTGTTCAGCGGCACCAGCGCGCCATCGACGCGCGCACCGCGGCAGCGATGGCCGAGATCCGAGTGCACGTGATACGCGAAGTCGATCGGCGTCGCGCCCATCGGCAGCTCGATCACGCGCGCCTCGGGCGTGAGCACGTAGATGCGCTCGTCGGGCGGTGCGTCACCGGGACGCGCCGCGCCGCGTTCTGCACCACCTTCCGCGCCGCGCTCCGCTCCGCCGGCGATCTCGGAACGCCACGCGAACAATTGCCGCAGCCATGCGATGCGCTCGTCGAAACGATCCGAGGCGCGTGCCGAGGCGCCCCCTTCCTTGTAGCGCCAGTGCGCGGCTACGCCGTATTCGGCGAAGCGATGCATCTCGCGCGTGCGGATCTGGATCTCGAACGGCCGGCCTTCTTCATCGCGCACGATCGTGTGGATCGAGCGATAGCCGTTTTCCTTGGGCCGCGCGATGTAGTCGTCGAACTCGGCCGGCAACGGGTGCCAGCGGCCGTGCACGAGCGAAAGCGTCGCGTAGCACGCGGCCTCGTCGGCGACGATCACGCGCAGCGCGCGCACGTCGTAGAGATTCTCGAAGGCGAGCTTCTTCGCCTGCATCTTGCCGACGATGCTGTAGAGGTGCTTGGGCCTGCCAGTCACGACCGCATCGATGCCCGCCGATGCGAGCAGCGCATGAAGCTCGACCGTCTTCTTCTGGATGAAGGCTTCGCGTTCGCCGCGCTTCTCGTCGAGCATGCGCGCCGCGCGCTTGTAGGCATCCGGATCGAGAAAGCGGAACGCGAGGTCCTCGATCTGCCACTTGATCTGCCAGACGCCGAGCCGGTTGGCGAGCGGCGCATAGAGTTCGAGCGATTCGCGCGCGATGTCGGGATCGGCCCATTCGGCCAGCGGCGTCTTGTTCTCCGCATACCAGCGCAAGGTCTGAAGTCGCGACGCGAGGCGCACCAGCACGACCCGGATGTCGGTCGAGAACGCCAGCACCATCTTGCGCAAGGTCTCGGCCTGACGCTCGATCGACTTGGCATCCATCGGCTTGCCGCCGGGTTTGCCCCCTTCTCCGCCGCCAGCCGCGCGATGAAGCGGCCGCGTCGCATTGCCGACGCGCGCGAGTTGGCGCACGCCGATCGCGATCGTCGCGATCTCGTCGCCGAAGTTTTCCTTCAGCTGTTCTTCGGGCTTTGCCAGTCGCTCGCCCGCGGAGAACAGGAAGCCGGCCGCGCGCGCCGGTGCGTCGGCACGCACCGCGTCGAGGATGCGCACGATGCCGAGCGCGTGCTCGACGATCGCTTCGCCGGTGGGCAGGCGCGCGGCGCCGTACAGGGTTTCGGCGAAGTCCCAGGCCTTGCGCACGGCTTGCGCGTCGAGCGGGTCGAGATGATCGACCAGCGCGTCGATTTCGCGCGCGTGCTGTTGGCCGGGGACGTTGCTGTTCATCGGCCGATTATAGGGAGCGGGATCGACTGATCCGCTTCCCCATGTTGCCGTCGGCCTGCGCGGCACGACGGGAACCTACGCGGCTGCCATCCGTGGCGCCACCTTCTGCTCTCGTATCGGCAGATTGATCAACGCAGCCGCGACCGCGAGTGCGATGTCGGCGTACCACATCCACAGGTAGTCGTTGTTGCGCGCGATCACGAGGCCGCCCAGCCACGCGCCGAGAAAGCCGCCGATCTGATGCGTGAGCAGGGTCAAGCCGAACAGCGTGCCGAGGTAGCGGATACCGAACAGCTTGCCGACCAGACCCGCGGTCGGCGGCACGGTCGCCAGCCACGTGAAGCCGAGCGCGGCCGCGAACACAGAGAACGTCAGCGGCGTCTTGGGCGCGAGCAGATACAACAGGATCAGCACCGCGCGGCTCGCGTACATCAGTGCAAGCAGATATTTCATGCGATAGCGCTGGCCGAGCCAGCCGACCGAGAGACTGCCGGCGATGTTGAAGAGACCGATCAGCGCGAGCGAGTTGGCCGCGACCTGCGGCGACAGGCTGCACAGCGCGACTTCGCCGGGCAGATGCGTGACCAGGAATGCGATGTGAAAGCCGCAGGTGAAGAAGCCCGCATGCAGATAGAGATAGCTCGGATTGCGAAACGCTACACGCAATTGGCGCTTGAGGCCGATGTCGTTGACCACGTCCGATGGGGCCGGATGTGTGGAGGCGCCCCGGGGCAACAGGTCGCGTTGCTTGCGCAGCGGCCACGTCAGCGGAATCGTGAGCAACGTGATCGCCGCCATCGACACCATCGCCGCGACCCAACCCGCAGCACCGATGATCAACTGCATCAGCGGCGCGAACACGAATTGACCGAACGAGCCGCCGGCGTTGATGAACCCGGCCGCGAACGATCGCTTCTCGGCGGGAATGCGCTGCGCGGTCGCGCCGATCAGGATCGAGAAGCTGCCCGCGCCCGCACCCGCGGCCGTGAGGATACCCATCGCGAAGATCAACCCGACCTGCGTGCTCATGAACGGCGTGATCGCCATGCCGCCCGCCAGCATCAACGCGCCCGCCATGATCACGCGCGATGCGCCGTACTTGTCGGCCACCGCACCGAACACCGGCTGCGCGACACCCCACATCAACTGCCCGACCGCGAGCGCGAAGCTGATCGACACGATGCCCAGACCCGTCGCCGTGTTGATCGGCGAGATGAAGAGACCCGTGGTCTGGCGCGCGCCCATCGTGATCATCAGGATCGCCGCGGCCGCGATCATCAGCGGCCAGGTCGAGCGTGCGCGCGTGGAAGCGGCGGGTAACTGGGTTGCGGCGGTCATCGTGGTGTTCTCCTGACTAGCGTCGGTCAACCATCAGACTGGCTTTTGATTGAGCGTGTCGAGCACGCCGTCGAAGAGCTGATGCATTGAAGCGACCTGCGTCGTGCCAAGCGTTCGATTGATGTCGTCCTGCGCGCGTCGCCAAAGCTTCTTCGTGTCTTCGTAGCGCGCGCGGCCGGCGCGGGTCAGGCTCGCCTCGCGCTGGCGCGCGTCGCTCTTGCCGGGCGCGAGCGTCACCAGCCTTGCGTCGATCAGCGGCTTCAGGTTGCGCGTGAGCGTGGTGCGGTCCATGTCGAGCACGTTCGCGAGCGGGCCGACCGCCATCGCTCCGCTTCGGGCCAGCACCGCCAACAGCGAGAACTGGGTGATGCGTATCCCGGACGGCGCGAGCACGCGATCGTAGATCTGCGTGACGCGTCGCGCCAGGCGCCGCAACCGCGCGCAGGTACATCCCGACACGCGCGGCTCGCCAGCAACCGTTGCCGGACCGACCGGCACATGTCGCGACGCACGACCGTTCTTGGTTGACGGTTCGCGCAATCTGGAATTCGGCGATGCGTTCATGCGGTTTCGGCTTGGGTTGCGGAAAAATATAGTGTATATGCACCTAATTGGCAATTGTCATCGCCAATCTGCCCACTTTTTCTCCCGGAGGAAGCATGTCCGCAACAACGCAGTCGCCCGCTGAGGTGGCGGTTCAGTGGCGCGAAGACGAAGTCGCTGCGCGCGCAACCATCGCTGCGATCGGCATCATCGATCGCGAAAAGATGGCTACACGACGCTCGAACTCAAGGTCAATTTCATCCGCGCGATGACCGACAAGACCGGGCCGGTGCGTGACGAGGGCAAGGTGATATCGGTCGGCAACCAGGCGGGCGTGGCCGAGGGCCGGCTCACCGATGCCTCGGGCAAGCTGCTCGCATTCGCGACCACGACCTGCTTGATCTTTCCGATCTGATCAGGAAATGGTCGTGCCTTCGAGAGCGAGATCCTTGCGCACCAGCCATTGCCAGATCGCGTAGGAGATCCCCAGCGCAACCGCGCTGGCGATCGCTCCGAATCGCGCGCCCGGATACGCGGGAGACATCGACGCCGGTAGCAGCGACAGCAACGAAAGACACAACATCAGCGGCGCGATGATCCATTCGCGTTCGCGAACGTGGCGGCGATAGATCCACCACGCAAGCGCACCACCGATAGCGGCGGCCAGCATCGAGGTCGCGCGCGCCTCCGGCACGACCGCCGCGCCGAGCGCCGCAGCGACCACGAAGCCGAGCGCGATGACGACTTCGATCCAGCGTCGTCGTGACGACAGCAGCGCGACGGTAATCAACACGACCGCCGTGGCCGCCACGAAGTCGAAACCGCCCATGAAGCTCGACAGCATCGGCACGAAGGAATCGGCATCACCGATTCCCGGCACGCGCGGATTGATGCGTGGATTGAGATAGGTGCCCAGCGAGCTCAGGACACCTCCGATGCCGGCAGCCAGCAGCGCGATTGCGATCGCGGTCATCCACGTCCGCCGCGGTCGCGGTGGGGCCATGCGCGACGCGGATCGCGCACGCTCCGCGCGGCTTGCGATGCGCACGCTGACGGCGGTGAACAAGGCCGCGAACAATCCCGCCGCTGCCGCAGCGGCGAGCCACTTCAGATAGACGCGCAACATCTGGTCGTCGAACGGCTGGCCGATCGAGAAGCCCGACTGGGTTGCATTCAGATCGAGTGCGCCGCTGACGATCACGATCGCCATCGTCAGCGCGCCGCCGACCCACGCCGCGCGCTTCGATGCTTCGCCGCGCGCGAGCCGGCGCACGGTCGACACCAGCAGCGCGATCGCGAACGCCAGCCCGACGAGGCCCAGCAGCACCCGCGGGATCAGCAGGATTTCGTTGCGATGGCGCTCTTCACGCGTCCATGCATCGGGCACGAACAGCGTGCGGCCGAGGCTGACGACCCGGTCACCATCGACCTCGGTGAGGATGCGTGCCTCGCCGCCCGCGGGAAGGACCACGGCGGGATTGGCATGGACGAAGACCCACTCGACGCGCGATGGTTTTTCGATCGCTTCGGCCGAGACCGGTTTGAGTGCCGCAGCCTGCAGATGCAGCCAGTCGGCGATGGCGCGCTCGGCGATCACGCGCGCATCCGCCTCGGCAAGGCGCTTGCCGGGCGCAGCTTCGGGGATGTCGTGCTCGATCACGCGGATGCCGTCGGGCGCGGCGCGATCGTCGACCACCACCACGCGCCAGCTTTCGCGCTGGGCCACGTCGCCATCGAAACGCGCGAAGCGCACTTCCCAATGCGGCGGTGGCAGGACATTGCCGATCAGTCGCGCATAGAGGGACTCGCCCCCTTCGCGCCACACGAAGCGCGTGACGGTGGGATCGGCGACGGCGACGGCCTTGACCGACCGCTGCCAGCGCATGTCGAGCGCAACGCCGCGCGCCGTCACTGCGCGTTCGGCGATCGCGAGTGCCTGAGCACGCGAGACGGCGAGGCCGGGTGTGTCGTAAGGCGTCGAGAGCTTGATCGCGAGACCGATCGCACCGACGACGGCGAACACGACCAGGACAGCGACTTCGATGCGGGTTCGTGGCGACGATGACGCCTCTGACGACGCGGACGTGGATACGCGAGACGATGCATCGGTCGACGGCGACACGACGCCTGCGGT
>JBBQCA010000063.1:0-14499 GCA_038318315.1 Burkholderiales bacterium | reverse complement strand
CCAGGGAAAGAAGAACGCGGTCTCGAGATCGAACAGGATGAAGAGGATCGCGATCAGGTAGTAGCGCACGTCGAACTTCATGCGCGCGTCCTCGAAGGCCTCGAAGCCGCACTCGTAAGGCGAGAGCTTCTCGCTGTCCGGATTGTTCGGCGCGATGAAGTTGCCCAGCGTCACGGCCGCAACGCCGACGGCCGAGCCGACGAGGATGAAGAGAAGGACCGGAAAATAATTTTCGAGCAACACGGAGCGATCCTGTCTGGTCCTGCCTCGATCGGCGCGTCACGGCACGCGTCATGGTATTGAGGGACGCGAGGCGCGTCCTGCAACGGTCGATGTAAAACGGTGGTGCCGACGGCGAGACTCGAACTCGCACAGCTTTCGCCACTACCCCCTCAAGATAGCGTGTCTACCAATTTCACCACGTCGGCATGGGGGCGACCCGCATCAACTGCGGCGAATCGCCGAAAACGAATTGTCTCATCCCTGGTTCATCCCTCGAGTCTGGTCATGAACGCGAGGACGAAACGCACTGCCTTACTTCGGAATTTCCGCCGGCTTGCCTGCGTCGGCCGGTACACGCGCCTCAGCCGGTTTCTCGACCGAGGGTACGGCAGGCGATGGCTGCGTCGACGACTGATTTGCCGGCGCAGGAGCGGTCTTCGATGCAGGGTCGGCCGGAGTTCCGGGAACGACAGGTGCGGTCTGCGCAGGCAGGTTCTGCATCACGCTGCCTCCGACCCTCGGCCGGTTGGTCGCGAAATACGCGAGCGCGAGCGTGCTGATGAAGAAGACGGCAGCCAGGACCGCGGTCGTGCGACTCAGAAAATTGGCCGACCCGGTCGCGCCGAACAGGCTGCCCGACGCGCCGGCGCCGAAGCCGGTACCCATGTCCGCGCCCTTGCCATGCTGGAGCAGCACGAGCACGACGATGCCGATAGCCGACAACAACATCACCACATAAACGATCTTGCTCAGGATATCCATACGCCTCTTGACCTATCGCCGCGTCATCACTACATCGACAACTGTGTCGAGGATCGCGCAACCGCACTCGCAGCTTCCGCAATGCCCATGAAATCTTTCGCGATCAACGATGCCCCGCCGATCAGGCCGCCATCGATGTCCGCGCTCTCGAACAACGCCGCCGCGTTCGCGGCCTTGACGCTGCCGCCGTAAAGAATCGTCAAGCGCGACGCCACGTCCTTGTCCAGCTTGACGACATGCGCGCGAATCGCCGCGTGCATCGCCTGCGCTTCCTCGGGACTCGCGGTCTTCCCGGTACCTATCGCCCACACGGGTTCGTAGGCAACGACGCACTTTGCGAGTCCTTCGGCACCAAGACGTTGCAGCACCGCGTCCAACTGGGCCTCGACGATCGCAGCAGCCCTGCCCCGCTCTCGCTCCACCAGCGTCTCGCCGACACAAACGATCGCCGTCAAGCCCGTCGCGATCACGCGCTCGGCCTTGCCCGCAACGCGTTCGTTGCTATCGCCGAACCACGTGCGCCGCTCGGAATGACCGACGATCGCATAGCGACAATCGAACTCGCGCAACATCGATGCCGCTACTTCGCCGGTATACGCGCCGCTCTCGAATTCGCTCACGTCCTGCGAGCCGAGTGCCAGCTTCGACCCGGCGAGCGCCTGCTGCGCCTGTGCGAGATACGGAAACGGAACGCAGACGGCTACGTCGCAACCGAATTCACGTTCACGCAACGACAAAACCAGCGACGCAAGAAGCGCGGCATTGGTCGCGAGACCGCCGTTCATCTTCCAGTTCCCGACGACCAATTTGCGGCGCTGCTGCATACGACAAAACCCGATCGAAAACCCCAGGCACAAGCGCCCGCGAAACCGAAACGCGAAACCGCGAGATTGTACGCACTTCGGTCGAGGTGGGTCAAACCGCGCTACACCTCCAGTACGATCTTTCCCACATGTGTGCTGCTCTCCATCAAGCGATGCGCATCTGCCGCTTGAGCGAGCGGAAAGGTCCGGAACACCACCGGCTTGATCGCACCGGATTCGAACAGCGGCCACACGCGTTCGCGCAGCATGTGCGCGATGCGCCCCTTGAACGCGGCGTCGCGCGGGCGCAGGGTCGAACCCGAAATCGAGAGACGGCGGCGCAGGACCTGGCCGAGATCGACTTCGGCCTTCGAGCCGCCGAGCAACGCGATCAATGCAATACGACCATCGTCGGCCAGTGCCAACAGCTCACGGGGCAGATAGTCGCCGCCGACCATGTCGAGGATCACGTCGACGCCTCGACCTTCGGTCAGGCCCTTGACGACCGCGACGAAATCCTCGTTGCGGTAGTTGATGCCGCGTTCGGCCCCCAACGCCTCGCACGCGCGCGCTTTTTCATCCGATCCCGCGGTCGCGAAGACGCGATGCCCGAACGCCTTGCCGAGCTGGATCGCGGTCACGCCGATGCCGCTGGTGCCGCCCTGGACCAGGAGAGTCTCCACACGCCCCGCCGAATCGCGCCCGAGATGCGCGCGCTCGAAGACGTTGGTCCATACGGTGAAGAAAGTCTCCGGCAGCGAGGCCGCTTCGACCATCGACAGGTTGTGCGGAATCGGGAGGCACTGCTGGGCCGGGGCCGTGCAGTATTCGGCGTATCCACCGCCCTGCACCAGCGCGCAGACCTGATCGCCGATCGTCATGTGCAGATCGTTGAGCGTCTCGCCGTCGCCGACTTCGGCGATGATGCCCGCGACCTCGAGGCCGGGGAGGTCCGATGCGCCGGGTGGGACCGGATAGTTGCCGGTGCGCTGAAGGATGTCGGGGCGATTGACGCCTGCGGCCTGTACATGGATCAGCACTTCGCCGGGTTTGGGTACGGGCCTCGCGCGCTCGCATGCGACGAGCACTTCAGGACCGCCGGGCTGCTTGATTTCGATCGCTTTCATCGGGGGCATTCGTCGTGTGGGGAGGGCCGTTTGGAACGGCAGCACAATTATAAGAGCGCGCTTTCGACAACTGGTTTCGCAGCACCAAAAACAAAGGGCGCACATCGTGCGCCCTTCGATCGAAGCTCAGCGTTCAGCGGGCTAATTCAGCCCGCGTGATCAGGCCGGATGCTCTTCGGCAGGGGCGCGTTGCGGCGCCGGTGCATCGCCGCCGACCGCCTTCATCGACAGACGCAGACGTCCCTTGTCGTCGGCCTCGAGGACCTTGACCTTCACGACCTGGCCTTCCTTGAGGTAATCGGCGACCGCATTGACGCGTTCGTTGGCGATCTGGCTGATGTGCAGGAGACCGTCCTTGCCCGGCAGCACCTGAACGATCGCGCCGAAGTCGAGCAGCTTCAATACCGTGCCTTCGTAGATCGTGCCGACTTCGACTTCCGCCGTAAGATCTTGAATGCGCTTCTTGGCTAATTGCCCCGCCGCAGCATCGACCGACGCGATCGTCACGACCCCGTCGTCGTTGATGTCGATCTGCGTCTTGGTCTCTTCGGTCAGCGCACGAATGGTCGCGCCGCCCTTGCCGATCACGTCGCGAATCTTCTCGGGGTTGATTTTGATCGTGATCAGGCGCGGCGCGAAGTCGCTCAATTCGGTCTTGGTGTGCGGCAGCGCTTCCTGCATCTTCGAGAGGATGTGCATGCGCGCTTCCTGCGCCTGCGCCAGCGCGACCTGCATGATCTCTTTCGTGATGCCCTGGATCTTGATGTCCATCTGCAGCGCGGTGATGCCGGCGGTGGTGCCCGCGACCTTGAAGTCCATGTCGCCGAGGTGATCCTCGTCGCCGAGGATGTCGGTCAGCACGGCGAACTTGTTGCCTTCCTTGATCAGGCCCATCGCGATGCCCGCGACGTGCGCCTTCATCGGCACGCCCGCGTCCATCAGCGCGAGGCAGCCGCCGCACACCGACGCCATCGACGACGAACCGTTCGACTCGGTGATCTCCGACACGAGGCGGATCGAATAGCTGAACTCTTCCACCGGCGGCAGGCAGGCCAGCAACGCGCGCTTGGCGAGCCGGCCGTGGCCGATCTCGCGCCGCTTGGGCGTGCCGACGCGGCCGGTCTCGCCGGTAGCGAACGGAGGCATGTTGTAGTGGAGCATGAAGCGGTCGGTGAACTCGCCCATCAGCGCGTCGATGCGCTGCGCGTCGCGAGCCGTACCGAGCGTGGCGACGACCAGCGCCTGCGTCTCGCCGCGCGTGAACAGCGCCGAGCCGTGGGTGCGCGGCAGCACGCTGGTGCGGATCTCGATCGGGCGCACGGTGCGCGTGTCGCGGCCGTCGATGCGCGGTTCGCCGTCGAGGATCTGACTGCGGACGATTTGCGATTCGAGGTCGAACAGGATGTTGCCGACATCGACACCCTCGGGTACTTCACCGCCGATACTGGTCGCTTCTTCGGCGAGCTTGCTCATCACCGACGCGGTGATGCGCTTCAACTGCGCGCTGCGGTCCTGCTTCGAGCGCATCTGATAGGCCGCGCGCAGATCGACTTCGGCGAAATGCTTGATGCGGCTGATTAGCGCGTCGTTCTTCGCAGGTGCATGCCAATCCCACTCGGGCTTGCCCGCATCCTTGACCAGCTCGTGAATCGCGTCGATCGCCTTTTGCATCTCGTCGTGGCCGAACACCACGGCGCCGAGCATCACGTCTTCGGGCAATTGCTGGGCTTCGGACTCGACCATCAGGACCGCCGCTTCGGTACCCGCAACGACCAGGTTCAGCTTCGACGTCTCGAGGTCGGTCTTGCTCGGGTTCAACACGTACTGGCCGTTCATGTAGCCGACGCGCGCCGCGCCGATCGGCCCCGCGAACGGAATGCCCGAGATCGCCAGCGCAGCCGATGCGCCGATCAGCGCCGGAATGTCCGGATCGATTTCGGGGTTCACCGACAGCACGTGGATGATGACCTGCACTTCGTTGTAGAAGCCTTCGGGAAACAGCGGGCGGATCGGACGATCGATCAGGCGGCTGGTGAGCGTTTCCTTCTCGCTCGGCCTGCCTTCGCGCTTGAAGAAGCCACCCGGGATCTTGCCCGCGGCATAGGTCTTCTCGACGTAATCGACGGTCAGCGGAAAAAAATCCTGACCCTGCTTGGCGGTCTTGGATGCGACCACCGTGGCAAGCACGACCGTGTCATCGACCGTGACGACCACGGCGCCGCCGGCCTGGCGCGCGATCTCGCCGGTCTCGAGCGTGACCAGATGCTGGCCGTACTGAAAGCTCTTGGTTACTTTGTTGAACATGGATTTTCCTCTGTGGGACGACATGCCGCGCGTGCCTGGCGCGATTGGCAATGATGCGGACGCGAAGCGAAATGACGAAAGCCCGCGACAGCGACTGACGCAGGCTTTTTTCGCTCAATGCGATGGTGCGATCAAACGGGTTGGGATGCGGTGTGCAGCGGCGCGGTGCGGGCGCAGTGGGACAATTACTTGCGCAGGCCCAGCTTCTCGATCAGCGCGCGATATCGATCGGCATCCTTGCCTTTCAGATAATCGAGCAGCTTGCGACGACGGCTCACCATGCGCAGCAGCCCGCGACGCGAGTGGTGATCCTTGACGTGTTCCTTGAAATGCGGCGTGAGTTCGTTGATGCGCGCGGTGAGCAACGCGACCTGAACTTCGGGGGACCCGGTGTCGTTCAGCGCGCGTGCATGTGCGGTGACGATATCGGTCTTGCTGATGTTGGCGAATGCCATATCCGGACTCCTTGACAAGCGGCCGTAGCTGGATGGGCCACGCCGTGATTTGCGAAAGGGGCGGATTGTACTGCAAATCGGTCCGGCGGTGCCGGCGCGCTTCTGGTCCGCAATGCTCTCCGTAAGCTATCGGAACACCACCGTCTTCATCCCGTTGACGAGGACGCGATGCTCCACGTGCCAACGCACGGCGCGCGCGAGGACCACCGCTTCCACGTCGCGACCCGCCGCGGTCATGTCGGCCACCGAGTGCGAGTGGTCGACACGCTCGACGTCCTGCTCGATGATCGGCCCCTCGTCGAGCGTCGCGGTGACGTAATGCGCGGTCGCCCCGATCAGCTTGACGCCGTGCAGGTGCGCCTGCTCATAGGGACGCGCGCCCTTGAAGCTCGGCAGAAAGCTGTGGTGGATGTTGATCGCGCGGCCTTCGAGCGTGCGACAGAAAGGCGCACTCAGAATCTGCATGTAGCGCGCCAGCACCACCAGCTCGACATGCCCGTCGGCGATCAGCGCTTCGATCCGCCCTTCCTGCGCGCGCTTGATGTCGTCACCTGCACCCGTCGCGAGCGGCAGATGATGGAACGGCACAGCATGGCGCGCGGCGAGATCGGCGAGATCGGCGTGATTGGAGACCACGGCGATCGGCTCGATATTGAGCCACCCGGCGCGGACGCGAAACAGCAGATCGTTCAGGCAATGCCCGTGTTTGCTCACGAGGAACAGCGCGCGCATCTTCGCGCCGAACCGATGGAAGCGCGCCGTCATCGCGAAACGCATGCGGACCGCATCGAATTGGGCTTCGAGCGCAGCCACCTCGAACGCCGCGTCCGACTCGAAGTGCACGCGCATGAAGAACCTGCCCGACCCGCCGTGGCTGGCGACATCGCCGAACTGCTGCGACTCGATGATGTTGCAGTCCTTGTCGAGGAGAAACTGCGACACCGCGTGCACGATGCCCTTGGTGTCCGGGCACGAGAGGCTGAGAATGAATTCGGCCGTCGATGACATGGGGGCGGGAAAGACGACAGCGTTTCCGCGTCGCGGGCGCAACGCGGGAGCGTGACGATAGCATCGCGAAGGATGCCGGCGTTGCTCAAGCAGCGCCGATCCGCAGGGCCTGGTCCCGTTGATCGACTGGATGGGCTTGTACGGCGCCTTCTGGCGCGACCGCTTCGATCGCCTCGAAACCCTCTTGAACAGGATGGATCAATGACCAAACACGCCGGTGCCACGCGCACCCTGGTGGTCGAACGAGAGAGGCCGCATCCCCCGGAAAAGATCTGGCGCGCCCTCACCCAGGCCCCGCTGATCGAGGAGTGGCTGATGAAGAACGACTGCTAGCCGCGCGTGGGGCATCGATTCAATTTCCGCGCCGAGCCGATGCCGCATTGGAACGGCGTGACCGATTGCGAAGTCCTGATCGTCGAGCCGCATCAACGGCTTTCGTATCTTGCAGTACTGATCGTCGCCATGTTGACGCTGGGGTTCTTCGGGCTCGCGCCGATGTCCAGCACCGACCCGCAGAAGATCGGCGTGCTTCGCATCCACATGGCCGGCGGCATGCTGATCCTGGCGTTGATGGTGATCCGCTTCATGGTTCGAATGTGGACGTCAAAACCGGCCGCCGCGCCGCCGGGCCATCGGCTTCTGGACCGGCTCGCGCCGCTTGCCCACCACGGCTTCTACGTCCTGGTACTCCTGATGGCCGTGACCGGGTACGCGACGGCCATCCTTGCGGGACTTCCGGCCATCGTGTTCGGTGGCTCGGGCGCGCCGCTACCGGCTTCCTTCGCGATCTATCCAACCCGGATCGCGCACGGCTACCTTGCCGCACTCCTCGTCGCCTTGATCGCCGGCCACGTGCTCGCCGCGTTCTATCACCACTTCGTCAAGAAGGATGGACTGTTCGGCCGCATGTTCTTCAGACGACGCACGCTACCCGAAGGACAATTCGAGACGAGCCGATGATCCGACATGAAGCCGGTTCTCGTCGACAGCGCCGATGGTTAGTTCGTCCCGGACCGATAATCAGGACTCCAATTATTTTCCGGGTGTCGTCATGCGCCGTTTTCCCATCGCACTTTTCGCCTCTGTCCTGACGTACGCCGCGCATGCGCAGGACACGCCGCTACGCACATCCCCAGGCACGACGCTGCCTTCGTTCGACTCGAGTCGATCACAGGAGATCGTGGCGCGGATCGATCCGGCCGCGCTGCGCGGCACGATCGCGAAGCTGGTCTCGTTCGGTACGCGGCACACCGCGTCCGAGACGAAGTCCGATACGCGCGGCATCGGCGCCGCAAGACGCTGGGTCGCGTCGCGCTTTTCCGAGATCGCCAAGGACTGCGGCGGTTGCCTCAGCATCGTGACGCCTTCGCAAACGTTCACCGACACGCGCCTGCCGCAGCCGACCGAAGTGATGGACATCGTCGCGATCCAGCGCGGAACGGACGATCCCGAGCGAATCGTGCTGATCGCGGGTCATCTCGATTCGCGCGTCACCGACGTCATGAATGCGACCTCGGATGCGCCGGGTGCCAATGACGACGCCTCGGGCGTGGCCGCAGCGATCGAGTCGGCGCGCGTTCTTTCGAAATACAGGTTCCGCGCGACGATCGTGTATGCCGCGCTGTCGGGCGAGGAACAGGGTCTGTACGGCGGCAAGGTGCTGGCGGACTACGCGAGGGCGAACGGCTGGAAGATCGAAGCCGATCTGAACAACGACATCATCGGCAACAGCACCGGCGAAGACGGCGTGCACGACAACACTTCGGTGCGGGTGTTCTCCGAAGGAACCAAGGCGACCGAGACGCAGAAGCAGGCCAACGCGCGCCGCTATCAGGGCGGCGAGATCGACTCGCCGTCGCGCAACGTCGCGCGCTATCTCGCGCGCATCGCCGAACGCGACCTCGTCAACTTCAAGGTCAAGATGGTGTATCGCACCGATCGCTTCGGACGCGGCGGCGATCAGGTGCCGATCCTCGAAGCGGGTTATCCGGCAGTGCGCGTGACCGAGGCGCACGAACACTACGATCGTCAGCATCAGGACCTGCGCGTCGAGAATGGCGTGCGCTATGGCGACACGATCGACGGCGTGGACTTCGACTATCTCGCGCAGGTCACGCGCCTGAACGCGCTGGCGTTGGCCGATATGGCGGCGGCGCCCGCACCACCGACCGGCGTCAAGGCCGAAGGCGCGGTGAAGCACGATACGACCATCAGCTGGCAACCGGTCGCAGGCGCGGTCGGGTATCGGGTGTGGTGGCGCGACACGACCGGACCGCAATGGCAATTCCATCGTGAGCTGCGGGCCGACGGCAGATCGCCCGCGCGCATGGTGCTGAATTACATTGTCATCGACGACTGGGCTTTCGGGGTGTCGTCGGTGGCGGCCGACGGCAGCGAATCGCCGATCGTGTTTCCGGGGGATGCGGGGTCGTTCTGAAACGCCGATCCGCGACGTGCCCGTGCTGTCCGGTACCTTGCGTTCGCCAGCAAGGTGGGCGATCGATGCGCCCGGCAAATGGTTGCCGCGGGCAACTAATTAGTTGCCGCAGGCAATAGTTCCGGCACGAGCGCGCCTGCCTCGCCGCGCAGGCTGACATCGGCGAACGCATCGATCGGCCCTTCCTCGGGCCCGACCACGATCACGTGCGCACCCGATTGCCGGGCGATCGACGGCAGACCGGCAGCCGGATAGACCAGACCGGAGGTTCCGACGACGACGCAGAGGTCCGATTTCGCACAGGCCTCCTCCGCGCGCGCCCATGCCAGCGCGGGAAGTTCTTCGCCGAACCACACGACATCGGGGCGCGCTTGCGCCCCGCATGCGGGGCAATGCGGCGGCAATCGAGCGTCCGCGGCTTCCAGTGCGTCGGCATCGCCGACCCATCCGCAGCCGTCGAAGCACTTGGCACGTGCGATGTTGCCGTGCAGTTCGATCACGTCGGAGGCACCCGCCCGCGCATGCAGGCCATCGACGTTCTGCGTGATCACGTGGACGCTGACGGGTACGCCGAGGTGTACGTCGACGCCGCGATTGCACCGGTTCGCAAGCCGCGCAATCGCGTAATGCGCGGGATTGGGCGCAGCCTCGCGAACACGCGCGCGGCGCGACGCGTACCACTGCCACACCGGCGCGGGATCGGCCGCGAAGCCTTCTTCGGTTGCAAGCTGATGCGGGTCGTAGCGTTCCCACAGGCCTGTCAGCGCGTCGCGAAACGTCGGAATGCCGCTCTCGGCCGAGACACCGGCGCCGGTGAAGACGACGATGCGCGAAGCACCGGCCACGAGGTCGCGAGCGCGAGTGAAGGCGTCCATCGAATATTGCGCGCGTTCAGACGGCGCGCGACGCGCGCGGCGCCGACGCGATGCCGCTTTTCATCGCGCCTTGCCGAAGACCACGATGTGCTGCCACGGCAGCGTCGCGATCGTTTCCTTCCAGAACAGCCCCGAGGCCGCGGCCTCCTTCCTGACCTGCGCCTCGCTCATCTTGTGATGCGGCTTGATCGGCACCGATGTGTCCTCCGCGCGATATTCGACGAACACCGCGCGGCCGTCGGGCTTCAACGAACCTACGATCGCGTCGAGCATTTCGCGCGGGTGATCGAACTCGTGATAGACGTCGACCATCAGCACCAGGTCGACAGCGCCGGCGGGCAGGCGCGGATCGGTGGTCGTGCCCAACACACCCTTGACGTTGCGTGCGTCGTGCTTCTTCATCTCGCGAGCGAGCAGCGCCAGCATCTCGGGCTGCACGTCGACCGCGAGCACGCGACCGGACGGGCCGACGCGTTCGGCCATGCGCCAGCTGTAGTAGCCGGTGCCCGCGCCGATGTCCGCAACCGTCATTCCGGGCTCGAGGGCAAGCGCGCGTAGCAACATGTCGGGCCGCTCTTCGACCGCGCGTTCATCGCGTTCGAGCCACGCCGCGCCCTCGTGCCCCATCACGCCCGCGGTCTCGCGCCCCATGTAGACGATGCCGGTGCCGTCGGGACTCGGCGCGGTGCGCGTATAGCCCTGGGCGTCGCGTGCAAGCGTCGGACCGCACGCCGCGGCCAGCACCAACATCAGCAGCAGCGCGTGCGCGGCACGCATTGATGTTCGCACTGCGGTTCCCGCAGCACTGTTCGTTCGAATTGACGCGTCCGGATTCATCGCGTGGCCTTGCCTCGGGTCGTGCGCTGGCGCAGCGTCTCGTAAAGGCACACCCCGCTCGCGACCGACACGTTCAGGCTTTCGACCGCACCGACCATCGGTATCTGCACAAGTTCGTCGCAGGTCTCGCGCGTGAGGCGTCGCATGCCTTCGCCTTCGGCGCCCAGCACCCACGCGGTCGGTCCGGCGAGATCGATGTCGTAGATCGAGGCCTGGGCATCCTCGCTCGTGCCGACGATGCGGATGTCGCGCTCCTTCAACTCGCGCAGCGTGCGCGCGAGATTCGTGACGGTGATGTAGGGCACGGTTTCGGCCGCGCCGCTCGCGACCTTCGATGCGGTGGCGTTGAGCCCGGCGGCCCTGTCCTTGGGCGCGACCACCGCATGCACGCCGGCGCCGTCGGCAACGCGCAGGCACGCGCCGAGGTTATGAGGATCGGTGATGCCATCGAGGATCAGCAGCAGCGGGACCTGGCCGGGCGCGAGCGCATCGAGCAGGTCGTCGAGACTGGTCGCAAGCCGGATCTCGTCGGCCAGTGCGACCACACCCTGATGCGGCGCGTGTCCGCACAAGCCGTCGAGCCGATGCGTATCGACGGCGATCGCCTTGACGCCCGACTCTTGCGCCCGCACCAGCAGGCTCTTCATGCGCGCATCGCGGCGCGCCGCATCGACGTACAACTCGCGCACGCTCGTCGCGTCGTGGCGCAGCCGCGCGGACACCGCGTGAAAGCCGAACAGAGCGCGGGGCCGCGCCATCTCAGCGCTTCTGCGGTCGGCCGCTCTTGGCGGCTGCGGCCTTGTTCGAAGCCTTGCGCGCGGTGCGTGCCTGCGGGCCGGCGGCCTTGACGTGACCCGCTTCGACGTGACGCAACTCGGTCGCGCTGTTGCGTTTGTCGTCGCGCTTGTCGTGGTCGCGCGGCTTTGCGGTGCGCTTGCCCGTGGTCCGCGGTGCGCCTTTGCGCGCGCTGTCCGCGTCTCCCGGCATGACACCGCGCATCAGTTCCTGATAGCTGCTTCCGCGAACCAATCGGAATTCGATCTTGCGTGCCTCGAGGTCGACCCGCGATACCTGCACCGACACGGGATCGGTCAGACGGAAACGCTGACCGGTGCGCTCGCCGCGCAATTCGTGCATCGCTTCATTGAACTGGAAATAATCGGTGCCCAGTTCGGAGACGTGCACGAGTCCCTCGACGAACAAACCATCGAGCGTGACGAAGATGCCGAACGGCGCGACGCCAGTGACAGTGCCGCGGAACTGCTCGCCCACCTTCTCGCGCATGAAGTAGCACTTCAGCCATGCGAGCACGTCGCGGCTCGCTTCGTCGGCCCGCCTTTCGTTGGCCGAACACTGCAGGCCGAACTGTTCCCACAAGCCGTGGATGTGCTGGCGATCACCCGCATCGACGATGTCGGTGCGGCCGCGCTGATCGTTGAGCGCGCGCGGCGCGGCGCGGCGAGGCGATGCATCGTCATCGCTGTCGTCGTCATCCCGATCGCGATCGGGCAAGCGCGGCACATAGGTCTTGCCGTCCATCAAGGCCTTGAGGACGCGATGGACCAGCAGATCCGGATAGCGGCGTATCGGCGACGTGAAGTGCGCATAGGCCGGATACGCGAGACCGAAGTGGCCACCGTTGTCGGGCGAATAGATCGCCTGCTGCATCGAACGCAGCAGCATGGTCTGCAGCAGGTCCGCATCGGGTCGATCCTTGATGCGCGCGGCAAGTGTCGCGTAGTCGCTGCCGTGCGGATCGTCACCGCCCGCGAGCGACAGGCCGAGCGTCTTGAGGAACGCGCGCAGATTGGCGAGCTTCTCGATCGTGGGGCCGTCGTGCACACGGTAGAGGCCTTCGTGCTTCTTGCGCGTCATCAGGTCGGCGGCGCAGACGTTGGCCGACAGCATGCATTCCTCGATCAGCTTGTGCGCGTCGTTGCGTGTGCGCGGCAGGATCTCTTCGATCTTGCCCTGCGCGTCGGCGACGATGTGGGTCTCGGTGGTATCGAAGTCGATTGCGCCGCGCGTCGCGCGCGACGCGGCGAAGGCGTGATAGACCGCGTACATATCCTGAAGCTGCGGGACCACGTCGCGTCGCGCCTGCGCGGTCGGGCCTTCGGGCGCCGAGAGCACGGCCCACACTTCGTTGTAGGTCAGGCGCGCGGCCGAGTGGATCACCGCGTTGTAGAACTGATAGCCGGTGACCTCGCCATCGGCGGCGACCGTCATGTCGCACACCACGGCGAGCCGATCGACGTGCGGGTTCAACGAACACAGGCCGTTGGAGATCTTCTCGGGCAGCATCGGGATCACGCGACGCGGGAAGTACACCGAGGTGCTGCGCTCGAAGCCATCGCGATCGAGCGCGGTGCCGGGCGCGACGTAGTGGCTCACGTCGGCGATCGCGACCAGCAGGCGCCAGCCCTTCTTCTTGCCTTCGAGCGGCTCGCAATACACCGCGTCGTCGAAGTCGCGTGCGTCTTCGCCGTCGATGGTCACGAGCGGCACATCGGTGAGATCGACGCGGCCGACGCGATCGGCGGGTTGCACGGCATCGGGCAATGCGGCGGCCTCGGCGATTGCCGCGGGCGAAAAGATATGCGGCACGTCGTACTTGCGCACGGCGATCTCGATCTCCATGCCGGGATCGTCGATCTCGCCCAGCACTTCGTCGATGCGACCGATCGGCTGCGAATAGCGCGACGGCTGCTCGACGATCTCGACGGTGACGACCTGCCCCGGCTGCGCCTTCTTCATCTCGCCCGGCGGAATCAGGATGTCGTGCTTGATGCGCTGGTCTTCGGGGACGACCACGAATACGCCGCGTTCGGAAAGCAGGCGTCCCACCAGCCGCTTGGTGCGGCGCTCGGTGACTTCGACGATGGTGCCTTCGGGCTTGCCGCGATAGTCGGTGCCGGTGAGTCTCGCGAGCACGCGGTCGCCGTGCAGGACCTTGAGCATCTCCTTGGGCGCGAGCCAGATGTCCGGGCCTTCGCGATCGTCGCGAATCAGGAAGCCGTAGCCGTCGCGATGGCCGACCACGCGGCCCGCGATGAAGTCGAGCTTGTTGGCCAGCAGAAGGACGCCCTTGCGATTGGGCATCAACTGGCCATCGCGTTCCATCGCGGACAGGCGGCGTTCGAAGCCGGACATTTCATCGGAAGACACGCCCAGGCGCGACGCCAGTTCGGCCGGCATCATCGGCATGTTGACCGAGCGCAGTTCGGCGAGCATCGCTTCGCGGCTCGGCACCGGATACTCGAAGCGACTGGCTTCGGTCTCGGTCGCCTTGCTCGCGCGGCTGCCCGCGCGAGCGCTCGGCTTTTCGCTCGTGCGTTCGCTCGGCTTTTCGCTCGGGCGTTCGCTCGGCTTTTCGCTCGGGCATTCGCTCGGCTTTTCGCTCGGGCGTTCGCTTTCGCGGTCGGGGACACGCGCGGGGGCCGGAGGAGCCGCCGTCGTCGCAATCGCTTTTTCCCGATTCGGATTGGTGCCGCCCAACAGGGCGGCTGTGGCTCGCGCGCGTACGCCGCGAGCCGGTTTTTCGTTTGACAAATTGCTCTTTCTCTTTAAACTGCGCGGCTCGTCAGAGCGAATGCGCGTTGCACGTTGGACACCGCCGTTTGCTTTGCCGGGCCCAGGTGGCGGAATTGGTAGACGCACATGGTTCAG
>JBBQCA010000062.1:0-14579 GCA_038318315.1 Burkholderiales bacterium | reverse complement strand
TCAGTCCTTCTCGCCGGCCTCGTAGAGCGCTTCGCGCCCGATGCGATCCATGCACAGCTCCGCAGTCCACGGCAGCATCAGCGCGCCGCAGCGGCTGT
The DNA here is from genome assembly GCA_038318315.1 of Burkholderiales bacterium. GTDB lineage: Bacteria > Pseudomonadota > Gammaproteobacteria > Burkholderiales > Burkholderiaceae_D > CAHJXF01. The sequence continues at coordinate 14,481 of JBBQCA010000062.1, read as the reverse complement.
CGCGATACAGGCGTTCGAGCGGCAGGTGCTTCATCATCGCCTGACCGCCGCAGGTGCGCAGCGCGAGGCGCGCGATGTCGTTGGCGCCTTCCATCACCGTGTAGTGCGCGGCATAAAGACGCAGCTTCTCGTCCTTCGACGGATTGGGTTTCGCTTCGCCGATCGTGCGCCAGAACATCGAGCGCATCGCTTCGAGCTGGATGCGCATCTGCGCGACCGCGATCTGCTTGGTCGGGTACTGACGACGCTTGACCGGTGGCTCGCCCTCGACCTCGCCACGCAGGTATTTCACGGTGAAGTCGTAGGCCGCGTTCGCGATCCCCAGGTAAGTGGGCGACAACGTGAAGAACATGTGCGGCCAGGTCTGCGCGGCCTTGAAGTACATGCCGCGCGGCATCAGTTGTTCGTCGTCGGGCACGAACACGCTCTTGAAGGTGAGGTTGCGCGAGACCGTGCCGCGCATGCCCATCGGATTCCATACACCGGAGATCGAAAGCCCTTCGCTGGTTGCAGGCACGGCGATGTAGAGCGTGTCGCGCATGTCCAGCGGTGCCGCATGGCCTTCGGCATCCTCCCGCTCTTCGGTGCAGAGGATGCCGTAATAGTCCGCCGCGCCCGAGAGGCTCGCCCAGATCTTGCGGCCTTCGATCACCCAGCCCGACACGCCGTCGCGTATCTCGTGCCTGGCAGTGGTGCCGAACGGCGCGCGGCCCGCGGCTGCGGCGCTGCCTTCGGAGAACGGTTGCGCATAGAGCTTGCCGCCATCGACCACGCGCGCGAAGTGAAGCGCGCGGCGACGCGCATGCTCGGCGCGTTGCTCGTCGCTCATCGTCAATGCATCGGCGAGGTCGCCGATCCACAGCGTCGAGCAACTGTGCATGTTGAAGGTCAGCGCGGTCGCGCCGCAGTAGCGGCCCATCTCGGCGGCAACCATGCAGTAGGTCGCGTAGTCGGCCCCCAGACCGCCCGCCGATTCCGGGATGCAGAGCGCCAGCATGCCGGCTGCCCGCAGGTCGTCGTAATTGGCGAAAGGAAAGCTGGCGGCGTCGTCCCACTGGTGCGCGCGCGGCGCGAACCTGGTCACGCCGAGTTCATGCGCGAGCGCGATCAGCCGCCGCTGCTTCGCGCTCAACGGCGCATCGCCGATCGCGGGGACGAAGCTGAGCGCGGGATCCTGCAGCAGCGTGGGAGCAGTCATGGGGGCGGGCTTCTATCTCGGCGCCGCAGCGTCGAGCGATTGCAGGAAGCCGATCAACGCGACATTGAAGGCGTCCGGTTGCTCGAGCATCATGAGATGGCCGCAACGCTCGATCTCCAGGTAGCGTGCGTCGGGCATGCGTTCGGCCATGCCACGCATCACTGCGGGCGGCGCGTTGCTATCGTCGCTGCCCGCGATCAGCAATGCCGGCATAGCCAGTTGCGCCAGGTGCGCGCGACGATCGAAGCCCATCAGCGCGTGCAGCGCGAGGCGATAGGTCAGCGGCGGCACATGCGACATCACCTCCACGGCTTCGGCACGCGCCGCATCCGACGCGCCGGACCCGGCCATGCCCGCAACCAGTTGCGCCGCGAACTCGCGCATCGAGAGCCCCGCGGCGAGCGGCGCAGCGCGGTCTTCGATGAATTTTTTCTGCCACGCGCCGTCCGGCTTGCCGAATGCCGCGCTGGTTGCCGTGAGCACCAATGCCGCGATGCGCTCGGGCACGCGCGCCGCGACCTCCTGCGCGACCATGCCGCCCATGCTGTGCCCGACGATCACGAGGCGATCGGGCGCGAGCACGTCGATCAGTTCGAGGCATTCATCGGCGAGCGTCTCGAAACTGTATGGATCGACCACCGCTGAATGCCCGTAGCCCGGCATGTCCCACGCGACCGCATGGAACCCCGCGTCGGCGAGCGGCCGCATCTGGTGTGCGAACGCCTGGCGGCCGCCACCGATGCCGTGCAGCATCAGCACGGTGGTGTCGCCCGCAGTCGAAGGCGCGGCCTCGTCGAAGTAGGGCACGGCGGTGACGGGGGTGGTCATCATGTATTGATCTCTCCTTTTTGAGCGGCGACAGGCACGACGACCGACGCGACGACAGGCACGCCGCGCTCGACCACGACCGCGCCGTCGAGCGCGATCCTGCAGTTGCGCATCGGCAGGTCGAAGTGGCCCAGCGTATGGCGACCGGCCACTTCGTTGGCGCCGGTCGAGAACAGGAAGTTACCAGCGAAGGCGCGCAGCTCGGTGCCGTTGCAGTCACGCTTGTCGTAGAACGCGAGCGCATCCCAGCGCGCGTCACTATTCAATCCCCAGCCGACGTGCGATACCGCATAGGCGTTGCGATTGCCTTCGAGCTCTTCCCACGATTTCCAGTAGCCGCGCATCAGGTCGGCGTCCACTCCCTCGCCCTCAATGGCGACGATGCCGTCGTTTTCGATGGTGAGCGCGATGCGGTCGCGCAGGTAGGACTTGAATGCGAGATTTACATCGCCGGGCGCAAGCACCAGCGTGCCGTTGACGCTCGCCGCCGCGGGAAACGCGAGGCACAGGCCGCCCGGCCAATGCGCGACCTGCCCGGGCCTGGCGCAATAGCCCCACACGCCGCCGATTTTCGCGTCCTTCAGTTGCACGGTGAGGTCGCTGCCCGCGGCTGAGGTCACGCGCATGGTCGACGAGCCGCGCAACTGCTTCATCGCCGCGCGCACGATCGCTTCGAGCTTCTCGTCGGGCACGCAACGCTCGAGGATTTCCGGATGTTCGTTCGAGACCATCAACAGGCGTGCGCCACCCTTCAGGATGTCGGGCAGTTCCGGCGCATGCAGCAGGCCCTCGACGGTGCAATCGATCACCAGCGTCGATGCGGCGAGCGCCTGCACCACCGGCGCGAGCCGGCCGATGGCATCCGACGCTCCGGTCGAGCGGATCGGGATTGACGAGGCGGGCGATGGCGTGGGCACCACCAGATGAAAGACACGCGCGCCCAGTTGCGCGGCCGCCAGATCGGACAGCTCGACCAGCACGCGGCGCGACTGCGATTCGGACAGGATCGCGACCGTGTCGCCCGGCGTGATCGCGCAGCGGCGCAACACCAGGACGAAGGCGGCGATCCAGCGGGCTTCGATGCGTTCGACCAGCACCTTGTGCGTTCCTCCTGATGTGCGATCGATGCCGCGCAACGGCCGATCGCGACTGTTCGTCCGAATGCGCGAAGATACGCTTTCGCCGAAAGGCACCCGCTTGCAAGCATCGCGAGCCGCGACTATCCTGAAAACAATATTAGATGAATTTTCATATAGATTTGATTTGGATGCGTGAAATGGATGCGTGAAATGGATGCGCAAATGAAAGCGCCATTGATCGCGCAGCCGCGCGAGGACGACACCGCGCGGACACCGGACTTCGAGAGCGGGCATTTCAAGAGCGCGCTCGCGCAATTCGCGACCGGCGTGACGATCATCACGACGCGCGCCGTCGATGCGCGCGGCGAGCCGCATCTGGTGGGCTTCACGGCCAGTTCGTTCAACTCGGTGTCGCTCGCGCCGCCGCTGGTGCTGTGGAGCCTATCGCGCGAAGCCGGCAGCCTCGCCATCTTTCGCGACAACACGCACTACGCAGTCAATGTGCTGGCGTCCGATCAGATCGAATTGTCGCGTCGCTTCGGCTCGCGCGGCGACCAACCCGCGTCGGAACTCGGCGTCGCGTTCGATCGCTTCGAAGGCATCGAATGGCGCGAGGGGTTTCGCGGCGCGCCGGTGTTCGAAGGCTGCTGCGCCTGGTTCGAATGCTTCAACCGCAGCCGCTACGAAGAAGGCGATCACGTCATCTTCGTGGGCGAAGTGGAGCGCTGCGGATTCGCCGATCGCGAGCCGCTGATCTTTCAAGGCGGCGGATATCACATGACGCAGCCGCATCCGGATCGTTAGCGCACGCCCTACAACGCACCACCACCTCCCCGGCGCAAATTGGGGCCCGAGCTGCTTGGACCCCTCACCCTCCGATCCACATGCCCCGCCTTCCCTACATTACCGACCAGCAAGCCGGCGACACACCGCTCGTCGCCGCCATCCGCCAGCGTCGCGGCGGCGGCCTGCTGAATCTCGATCGCCAGTTGCTCTACAGTCCCGCGCTCGCGCAGGGGTGGAACGCTCTGCTGGGCGCGGTGCGCACGCAGTTGAAGGTCGATCCCAAGTTGCGCGAGCTCGCCATGTGCGTGGTCGCCGTGCTGAACGGCGCCGAGTACGAATACATCCATCACGCACCCGAGTTCGTGAAAGCCGGCGGCAAACAGTCGCAGATCGAGGCAGTGCATGGAATGGCCTCGCGCGACATCGACGCGTCGCTGTTCGACGAGCTCGAGAACGCCACGATCGCGCTGAGCGCGCAGATGACGAAGGACGTGAAGGTCGATGACGCGACCTTCGCGCGCGTGCGCAAGCATCTGGGCGACGCGAACACGGTGGAGCTGGTCAGCGTGATCGCGACCTACAACATGGTGTCGCGCTTTCTGGTCGCGCTCGGCATCGAGCCGGAGTGACGAGCCATGGCTAGTCGCGCACGCGACGCGACGCACTGGGAGGTCGGCAACTACCTCTCGTACCTGCTGGCGCGCGCGAGCCACATGGTCTCGTCGGAGTTTCATCGCGAAGTGCGCGCGGCGGGTTTGACGGTGCTCGAATGGCGCGTGCTGGCGACCCGGTCCGACGGTCGCGCGCGCAAGGTCGGCGAACTCGCGGCGATCGCGCTCGCCCAGCAATCGACCGTGACCAAACTGCTCGGCCGCCTGGAAGCCGAAGGCCGCATCGCACGCAGCGACGGCGACGACGATCGACGTCAGTCGCTGGTGCGCATCACGCGCGAGGGCCGGGCCGCTCTCGGCACGCTGCTGGCACGATCGAAACGCCACGAGCGCGCCGCCGTCGCGCGCCTGACTGCGCGCGAAGCCGCATCGCTGAAGAGTGCGCTGAAAAAGCTGGTCGAGCCCGCCTGATTTTTCAGGATTCGCGTTCAGCGCCCCGCAAGCCTGATCCCCGCGAGGATCAGCAGCAGCCCCGCCGCGTGATACCACTGCGGCCATTCGCCGAGCAGCAGCGCCGACAGCACCGCCGCGAACACCGGCGTGAGATTGGCGAAGAACACCGGCAGGGTCGCGCCCGCGCGCGACACGCCGCGATCCCAGCAGAAATACGCGACCAACGACGGCAGCACAGCCACGTAGGCAAGCACCATCCATGCACACCGCGTATCGAAGTGCGACGGCACGTCGAAGAAGACAGCCTCGACTCCTGCGCAGGGCAATGCGAACAACAGGCCCGCCGCGATCTGCGCGAACAGCAGCGTCGTGAGCGGCACGTCCGGCCGCCGCGTCTTGAGCACCCACGTGTAGATGCTCCATACGATCGCGGCCACCAGCATGAAGAGATCGCCCGACACGAAGCTCAGCGTCATCAGGTGCGCCGCGTCTCCTCGCACCAGCACCAGCAGCACGCCGACGATCGACACCACGGCACCGAACGAGCGGCGCGCTCCCACCGCCTCGCCGAAGAACAGTGCGCCGAACAGCAGCGTGAAGACCGGCGTGGACGCGGCGATCAAGGTCACGTTGTTGGGCGTCGACGTCGTGAGCGCGAGGTATTGCAACGCGTTGTACGAGCCCACGCCGAGCGCGCCCAGAGCCGCGATCACACGCCACTCGCGCATCAGCAAGACCCGATGCGCCACTACTCCGCGCCACGCGAACGGCAACAGGATCAGCGACGCGAGCAACCAGCGCAGCGCATTCAACGCCATCGGCGCGATCGTGCCCACGGCGAGGCGACCGACGATGGCGTTGCCCGCCCATAAGAGCGGCGGAAGGATCAGCAGCGTGAGGGTCGAGGCGTCGAGGCGCGGCACGCGTTGCGAATTCATGGGCCGACGGAGCGATGGCGGGAGGGCCGCCAATATACTGCTGTCGCTCAGCCAGCTTTCAGCCGGAGATCGCTTGGAGACCTGTCAACCGGTCTCGCTTTCACCGCGCCCTCGCATCATCCGGAAAAAACTCCCTCATCAAGAAGGTCTCGAGCTGCGCCTGATCCTTCGGTCGCGCCGACATCGTGATGACCTTGCCCAGGCGATGCGATTCCCATTCGAAATCGCCGGGCTTCTGCTCGCGGATGATGTCGATCATGCTGCGGATGACGGCGATGCGGATGTCGGGGTTGTTGCCCTGCTTGACCTCGACCTGCTGCGACCAGTTGCGACGAAACGATTTGTTCCATCCGCGAAACAGGAACTGCGCTTCGTTCTGGCCGACGCGTTGCACCTGGAAGATTCCGCCGCCGGCATTCGGGTCCAGCTCGGGGCTTGCCGATCGCTGTTGAGCCGCGACGTTGGCTGTTGCGATGCGCTTGGCGCGGTCGTCGTCGCTCTCGACCACGGAGTCGGGCGCTCCACCGTTCTGTGCGCGGCGCGCGCGCTGGCGTTGGGCGATCAGGTCGGAGAAGTCCTGGTTCGTGTCGGGCGCCGGCTGCGGCGGTGGCGCGACCTCGGGCGTTGGTGCGGGTGCCGGCGCGGGCGGCGGGACCACGAAGCCTGTCGATGGCCGGTTGATCGCGATCTTCGGCGTCTGCCGTTGCGGCACCGGCCTGGGTTGCACGGTCGCCTTGGGAGGCTGGGTCTTCGGCTGCTCGGCCGCAGCCGGCGGCTCTTCGGCCTTGGTCTCCGCTTTGGGCTGCGGCTTGGATTGCGCGATCGTGACCGATAGCGGACCCACTTCCTCGCCGGGCGCGCGCATCGGCTGCTCGTTCTGAATGAACGGAATGAAGATCACCGCGAAGTGGATGAACAGCGACAGCACGATCGCGACCGTGATCGCACGCACGGTGATGCGTTCGTAACGCCGCGGATCCTCGTCGTCGCGCGCGAGGCTGGGCGCGGGCGTCGATACCTCGCCCAGTGCGGCATCGAGCGCTTCGGATATCTCTTTGCGAATCGGAACGACTTTCAACGCGCGGTTTCTTTCGGGGATGGCGCCAGGGCGTGGAGCGCGGCGGCAACGATGGGACGGGCCCAGTCGGGCGTGCCTGACAGATCGACCGGCGCCACGATGCGTCCGTGATCGAGATGCAGGAGCAGCACGGGCTGCGGTACGGCGCCGGTGGCCGGGTCGGCTTCGATGCTGTTGTCGTAAAGACGTAGAGCGGTCAGGCGGGGCAGGAGTTCGATCAGATTCAGACGGCTGTGCTGATAGCGCCGCCGGATCGCCTCCTCGGGAATGTCATGGCCGCCGCGCTGCACGCGCGCCTGCACGCGACGGATGTGCAGTTCCGGACTGGTCAGGCCCGCATACCAGACGTGCACCGCGATGCCCGACGCCGCGGCTTCGGCCAAGAGCCGCGGCAGCGTGTGGCCGCCGAGCGTGGTCTCGAAAGCGTAATCGAGCCGCTCCGCGATCGCGCGTTCGAGCAGGCGCTTGCCTTGTTGCCACGCCAGTCCGTTGGCTTCGGTCTGGGTCAGACGCGAATTGGTCGCGAGCAGGCGTCGCGCGGCTTCATCGGGATTGAAGTAGTCGGCGCCGTGCGCGCGAAAAGTCGCACCGGCGATGCTGCTCTTGCCGGCGCCGTTCACGCCCGCCAGAACGTTGATCCGCGGGGTCGCATGCGGCTTCTTCGCGTCATCGCTCGATGGCGCGGGCGACGCAACGCGAAGCTTCACGCGCGGACCGAGCTCTTTCACGCGCGCTCTTTCACGCGAGTTCCCTCACGCCGGGAATCCTGGCAACCGCGCTCGGCATCCGCCGCGCCGGACGCCCTCGTTCAGCGTGCCCGGCGCGCAAGCTTGGGCGCCGGCTTGATCCCGCGCGCGGCCTTCACAGCGGCGCGTCCGAGCACGGCCGGAGTTGCGTCGAACGCATCGGCCATGCCTTTCTTCGCCTTCGCGGTCTGCATGCGCGCGAGCAGGTCGTCGAACTCGGCATCGAGCGCGGCCAGCCCCTGCGTGCGCGAGCGCGCGAGCGACTGGAATTCTTCATACGAGATCAGCACGGCGCGCGGCGCGTCGTGGCGCGTGATCGCAACCGGCGAGCCGGCCGCCACGCGATCGAGCATGGTGCCGAAAGCGTTCTTGACGTCGGTGGACGCGATGCTGGGGATGTCGATCAGCTCGCCCTGGTTGTTGCGAAACGTCAATGTGGACATGGTCGGCTCCGGTAAGCGCTGTTGGCCATTTTAGCTGAATTGGACGTTTTGTCCATTGTGGACAATTAAGTCGGTCCGTGCGAGCCGTGTAGCAGCTTACTTGGGGATGGATGGAATTTGGCCGGATAGGGGTCGGGGAACTGTCACAAAGTTTGTTTGGGGGGTGCTTCGCTGGGAGTCACTTTCTTTGCTTCGCCAAAGAAAGTAACCAAAGAAAGGCTACGCCCGGTGAGGAGAACGTCAAAGGCCTCGCTGCGCTGCGAGGCGTCGGGTGGGGTCTGTTGTTGCGGTGGCTTCTGCTTTTGCAGTTGATCTTTCCCCTGTGATGCTGCCGAGGCGAGCGGGCTGGGGGCGGGGCCTTTAAGCGACGAGTGTTTGAGCGCAGCGAGTTCTCGGCGCGCCGACCCCAGCTCGCTCGACTCGGGGACCCCTTGACTGACGATGTCAGTCAAGGGGCAGCAGCGCGGGACCCGCCTTTCTTTGGTTACTTTCTTTGGCGGGCCAAAGAAAGTGACTCCCGCGAAGCAGCAACTGCCTCCGCGAAGCGCTTCGCAAGCGCATACGCCTGCTGCGCCCCCGGCAGATACTGCGCCGGCCACGTAGTCCCTTCGTAGCCAGCGTCGGCCCCCGCATGCAGCGTGAAATACGGGTCCGCCAGGTGCGGCCGCGCCAATGCCACCAGATCCGCGCGTCCCGACACCAGCAAGGTGTTGACCTGATCGGCGCTCGTGACCGCACCCACCGCCATCGTCGCGATGCCCGCTTCGAGCCGCACCTGCTCGGCGAACGTGGCCTGGTACATGCGGCCATACACGGGGCGCGACGCGGGGTCGGTCTGGCCGGTCGAGACGTCGATCAGGTCGCAGCCGTGCGCCTTGAAGGTCTTCGCGATCTCGACCGCGTCGGCGCCGGTGGTGCCGCCGGGGATCCAGTCGGTGGCCGATACGCGTACGCTCATCGGCTTCTCGCGCGGCCACACGGCGCGCACCGCATCCCACACTTCGAGCGGAAAGCGCAGCCGATGCGCGAGGCTGCCGCCATACGCATCCTCGCGACGATTGGTGATCGGCGAGATGAAGCTCGCCAGCAGGTAGCCGTGCGCCATGTGGAGTTCGAGCATGTCGAAGCCGGCCTCGTCGGCAAGCCGCGCCGAGGCCACGAACTGGTCGCGAATGCGATCCATGTCGGCCGGCTTCATCGCGCGCGGCGGCGCGTTGACGCCTTCGCGATACGCGAGCGGCGACGGCGCATAGAGATCCCAGTTCGGTCCGTGCAGCACTTCGTCGAGCGGGTCGTCCATCTTCTCCCAGCCCAGTTGCGTCGAGCCCTTGCGGCCCGCGTGACCGAGCTGCATGCACAGCTTCGCGTCGCTGTGACGATGCGAGAAATCGACGATGCGCTTGAACGCGTTGGCCTGCTTGTGGTTCCACAGCCCCGTACATCCCGGCGTGATGCGCGCGTCGGGCGAAGGACAGGTCATCTCGATGAACACCAGCCCCGCCCCACCCAGCGCGCGCGTGGTGTAGTGCACGAAGTGCCACTCGTTGGGCATCCCGTCTATCGCCGAATACTGCGCCATCGGCGAGACCACCACGCGATTCTTCACCTGCATGTCGCGCAGCACGAAAGGCGAAAACAGCGGCGGCGCCACGAAGGCCTTCGGCAACGCCACGGCGAGCGAGCGCGCGACGCGGCGATTCCACCAGGTCTCGACCTCGCCCACCAGCGCCGCGTCGCGCAGCCGCAGGTTCTCGTGCGTGATCTGCTTGGAGCGCGACAAGAGCGAGTAGTTGAACTGGATCGGCTCCATCTCCCAGAAGCGCCGCACGTTCTCGAACCACACCAGGCTGACGTTGGCCGAATGCTGGATGCGCCCGACTTCGTCGCGGCGATCGGCTTCGTAGTGCGCGAGCGCGCGCTGCAGGTCGTCGGGTTGCTTGGCGACTGCCGCATGCAACGCGATCGCGTCTTCGAGCGCGAGCTTGGTTCCCGAGCCGATCGAGAAATGCGCGGTATGCGCGGCATCGCCCAGCAGCACGACCTGTGCCGACTTTCCGTTGCCGCGATCGATGCGGTGGTGCCAGGTCTTGCAGGTGATGGTCGGAAATTGTCGCCAGTAGGACCGATTGGTCAGCACCGCGTGACCCTGCAGTTCTTCCGCGAAGAGGCGCTCGACGAAGCGCGCGGTCGCGGCTTCGTCGGTCGGTGTCAGGCCCGCCGCACGAAATGCTTCGTCGGTGGTCTCGATCACGATCGTGCATTCGCCGATGGGAGCATCGGGGTCGTCACGATCGCGCGCCGTGCGCGTATTGGTGAACTCGTACGCGTGCATGTTCCAGATACCCGGCTTGTGCCGGTCGTCACGCGGACTGATCGTGTCCTCGCGAAAGCTGTACGTGAAGCCCGGCAGATTCATGCGCGCACCCAGCCAGGTGAAGCGATTGCTGCGCAGATCGACCTCGGGTGCGAAGTGCGTCTTCAGCGCTTCGCGGATAGTGCTGTTGATGCCGTCGGCCGCGACGATCAGGTCGGCGTCCACGTGCGCGGCCAGCCCTTTGTCCTCGACGCCATAGCGGATCGTCACCCCGAGCTCGATCGCGCGACGCTGCAGGATCTGCAGCAGCGTCAGGCGCCGGATGCCCGAGAAACCGTGGCCGGTGGACTTCGACACCGTCCCCTTGAAGTGGGTGTGGATGTCGTCCCAGTACGCGAAGCTGGCGGCGATCTTGCGGAACGTCGGTTCGTCGGCGCGCTGCAGGTTGCCCAGCGTTTCGTCGGAGAGCACGATGCCGAAGCCGAAGGTGTCGTCGGCGCGATTGCGCTCGGTGACTTCGATGCGTGCGGCGGGAAAGCTCTTCTTCGCGAGGATGGCGAAATAGAGGCCGGCCGGACCGGCGCCGATGATGTCGATGTTCATGTCGCGCCCTTTTTCCTGTTCGCAGCGGGTTGACCACGCGCTGGCCGCGTTGGCACAAAATTACTTTAAGTCTAAAATAAATTGATGGGTACGCAAACTTCGCACGCCGAGCCGCCGCGCCATGCGCCGCGCCATTCGGACACGCACACGAAAGTCCGCACGCGAGCGGACTGCCTTGCGCTCGATGCCGCCGACCCGCTCGCCGCGATGCGCGATCGCTTCGCATTGCCCGACGACGTGATCTACCTGGACGGCAATTCGCTGGGCGCGCTGCCCAGGGCGACGGCGTCGCATGTCGCCGACGTGATCGAGCGGCAATGGGGCAACGAGTTGATCGCGAGCTGGAACAGCGCCGAGTGGATCGCGGCGCCGCGACGCATCGGCGATGCGCTGGCGCCCTTGATCGGCGCGCGCGTCGGCGAGGTCGTCGTTGCCGATTCGACGTCGATCAATCTCTTCAAGGTGCTGACGGTCGCGATGCGGCTCGCACATGAAGGCAGTGCCGCTCGCAGCGTCGTCATTTCCGAAGCCGACAACTTCCCCACCGATCTCTACATCGCCGAAGGCGTGCTGCGGCAGTCCGATGCGCGCGGCGACGGCGCGACCTTGAAGCTGGTGCCGGCCACCGCGAGCGAGGCGCGCGCCGATGCGATCGTCTCCAGCCTCGCCCCGTCGACCGCCGTGCTGATGCTCACGCACGTCAACTATCGAACCGGCGCGATGCACCACATGAAGGCATTGACGCGCGCCGCCCACGACGCGGGCGCGCTGGTCGTGTGGGACCTCGCGCATTCGGCCGGCGCGGTGACTGTCGATCTGCACGACGCCGATGCGGACTTCGCGATCGGCTGCGGCTACAAGTATCTGAACGGCGGCCCGGGAGCGCCTGCCTTCCTGTGGGTGCATCCGCGCCACGTCGAGCGGTTCATGCAACCGCTGTCGGGATGGATGGGGCATGCGGCGCCGTTCGCGTTCGAGCCGGGCTATGCGCCCGCGGCCGGCGTCGATCGCTTCCTATGCGGGACGCCGGCCATCCTTTCGATGGCCGCACTCGAGTGCGGTATCGCGTCGATGCGAAGCCTGACCGGCGCGGCCGACCCCATGCCCGCGCTGCGCGCGAAGTCGATCGCGCTGACCGAACTCTTCATCGAGCAGGTCGAGGGCCGATGCGGCGACGCGCTGGTGCTGGCGACGCCGCGCGATGCGGCGCGGCGCGGCAGCCAGGTTTCCTTCCATGCGCGCGGAACGCTTGCAGGCCACGGCTACGCGTTGATGCAGGCATTGATCGAGTGCGGCGTGATCGGCGACTTTCGCAAAGGTACGGACGATGAAGGCGACATCCTGCGATTCGGCTTCGCCCCCGCATACCTGCGCCATGTCGACGTGTTCGACGCCGCCGAGGCGATCGACGATGCGCTCGCGAGCGAAGCCTATCGCGATCCTCGATTCCAGGTTCGCGCGGCAGTGACCTGACGCAGCGGCGCAACGCGAGCTTCGAATGACCGACGCCTCCCTCACCTACAGCGACTATCTCTCGCTCGACACGCTGCTGTCGTCGCAGCATCCGCGCTCGCCCGATCACAACGAGATGCTCTTCATCGTGCAGCATCAGACCAGCGAGTTGTGGATGAAGCTGATGCTGCACGAACTGCGCGCGTCGATCGCGAACCTGCGCGTCGACGCGTTGCCGGCGGCATTCAAGATGCTCGCGCGGGTGTCGCGGATCATGGAGCAACTCGTGTCCGCATGGACGGTGCTCTCGACGATGACGCCGAGCGAGTACACCACCGTGAGGCCGTATCTGGGCACGTCGTCGGGCTTTCAATCGCCCCAATATCGCGAGATCGAATTCCTGCTGGGCAACAAGAGCGCGGCTCGCGTCGCGTCGCACGAAGGCGCACAGCGCGCGCATCTCGAGGCCGCATTGCGCGCGCCGAGCATCTACGACGAGACGATCGGCCTGCTCGCGCGCGGCGGCTTCGCGGTCGACCCCGTGCCTGCCGATCCGTGTGCGCCCCGACCGTTCGACGAGGCGGTCGAAGCCGCGTGGCTGGTGGTCTATCGCAACCCCGAACAGCACTGGCGGCTCTACGAACTCGCCGAGGAATTGATCGACCTCGAAGACGCATTCAGGCAATGGCGCTTTCGCCACGTGACGACGGTCGAGCGCATCATCGGGTTCAAGCCCGGCACCGGCGGCACGGGCGGCGTGAGTTACCTGCGCAAGATGCTCGACGTGGTGCTGTTCCCGGAATTGTGGAAAGTCCGCACCGATCTCTAGCACCCTGCCAACGCAGCGAGCCCCCATGTCGAATCCCTTCGTGAAGATCCTTCAACCGCAAGGCTGGGCGCAACCGCGCGGCTATGCCAACGGCACCGCCGCGCGCGGCACGCTGGTCTCGATCGCGGGCCAGATCGGATGGAATGCGCAGTGCGTATTCGAGAGCGACGACTTCGCGGCACAGACGCGACAGGCGCTCGCGAACATCGTCGCGGTCCTCGCGGAAGCGGGCGGTCGTCCCGAGCACATCGTGCGCATGACCTGGTACGTGACCGACAAGCGCCAGTACGTGAACGCCTATCCGGCCATCGGCGCGGCGTATCGGGAGATCATCGGCAAGCACTACCCGGCGATGACGGCCGTGCAGGTGGTTGCCTTGATCGAGGACCGCGCGAAGGTCGAGATCGAAGCGACGGCGATGATTCCGGATTGATGTAAGGTCGCGGTAAACGTCAAGCACACGAGGTCATCATGAACGCACCCGACACCTCCACCAAGCTCAAGGCCCGCTTCCACTGGGAAGACCCGTTGCTGCTCGATGCGCAACTGAGCGACGACGAGCGCATGGTGCGCGAGGCGGCGCAGCGCTATTGCACCGACAAGCTCGCGCCGCGCGTGATCGAGGCGTTTCGCAACGAGACCACCGACGTGGCGATCTTTCGCGAGATGGGCGAGCTCGGCCTGCTCGGCCCCACCATCCCCGAGCAGTACGGCGGCCCGGGTCTCAACTACGTGGCCTACGGCCTGATCGCGCGCGAAGTCGAGCGGGTCGACTCGGGCTATCGCTCGATGATGAGCGTGCAGTCGTCGCTGGTGATGGTGCCGATCAATGTGTTCGGGACCGAAGCGCAGAAGCAGAAATATCTGCCGAAGCTCGCGACCGGCGAATGGATAGGCTGCTTCGGCCTGACCGAGCCCGATCACGGCTCGGACCCGGGCTCGATGGTCACGCGCGCGAAGAAGGTCGATGGCGGCTACTCGCTGTCGGGCGCGAAGATGTGGATCTCGAATTCGCCGATCGCCGACGTGTTCGTGGTGTGGGCCAAGGATGACGAGGGCGCGATCCGCGGCTTCATACTCGACAAGGGCATGAAGGGACTTTCCGCGCCGAAGATTCACGGCA
>JBBQCA010000061.1:0-14724 GCA_038318315.1 Burkholderiales bacterium | reverse complement strand
CTTGACCTCGCGCACATAGACGTTCTCGATCACGTCGCGTGTGTCGGGGTCGATCGAGATCGGGCCGCGCGGGCTGGCGATCTTCATGCCCTTGATGATCGCCATCGCCTTGTCCGGATCGATGTTGCCGTTCAGTTGCTTGGCGACCGCATAGATCAGCGCCATCGCGTCGTAGCCGCCCACGGCCATGAAGTTCGGTCGGTGCGTGGCATCGATCGCCGCATAGGCCGCGAGGAAGGCCTTGTTCTCGGGGGAGTCGTGGGCGGCCGAGTAGTGGTGCGTGGTGATGACGCCCAGCGCGTTGTTGCCCAGCGCGTCGATCACGCCGTCGTCGGTCATGTCGCCGGTCGCGATCAGCTTGATGCCGGCGGCCGCGAGGCCGCGTTCGGCATAGGCCTTCATGAAGCCCACCGCCGACTCGCCCGCGGGCACGAACACGAATACCGCTTCGGGCTTGGTGTCCTTGATGCGCTGGACATAAGGGCCGTAGTCGGGGTTGGCGAGCGGCATGCGCACCTCGCCGACGATCTGCCCGCCCAGGGCGGCGAAGGTCTTTTTGAACGCGCCTTCGGCGTCGAAGCCCGGGCCGTAGTCGGCGACCGCGGTATAGACCTTGCGAATGCCGTTCTTGTACGCCCACTCGGCCAGCGGTGCGGTGACCTGCGGCAAGGTCATCGATACGCGCGCCATGTAGGGCGACTTGGTCGTGATGACCGACGTCGCGGCGTTCATGATGATGGTGGGCTTCTTCGCTTCGGTGGCGATCGGCGCGACCGCCAAGGCGTTGGGCGTGAGCCCGAAGCCCGCGATGAAGTCGACGTTGTCCTTGACCACCAGTTCCTGCGCGAGGCGCTTGGCGACATCGGGCGCAGGGCCGCCCACGTCCTTGATGATCAGCTCGACCTTCTTGCCGGCGACGGTGTCGCCGTGCTCCTTCATGTAGGCCTTGGCGCCTGTCGTCATCTGCTGGCCGAAGTCCGCGAAGGCGCCGGTCATCTCGGTGATGATGCCGACCTTGATGGTGTCGGCGGCATGCGCGGGCAGCGTGGTCAGCGCGCCGGCTGCGAAAGCCGCGCATGCGAGCACGAGTGCGGATGCATTGCGCATCGTGTTCAATCTGGAAATGCGAGTCATCGAATTCTCCTGTCGTATTCGTTCGTGAATCCGTGCGGCGTTTCTGCCGGATTCTGCAAGTGCGTAACCCTAAGCACACGAACCGCTCTTGCCCATAGGCACTGCTACCGATGCGCGATCAAAAATCGAAGAACACCGTTTCGAGATCCGCGCCGCCCTGCATCGTCAACGTCCATCGATAGCGCCCTGGGCCTGCGTGCGCGGCGATCAGCGTGACGCGTCGCTGCTCGGGCACGCGGCCGATCACGTAGTCCTCGGCGTTGGCGTCGGCTTCGTCGTCGAAATAGATGCGCGTTGAAAGATGCTTCAGGAGCCCGCGCGCGAAACATGCGAGCACGATGTGCGGCGCCTGCAGCGAACCATCGGGCGCCGGCACGCGGCCAGGCTTGACGGTCGTGAACGTGAAGCTGCCGTCGACCTCGGTCGGCAGGCGGCCGAAGCCAGCAGCGCTGCGCGCGTCCTCACTCGCGCCCGAGCGCGGATCGTGTGCATGATCGTAGCGACCCGTCGCATCGGCCTGCCAGATCTCGATCATGCCGTCGGGCAGCGGCTTGCCGTCGCCATCAAACGCGTGGCCCTCGATCACGATGCGATCGGGCTGATCGATGCGGCCGTCGAAGGCGACGTCGGCCCGGTTGCGCGGCGCCAGACCGATGTGCAGATACGGACCGACGGTCTGCGATGCTGTCGCCACTGCGGTAGCCACCGGGGTCGAGGTCATCGTCATTCCACCGGCGTCTGGTCGCGACCGCGCAGCACGAAGTCGAAGTGAAAACCGAGCGCGTACTCGGCTTCGGTAGTGTCCCACTCGAAGCCCGCGATCAGGCGTTCGCGCGCGGCGCGGTCGGCGATGCTGTTGAAGATCGGATCGAACGCGAGCAGCGGGTCGCCGGGGAAATACATCTGCGTCACCAGGCGTTGCGCATAGGCGTTGCCGAACAGCGAGAAGTGGATGTGCGCGGGCCGCCAGGCGTTGTGATGATTGCGCCACGGATACGCGCCCGGCTTGATGGTCATGAAGCGATAGCGCCCTTCGTTATCGGTCACGGTCGCCCCCATGCCGGAGAAATGCGGATCGAGCGGCGCATCGTGCTGGTCGCCCGCGTGCAGGTAACGGCCGGCGGCGTTGGCCTGCCAGATTTCCACCAGTGCATCGCGCACCGGCTTGCCGTTTTCGTCGAGGATGCGGCCCGAGACCACGATGCGTTCACCCACCGCCGAGCCGCCGTCGAATCGCGTGAGGTCCTGGTCGCCGGCGCGCAACGCCGCGCGACCGAAACGCGGCCCGGTGATTTCCGAGAGGGTCTGCGGGATCTCGATCAGACCTTGCTTCGGCGCGCGCCTGTGCGTCGAGCCGTAGGCTGCGACGTCGTAAGCCGGCTGGGTGTCGGCGGCGTACTTTCGATAGGGCGCGATCGGGGTCATGCGATGTCCCGCTTCCGGGCTGCGTCGGGTTGGAGCAATGCGATGCCGGTCAGGCGCTCGAGTTCGTCGAATGCGAGGCCATCGACCAGATCGCGCGCCACCACGCCGGCCTCGGTGATGTCGAGCGTCGCGAGATCGGTATAGACCCGCTCGACGCACGCGATGCCGGTCAGCGGATAGGTGCAGCGCTCGACGATCTTGCTCTGCCCTTCGCGCGTGGTGTGCTCCATCATCACGAACACGTGGCGCGCACCGATCGCGAGATCCATCGCGCCGCCCACTGCGGGTATCGCGCCGGGCGCCCCGGTATGCCAGTTGGCGAGATCGCCGCTCACAGACACCTGGAACGCGCCGAGCACGCAATAGTCCAGATGCCCGCCGCGCATCATCGCGAACGAATCCGCGTGATGAAAATATGAAGCGCCCGCGCGTATCGTCACCGGCTGCTTGCCGGCGTTGATCAGGTCTTCGTCTTCGTCGCCGGGCGCGGGCGCCGGACCCATCCCGAGCAGTCCGTTCTCGCTGTGCAGGACGATCTCGCGATCGACCGGCAATTGATTGGCGACCAGCGTCGGAATGCCGATGCCGAGGTTGACGATCGCGCCATCGGGAATGTCGGCGGCCACGCGCGCGGCGATCTGGTCGCGGGTCAGCTTCCTGTAGCTCATGATTTGCGCCTCATGCCGCGCGACCCGGGGTCGAGTCCGAAGGCCCGGCCCGCACGACGCGCTTGACGAAGATACCCGGCGTGACGATCACCTCGGGGTCGAGCCCGCCCAGCTCGACGATCTCATCGACCTGCGCCACCGCGCAGCGTGCCGCCATCGCCATCACCGGTCCGAAGTTGCGCGCGGTCTTGCGATAGACCAGGTTGCCCCAGCGGTCCGCAACGCGCGCCTTGATCAGCGCGAAGTCGGCGTGGATCGCGGTCTCGAACACCATCGGTTTCCCGTCGAACACGCGCGTCTCCTTGCCCTCGGCCAGCGGCGTGCCGTAGCCGGTCGGCGTGAAGAAACCGCCGATGCCCGCACCTGCCGCGCGTATGCGTTCGGCGAGATTACCTTGCGGCACGAGTTCGAGATCGATCTCGCCCGCGCGATAGAGCGCGTCGAACACCTGCGAGTCGGTCTGGCGGGGGAACGAGCAGATGATCTTCTTCACGCGCCGTGCCTTCAGCAATGCGGCCAGTCCGGTCTCGCCGTTGCCCGCATTGTTGTTGACGATGGTCAGGTCGCACGCGCCCTGCGCGATCAGCGCATCGATCAACTGCACCGGCATCCCCGCCGTACCGAAGCCGCCGATCATCACGGTCGCGCCGTCGGGTACGTCGCGCAGCGCATCGGCGGCCGAGTCAACGATTTTGTCGATCATGCGTAGTCGCCGCCGCTGTAATCATCTCGCCTCGTCGGCGTTGCATTTGTTCTTACAAAGAACAATAATTCGTTGGATGAACAAGAATAACGGCCGAATTTCGATGCGTCAAGACCCGACGCACGCGACTATCCGTGTCCTCGCCATTGTGAACCGTGCCTCGTAAAGCTCTCGCCGAACCGAAGTCGCCGGTCACGCCGGGCGACAGCTTCGTTCAGGCCTTCGCGCGCGGCCTGCGCGTGATTCAGGCGTTCGACGGACGGTCGCGCGAACTGACGCTCACCGAAGTCGCCGAGGCCGCGAGCCTCACGCGCGCCGGCGCGCGCCGCATTCTGCTCACGCTCGAGCACCTCGGCTACGTCAGGCTCGACGAGCGCGCGTTCAGCCTGACGCCGCGCATACTTTCGCTCGGCTTTCCCTATCTCACCGCGCTGCCGTTCTGGAATCTCGCGGAACCGGTGATGGAAGCGCTGGTGCAGAAGCTGCACGAAAGCTGTTCGGCCGCGGTGCTCGACGGCGCAGAAATCGTCTATGTGCTGCGCGTGCCCACGCAGAAGATCATGGCAATCAACCTTTCGATGGGCAGTCGCCTGCCGGCGTATTGCACGTCGATGGGCCGCGTGCTGCTCGCGGGACTGACCGCGTCCGAAGCCGCCGAGGTGCTGAAGCATTCGGACCTCAAGGCGCTCACCCAGCACACCGAAACACGGCTCACGCGGCTCAAGGCGATCGTCGACGATGCGCGAACGAAAGGCTGGACGCTGGTCGATCAGGAACTCGAGGAGGGCCTGATCTCGCTCGCGGTCCCGATCGTCGGCGCAAGCGGCCGCACCATTGCCGCGATGAATATCAGCGGGCAGGCGAATCGAACTCCCGCCGCCGAGATGAAGCGGCGCTTTCTTGCCCCGCTGCAGGACGCGGCGCGGCGAATCTCGGCGATGATGGCGGCGCACGGCAAGGGATGAGCGAGGCGAACCGGACGATGATCAAGACTTTGCACAAGTTCTATGCGTCGCGACCGCGGCTCTTCGACGCGCTCGCGGTAGGCATCGTGGCGGGCTTCGCGATTCCGTTGCCCGACGGCGACCCGGTCATGCATGTGCTGATCGGTTGGAACGTCGCGGTCTATGTCTTCCTGGTCGTCATCTGGATCATGATGCTGCGCGCCGGCGAGGGTGACGTACGCAGCTTCGCGAAGAAACAGGACGAGAAGGCCTACGCGATCCTGATCGCGCTCACGCTCGCGGCCCTGATGAGCCTGGTCGCGATCGTGATCGAGCTGGCAGGCGCATCGGCCACATCGAGCAGCAGACCCTTTCACATCGCCATTGCCGCGAGCACGGTGCTAGGCTCGTGGTTCTTGATTCCGACCGTCTTCGGCCTGCACTACGCCCATGAGTATTACCAGGCGGATCGCGGCGCGACGACTTTGGTCTTTCCCGAAGCGAACCTGAAGCCCGACTACTGGGACTTCATGTATTTCTCGTTCACGATCGCGGTTGCTTTCGCGACTTCCGACATCGAGGTCACCACGCGCGGCACGCGCAAGCTCGTGCTCGCGCAATCGGTGCTGTCGTTCTTCTTCAACGCCAGCATCCTCGCGCTGTCGATCAACATATCGGCGAGCCTGGTCTCGAACTAGCGGAGCGGTCTTGCCGCCTGCTTCGAAGCGATCTCGGCCGCTGCGCGCCCGAGTCAGTCGCGCTTGAAGCGGTGACTGTAGGCACGGCTCACCGACAGGCGCTCGGCTCGATCGCGAAGGAAGACCTGCAATTTTTCCGGACCGTCTCGACTTACGCGATCGATCGCTTCGACGTTGACAATCGTGCCGCGATGGATCTGCCAGAACACATCCGGGTCGAGTCCTTCCAGCAATTCTTTAATCGAGAGACGGACAAAGCCTTCCCCGGTCGCGGTCACGACGCGCGTGTATTTCGAATCCGATTCGAAATACAGCGCGTCCGCGACCTTCACCAGACGGATCGTCGCGCCGATCGAACAACGCAACCAGGTGATCGTGCGCGACTCGCGCGCGACCTTGGGAATGAGTTCGGAAACGATCCTTCGGATTTCCGGGAGGCCGAGCGCCGTCGGCTCGGACAGGCGCTGTCGAACGCGATCGACGGTCATGGCCAGGCGCGCGGCGACGATCGGCTTCAGGAGATAGTCGACTGCGCCCGCTTCGAAGGCCGCGATCGCATGTTCGTCGTACGCGGTGGTGAAGACGATCTGCGGCCCGGGATGGACCAGCGCGGCGACCTCGAGCCCGGATAGCCCCGGCATGCGAATGTCGAGAAAGAGCACATCCACGTTCTCGCGCGCGCAGAACTCGAGTGCTTCCTCGCCGCTCCCGACCGCGCCTGCGATCTCCAGTTCCGGCCACGCGTCGCCGAGCATGCGAACCAGACGATCCGCCATCAGCGGCTCGTCTTCGGCGATCAGGGCGCGCGTCGCGGCGGTCATGCGGCAGTCTGGATCTGCAACGGGAGCCGCAGGATCGCCCGCGTTCCGCGCGGCTGATGCGGCTCGAGCGTCACGTCGCTTCGCTGCGGGAATTGCAGGTGTAGCCGCTCGCGAATATTGGAAAGGCCGAGCCCCTCGCCGCGCGGATCGACGAGGCCGCGGCCGGTGTCCTCGACGATGAGCAACAACTGATCGCCCGCGGCACGCGCCACGACCCTGATGCTGGCCGGTTGCGCCCAGGGCTCGATGCCGTGCTTGATCGCATTCTCGACCAGCGAGATGGTCATCGCGGCCGGAAGCATGGCTCCGCGGAGTTCGGCGGGCGCGTCCACCGACCAGCTCAGGCGGTCGCCCAGACGGATCGACATCACCTCGAGATACGACGCAGCGACATCGAGGTCGGCACCCAGGGTCGTGCTGCCTGCGCGCAGCCCCGCGAGCGAACCGCGCAGGAACTCGACCAGATGCTGGCAAAGCTCGGCCGCCTCGGGCGCCTTGCCTTCGGACAGCTCGACAACCGCCCCCAGCGAGTTGAACAGAAAGTGCGGCTCGACCTGCGCCTGCAGGACGGCGAGCCGGGCTTCGGCGAGATTGTGCGCAAGCTGTTCCTCTCGCAAACGCGCTTCGGACTCCGAGCGCACGCGGGCTTCGACCGCAAGATTCTCGCGATGGCGCAACAGGCCCAGCCCGGTGCCGAGGCCCGCCATCATCAGTCCCACCAGACCCGCCCCGAACACGACGTAATAGCCTATGCGCTGCATGTGCTGCAGGTAGGCGTTCCATCCGCCCGGCTCCGCCAGGTAGCCACCCACAAGGCCGCCCAGCATGGCCAGCACGATCGCCATCAGGATCTTGCGGGCGGGTCGCGTGGCGAACGACGCGGGCCGCGCCCATGCACCGATGACCAGCGCGGTCAGGCAGACCAGCAACCCGAGTGAAGCCGCAATCGATTCGAGCAGCGTCAGCTTGCCGTTTCCG
This sequence comes from Burkholderiales bacterium, assembly GCA_038318315.1. GTDB lineage: Bacteria > Pseudomonadota > Gammaproteobacteria > Burkholderiales > Burkholderiaceae_D > CAHJXF01. The sequence continues at coordinate 7,353 of JBBQCA010000061.1, read as the reverse complement.
GTCGCGTACAAGCCGCTCGCCAGCAACGCGAGAAACAGGGTCGCGTAGAGCAGCAACCGACCCGCGTAGCGTCGCAAGCCGCGGTCCAGTTCAACGACTGCGCATCGTTCGCTTTCGCTCAGGCTCACCGGCACTCGTTCCTCGAGCACAGGCAGCCACGTTCTCCAGCGAACATTCATGTCATTCGCCTCGCCGTATCGAAAGCGCCGATCGTAGTCGGCACGATAGCCCGGCTCGACCATGATGCGACGAATCCACGGAAAAACGACTCGACTCCCGCTTGCGGCGCGGATTCCCGCGCAGCGGCTTCGATCGGCGGCAGTGATACGCCCGTACGTCGACGTCAGCGACCCGCCATCGGCGTATCGCTCGCGCTCCACCCGCCGCCCAGCGCCCGCACCAGCCCCACGCTCGCGATCATGCGGCTGCCGAAGATCGAAACCGCATTGCGCTCGCTCGCCAGCGCCGTTGCCTGCACGGTCACGACGTTGAGGTAGCTGACCGTTCCCGCCTTGTACTGATTGAGCGTCAGCTCCAGCGATTGGCGCGCCGATGCGAGCGCGTCGTCCTGCGCGTCGGCTTCCTGCTCGAGGATGCGCAGCGCCGCGAGCTGGTCCTCGACTTCCGCGAATCCGGCAAGCACGGTTTCGCGATAGGCCGCGACGTTGGCGTCGTAGTTCGCGGTTGCCTGCGCGGTCTGCGCGCGGCGCAGCCCGCCGTCGAACAAGGTCTCCGCGAGCGCGGGGCCAATCGACCAGAAGCGATTGGGCGCGCTGAAGAGCCCCGCGGCCACGGCGCTGGAAAAACCGCCCGACGCCGAGATGCCGAGCGACGGGAAATACGCGGCTTTGGCAACACCGATCTGCGCATTGGCCGCGGCGACCCTGCGCTCCGCGCCTGCGATGTCGGGACGGCGCTCGAGCAATTGCGAGGGCAAGCCGCTCTCCGGAACCGCGGGCACGCGCTTCGCCTGGAAAGCCGGCCATGTACTGGCCGGGATCGAGAATTCCGACGCGGGTTTGCCGAGCAAGAGCGCGATGGCGTGCTCGAGCTGCGCGCGCGCGACGCCCAGATCGATCGCCTGCACCTGCGTGTTCTTCAACTGCGTTTCGGACTGCGCCACATCGACGCGCGCCGACACGCCGCCTTCGTAGCGATTGCGCGTGACCTGAAGCGTACGCCCGTACGCGGCGATGGTGTCGTCGAGCAACTGCTTTTGCGCATCGACCAGTCGCAACTGGAAATAGCTCGATGCGAGCGAGGCCTGCCGCGACAGCACGATGCCGGCGAGGTCCGACGCACTCGCGTCCGCGCTCGCGCGCTGCGATTCGACCTGGCGACGTACGCGGCCCCAAAGATCGATTTCCCAGGACGCCCCCAGCGAGACGGTGCGGCTCGTGCTGCTGCGGCTGCCGCTGCTCGCAGTCGCGCCGGTGCTTCCTGCGCGGCCGCCGCCCGAGCGCGTGACCGACGCATCGGCCGACACGATCGGAAAATAGTTCGATCGCGCCGCATCGACCAGCGCCGTCGCGGCGCGATACGACGCGTCGGCCTGCGCGACGCTCTGATTGTTCCGGGCGACCTGTTCCTCCATCGCGTTCAGATCGGGGTCGTCGTAGATCTCCCACCATTTGCCGTGCGGCAACTCGTCGGCCGGCTGCGCCAGCTTCCAACCCTGGTTCTCCTTGAAGATCGCAGGCGCGGCGACGTCGGGACGTTTGTAGTCCGGGCCGACGGTGCAGCCCGAGACGAATGTGAGCAGCAGCGAGGCGCACAACACCGCCACGGGCGATAGATGAATTTTCATGTATTGGGTTCGGGAAACAGGTCTTCACACATGCGTGAGTCGATCGGAGATGCGCGCTTCCCTGCGCGCGCGGCGTGCTTCGCGTCGACGCGCCGCCCAGTGGCTCATGCGATCGAAATAGAGATAGACGACCGGCGTGGTGTAGAGCGTCAGCACCTGGCTGACCAGCAGGCCGCCGACGATAGCGATGCCCAGCGGCTTGCGCAACTCGGCGCCGTCGCCCGCACCCAGCGCCAGCGGCAGCGCACCGAACAAGGCAGCCAGCGTCGTCATCATGATCGGCCGGAAGCGCAGCGTTGCTGCCTCGAAGATCGCGTCGCGCGGCGAGAGTCCGCGATCGCGTTCACGTGCGATTGCGAAGTCGATCATCATGATCGCGTTCTTCTTGACGATGCCGATCAAGAGGATCACGCCGATCAGCGCGATGATCGAGAACTCGGTACCGGTCGCGAGCAACGCGAGCAAGGCGCCGACGCCCGCCGACGGCAAGGTCGAGAGGATCGTCAGCGGATGGACCAGGCTTTCGTAGAGGATGCCGAGCACGATGAACACCGCCAGGAGCGCGGTGGCGATCAGGATCGGCTGGCTGGCCAACGAGTCCTGGAAGGCCTTGGCCGTGCCCTGGAAGCCGCCGTGGATCGACGACGGCACGCCGATGCGCGACATCGCGTTCTCGATCGCGTTGGTGGCCGTGGACAGCGACGCGTTCTCGGGCAGGTTGAACGAGATCGTCGACGCCACGAACTGCCCCTGGTGGTTCACGCGCAATGCGGTGTTGGTGGTCTCGTAGCGCGCGAACGACGACAGCGGAATCGACGCGCCGGTCCTGGATGCGACGAACACGTCCTTGAGCGAGTCCGGACTCTGCCAGTACTGCGGCGCGGCTTCCATCACGACCTTGTACTGGTTGAGCGGATTGTAGATCGTCGAGACCTGCCGCTGACCGAACAGATCGTTCAACGTCGTGTCGATCGCGACCGCGGTGATCCCGAGGCGCGACGCGGCATCGCGATCGATCACCAGCGACGTCTGCAGGCCCTTGTCCTGCGTGTCGGTGTTGACGTCGGTCAGTTCGGGCAGTTGCGTCAACGCCTGGCGGATCTTCGGCTCCCACGCGCGCAGCTCGTTGAGGTCGTCGGCCTGCAGCGTGTACTGATAGAGCGCGTTCGATGCGCGGCCGCCGATGCGGATGTCCTGCACCGCCTGGAAATACAGCGTCGCGCCCGGCTCGCGCGCGGTCGCGCGACGCAGCCGGCCGATCACCTGGTCGATCGTTTCCTTGCGTTCCGACAAGGGCTTCAACGCAACGAACATGTTGCCGAAGTTGCGCTGCCCGCCGCCGGTGAACGCGATCACGTTGACCACCGCGGGATCGGCCTGCACGATCTTCGCGAAGCGCTCGAGCTTGATCTGCATCGCCTGGAACGAGATCGCCTGATCGGCCTGGATCGATCCGCCCATGCGCCCCGTGTCCTGCGGCGGGAAGAAGCCCTTGGGCACGATCGTGTAGAGCCAGACGTTCAGGCCGACGGTGGCGAACAGGATCAGGATCATCAGCGGCGCCGCGGCCAGTGCCCATCCGAGCGAGCGCGTGTAGCCGCGCGTCATGCCGTCGACCGCCCACGCGCTGCCGCGCGCGATCGGTTGCACGACGCGACGGTCGATGCCCGCCAGGACGCTGCGCCATGCGCTGCGGCGCCGTGGACGCGCGCCGCCGTCCGGACCGTCGTCGGCACCATCGTTTCCGCGGCGCGGCTTCAACACGTACGCGCACATCATCGGTGTCGTCGTCAGCGACACGATCAACGAGACCAGGATCGCCACCGACAGCGTGACCGCGAACTCGCGGAACAGGCGTCCGACGATGCCGCCCATCAGCAGGATAGGGATGAAGACCGCGATCAGCGAGATGCTCATCGACAACACCGTGAAGCCGACCTCCTTGGCGCCGCGCATCGCGGCTTCGAACGGCTTCATGCCTTCTTCGATGTATCTGGACACGTTCTCCAGCACCACCACGGCGTCGTCGACGACGAAGCCGGTCGCGACCGTCAACGCCATCAGCGTGAAGATGTTGAGCGAGTACCCGAACATGTACATCGCGCCGAAGGTCCCGACCAGCGACACCGGCACGGCCACGCTCGGGATCAACGCCGCGCGCGCGTTGCCGAGGAACAGGAACACCACCAGGATCACCAGCGCCACCGACAGCAGCAGCGTGGTTTCGGTATCGCGCAGCGACGCGCGGATCGTGGTCGTGCGGTCGAGCATGATCTGCAGGTCGATCGCCGCGGGGATCGATGCGCGGAACTGCGGCAGCAGCGCCTTGATGCGATCGACCGTGTTGATGATGTTGGCGTTGGGTTGCCGGAAGATGATCAGCACCACCGACTGCTTGCCGTTGGCCAGGCCGGCGTTGCGCAGGTCCTGATTGGAGTCGATCACCTGCGCCACGGCGCCCAGACGCACCGGCGCGCCATTCTGGTACGCCACGATCAGCGGGCGATATTCGGCCGCGGTCTTCGATTGATCGTTCGCATAGATCTGCCAGGCGTGGCTGCCGTCGTCGAGCACGCCCTTGGGTCGGTTGGCGTTGGTCGATGCGATCGCGTTGCGCACCTGCTCGACGGCGATGCCGGCGTTGTTGAGCTGGCCCGGATTGAGTTCGACGCGCACCGCGGGCCGCGCGGCACCGCCCACGTTGACGTTGCCCACGCCGGATACCTGCGAGATCTTCTGCGCGAGGATGGTGTCGGCCGCATCGAACATCTGGCTGCGGGTCAAGGTGTCCGAGGTCATCGCGAGAATCAGGATCGGCGCATCCGCCGGATTGACCTTGCGATAGTTGGGATTGTTGGGCAGGCCCGTGGGCAACAGGTTGCGCGCCGCGTTGATCGCGGCCTGCACGTCGCGTGCCGCGCCGTCGATGTCGCGCGACAGGTCGAACTGCAGCGTCACGTTGGACGAGCCCAGGCCGCTCGACGACGTCATCTCGGTCACGCCGGCGATGCGGCCGAGCGCGCGTTCGAGCGGCGTCGCGACCGTGGCGGCCATCGTCTCGGGACTCGCGCCGGGCAGTCCGGCACTGACCGAGATGGTGGGAAAGTCCACCTGCGGCAAGGGCGACACAGGCAGCAGCGCGAACGCCATCGCACCCGCCAGCGCGATGCCGATCGTCAGCAGCGTGGTCGCGACCGGTCGCTCGATGAACAGGCGTGAGGGATTGAAGGCGTTGTCGATCACGCCTCTGATCCCGTGGCCGCGACGACCTTCGTGGTCGCCGTCGCCGCGCTTGTCTTCGCTCTCGCGATTCAAGGGATCATGCTCCCGGCCGGCGGCTCATCCAGCGCATCGTCGCGGCGATCCCGCGCATCATCGTCGGCCCCGCCATCGTGACGATGCCGCCAGGCCTTGAAGCGCCACGCGACGTTATCGAAGGTCAGATAGATCACCGGCGTCGTGAACAGCGTCAGCACCTGCGAGACCAGCAGGCCGCCGACCATCGCGATACCCAGGGGCCGCCGCAGTTCGGAACCGATGCCGCCGCCCAGCATCAGCGGCAACGCGGACAGCAGCGCGGCCATCGTCGTCATCAGGATCGGGCGAAAGCGCAGCAGCGCGGCGCGGTGGATCGCGTCGCGCGGATTCATGCCGCCGTTGCGTTCGGCATCGAGCGCGAAGTCGATCATCATGATCGCGTTCTTCTTGACGATGCCGATCAGCAGAATGATGCCGATGATCGCGATGATGCCCAGGTCCTGTCCCGCGATCATCAGCGCGAGCAGCGCGCCCACGCCGGCCGATGGCAGCGTCGAGAGGATCGTGACCGGATGGATGTAGCTCTCGTAGAGCACGCCCAGCACGATGTACATCGTCACGATCGCGGCCAGGATCAGGAACAGCGTGTTGTCCAGCGAGGCCTGGAACGCGAGCGCCGCGCCCTGGAAATTGACGGCGACGCTGGGCGGCACGCCGAGCTCCGCCTGCGCGGCGCGGATCGCCTTGACGGCCTGCCCGAGCGACGCGCCCGACGCGAGGTTGAACGACACGGTGGCCGACGGGAACTGGCCGATGTGATTGATGACGAGCGAGCCGAGACGCTCCGAGATCGTGGCGATCGACGACAGCGGCACCTGCATCGATGTCGCACTCGCGGCCGACGTCGATTGCTGCGCTGTCGCCGCGTTGGCCTGCGCGCGCCCCTGCGTGTTCTGTCCGACCGCCGAGGCCACGCCGGTCGCGGTGACGTAGATGCCGTCGAGCGCGCTCGGTCCCAGGCCGTATTCGGGCTTGACCTCGAGCACCACGCGATATTGATTGGACTGCGTGAAGATGGTCGAGACGAGACGCTGGCCGAAGGCGTTGTAGAGCGCGTTGTCGATCGCAGCCGGCGTGATGCCGAGCCGCGATGCGGCGTCGCGATCGATCTGGATATAGGCCTGCAGACCCTTGTCCTGCTGGTCGCTCGCGACCTCGGCAAGCTCGGGAACCTTCGACAGCTTCTCGACGATCTTCGGCACCCAGGTCGCGAGCTCGACCGGATCCGCGTCCTCGACGCTGAACTGGTATTGCGTGCGCGAGACGCGCGTCTCGATGGTGAGGTCCTGCACCGGCTGCATGTACAGGCTGATGCCCACCACCTGATCGATCTTCGATTGCAGCCGCTTGATCACCTCGTTGGCGTGGATGTCGCGCTTGCCGTCGCCGCTGCCGTAGGGCTTGAGGTTGATCAGGAAGCGACCGCTGTTCAACGTCGTGTTGGTGCCGTCGATGCCGATGAACGACGACAGGCTTTCGACCGCGGGATCCTGGGACACGATGAGCGCGAGTTGCTGCTGGCGCGCGGCCATCGCCGCGAACGAGAACGACTGCTGCGCATCCGTGATGCCCTGGATCGCGCCGGTGTCCTGGACCGGGAAGAAGCCTTTGGGGATCAGGATGTAGAGCACGACCGTGAGCAGGAGCGTTCCGACCGCGATGATCAACGTGATCGGCTGGTGGTCGAGCACCCATTCGAGCGCGCGGCCGTAGCGCGCGATCACGTCCTCGAACAGCGCGTTGGTCTTCCTCGCCCACTTCGGTTCGCGCTCGGGCGGCGTGTGCTTGAGCAGGCGCGCGCACATCATCGGCGTCAACGTCAGCGACACCACCGCTGAAATCAGGATCGCCACCGCCAGCGTGATCGCGAACTCGCGAAACAGGCGCCCCACCACATCGCCCATGAAGAGCAACGGGATCAGCACCGCGATCAGCGAGAAAGTCAGCGAGATGATCGTGAAGCCGATCTGCTCGGCGCCCTTCAACGCCGCCTCGAACGGCTTCATGCCGTCTTCGATCAAGCGCGAGATGTTCTCGATCATCACGATCGCGTCGTCGACCACGAATCCGGTCGCGATGGTGAGCGCCATCAGCGTCAGGTTGTTGATCGAGAAGCCCGCGAGATACATCACGCTGAAGGTTCCGACCAGAGACAGCGGCACCGCGACGCTCGGGATGATGGTGCCCGGCAGATTGCGCAGGAAGACGAAGATCACCATCACCACCAG